>QIKT01000198.1 GCA_003233095.1 Oceanospirillales bacterium | reverse complement strand
GACTGGTTTTGAGAACAGCTGGGCCATCAGCGACACACCACATCCTTGCCCATTGTCACAGCGCAGGCAGGCTGCACGCCGATTCACTTCAACTGTGGCGACGTCTGATGCCACAGAGACGATCACGCCACGACAGGATGCCGAGGCAGTCGAAGCGATCTCTTCAACTGGCTGTCGTTGCGGTGTGGGAGCTTCGACAGTCAATCAATCGGGCCGTGCTACTGGTCGGCCACGGCACTGATGCGCTTGACCGAGGACACGACCATGTGCAAGGTCTTCACTGGCACTTCGCCAATGGCTGTGATGTTGTAACCATCTCTGCGCTGGCCATAAACGTGCAGACCACCCAGTTCCTTGTAGCCGGTAATCGGTCGTGATCCGGAGTCAATGGCCTCGATGTAGACCGAGACCGATGCCAATCCATCGGTCAGCACCAGATGCTGCAGATTGCGTTTTTCCTGGTTAGCGGAGTTGACCTGCCGAACCATGAAGAAGCCGGCCGGCATCGCTCCGACGCGCCACTGACTTGCTGTGTATGTCTGGTCTGATGGTCTGACCGCAACCTCATCCAGCGTACTGATTTCCAGTTCGACTGCATTCGGAGAGATGAGTGTCGGCATCAGATCCCGCTCCGAAATAGCGCCACCTAAGTCAATACTGGTAAAGCTCAACTGTTCCCGAATATGGTCATCTTCATCCAGAGTCACGGTCTTGAGCAGCATGGCGGTTTCCAACTCCAGCCAGAGTTTTTGACCGAAGCGCAATCCGTCCTTGGGCTTGATCTGGATCACTATAGTCTTGAAGCCAGCCACTCGATCATATCCCAACACGATCAACCCATAGTTCGGATTGGTTCCAATCACTCGATTGTAAGGAACGGCCTGAAACAGGCCTTCGGTAATCCGGGCGTCAATCGAGACCGACGATTTGTCGGCAAAAATAGCCCGAACTGAATCGCCATTGCGAATTATCTCGCGAGCCGGGCCATTCAGGGTGATGATCTTTTCACGTCGTCCGGACGCATCGGCCTTGTGAAAAACCTCAAGCACGTCAATGTCGGCGTCGCGCGCCACGACCACGGTGCCATGATAATTCAGGCTGTTGATCGCCGTGGCCATGTCGTCCAGCCAAGCGCCTGCATTCGGCCGATCTGCGGCGCTGGCCACAGTGGCTGCGATCAGCGCAAGATTTCCGAGCAGGACTGCAGCCAGTCGCCTCATGGCTTGGGTCTGTTGGTCTCGGCCTGGATCGGCAGGAGACGTTCGTCAACCTGTGAAGGATCTATCCTGGCAGGCTCAGGCGGTGGCGTGCTGATGATGTGGACATAGGGCATCAGGTTGCGTGCCTGACTGCTGCCGGAGACTTGCGAGTGGCGCATCAGGTAATTCTGCAGCTTCGGTTCCCAGCCTGCCGATGAAGCCGGAGTCGCCTGATTGGGCACTTCAAACCCTTTGGTGGGGACAGTCGTCCCAATAGTCGTCGTGTTGCTATCGGCAATGGTGTTTCCCGGTTGAATTTGAGGCTGAGACAGCTGCAACCAGGCAAAGGCGCCGATCGCCACGCTGGCGGCAACGGTCATGCCAGCCACCGGCTTGAGCCAACCTGGAGCGCGTCGAACGGCTGCGGAGACTGGCAATGGCTCATTGACCAAAGCCTCGCTAATTCGGAGCGACAAGAGACTGGCGTCGACCTGACAGGGTTCCTGCAAGACGACTCGGCAATAATGGAAACGCATCCATCGTGCCCTCAATTTCTCGTCATGATCCAGCGATTTCAACAGAAATCGGGATTCATGATTGCCCAGTGAATCATCCATGAAGGTATACAGATTTTCGAGTTGTTTCTCAGACATAGCTAGCGTAGTGCCTCGGTGTTGTCCAGCAGTGGTTCGAGTTGGCGGTCAATCGCTTCACGAGCCCGGAAAATCCTTGATCGTACCGTGCCAATCGGACAGTCCATGACATCGGCAATTTCTTCATAACTCAGACCATCGTACTCACGCAGTGAAATGGCCGTCTTCAGTTCTTCCGGCAGTCCATCGATGGTCTGATAGATCGCTGTCTTGATGTGCTCACGGACCAGCGCCTTTTCAGGCGTATCGTCCTCACGCATTCTAGCATCGGCCTGAAAGCCCATCGCGTCGCTGGCATCAACATCGGATGCGGGCGGTCGCCTGCTACGAGCAACCAGATGGTTCTTAGCGGTGTTGATCGCAATTCGATACAACCAAGTGTAAAAGGCACTGTCGCCACGAAACCGACCGATGGCTCGATATGCCTTGATGAATGCCTCTTGAGCCACGTCTAGCGTCTCGGCATGATCGGAGATATAACGCGAGATGACGTTGGCAATTTTCTGCTGATATTTCAGAACCAGCAGGTCAAACGCCCGTTTGTCGCCTTCCTGTACTCGCTTGACCAGCGCTCCGTCTACTTGCTTTTCGCCCATCAGGGCTCGCTCCTTTCCAGGGAGCAAATGTATCCAGATAATCTAGACTGTTCCATTTGCCGATAGTTCAACCATGAGTCCGATCATCATATCCGTAGCACTCAGGGTCTGACAACCGGGGAATCCGCCGCGCTTCCAATTCAAAGGATCGATGGCAACGCGCTCTCTGACCGGCGCATCGTCGATCAGTTCCCGGTCAGTTCCCGATCAGTTTCACATTCTTTTGCCATCAGGTGGTTGTACAGGCACAGACATGACAATCGCGGTTTTCAGGGCTATGATGTGACGGCGTATGTCAGTGCTCGACTCCGGACTAACCCGGCTCAATCAACCCACAATACTTGGCCTGCCGAGTATGAAACGCCAGGATAGTGACTAGCAGCCTAGCGGACTTTAACGGGTCGTCACGAGGAAAAGTCGATTTGAGTCAGATTTTTCGATCTTTTGAGGCGAATAGCACCGCTATTTAACCAACAAGATCGGGACATCTGGCCAAACCCGGGTTTTGTGCAGTAGATCACCTCAAGCCCGACAGGCTGCTAGCGGTATCTGCTGTCGCCATGGGGCGTTCAGAGCGACATGGCGTGCGCCGACAAGAGACCCATTGACAATAAAAGGGACTGCATGCGAATTCTATTTCTCGAAGATGATCCTGATCAGGCCGACGTGATCAAGGTCTGGCTGGAAGACGCCGGTCATACCGTCAAGTGGCTGGCCCATGGTCAGGAATTGATCAGAACTGTCAAGTCTGAAGAATACGACATGATTCTGCTTGACTGGGAAGTCCCTGATCTGGATGGATACTCGGTGCTGCGCTGGTTGCGAAGCAATCTTGGGCCCAAAACCCCGGTGATTTTCCTGACCGCCCGTGACGCCGCAGAAGACATCGTGATGGCTCTGGAGAGTGGAGCCGACGATTACCTCATCAAGCCACTGGACAATGCCATACTCAAAGCCCGTATCGATACCGTGGCTCGACGCGCCAGCAGCAATGCACCGACAGCCAACAAACTGGTGGTGGGAAATATTGAACTGGATCGTCAAATGAACTCGCTGCGTCTGGACGGTGAAGAAGTGGAACTGACTCGTCGTGAGTTCGAACTGTCCGCCCGACTGATTGAGAATCTTGGACGTATCTTGCCCCGCGATCTGCTCCTCAAGGAAATCTGGGGCTTGAACGAATCGGTGGTCACCCGCACGCTGGATACGCACGTCTCTCGCCTGCGCAAAAAACTCAGGTTCAACAAGGATCATGGATGGCGACTCAAAAGCATCTACCACCACGGCTATCGACTCGAACGCCTGGACCAGGAGGATAAACTTGCTTCCTGATCAAGCAGACTTCGGCAGCAGTGGTCGTGCAAGCCATTTTCCTCGTTACTCGCTTGCCTGAGAGTCTCATGCGCATCTCGATCGACAAGATTTGCGTCCTCGGAGATTTTGCCGTTGGCAAAAGCTCGATTACCAGACGTCTGGCCACTGGCCAATTCGATGATTCTCTGCAAACAACCTTTGGCGCCACGGTGGATCTCATCAACTGGCACCGTCAGGACTCCCGAACACACGAAACCCAGCATGACGCCGCACAGCGACTCGTTCTGTGGGATATCGCCGGGGTCGACCACCTGGATGCACTGACGACTGACTATATTTCCGGGATGAGTGGCTACCTGCTGGTCTGTGATGCCACCCGCCGCCCTACCCTGACCGCGACACTCACGCTACAGGATCAGATTCGCATGCAGTTTGGTGACTTGCCGTTCTGTCTGTGCATCAACAAAAGCGATCTTGATGAAGAAAACGAGATTTCCTCCAGCGACATCGTTCGCGCAGGACTGGTCGACTGGCCAATTTTCTTCACCAGCGCCGTCACTGCAGAGCAGCTGATCGAAGCCCTCAATCACCTGGTCAACCAACTGAATGATGCCGCGTAACCCATCGCGCTACCCTGACGTGGTTCGGCGAGCCATCATGCTGCGTTTTCGCGAGAGCATTCAACCCTTGTGCATTGAAGTTAACCCGGACTGGCAGGTTCTGTCGGTGCTGGGCAATACTCGACCCGATACCCTGGGCTGCCGTGTCGGCGATGATTTGCTGGCACAATATCCGGTGATTTATGGCCTGCATACCGAGCACGCCATTTCGTTACCGATGCTGCAGATCGATCGGGGTATCGTCATCGACCTGGAACTGATCCCGAGCGATCGAGGCGCCTGGGTCCTGATCTATGATGTCAGTAGCAAGCATGCTGAACAGATCGAAATTCAGGCACAGCAGAATGAGATTCGCCTGTTGGAATATCGCCTCAGTCAAGTGAATGCAGAATTGGTTTCAGCACATGAACTGGCAGAGACTGCCAGCCAGTTGAAAAGCCAATTCATTGCCGGCATGTCACACGAGTTCCGAACACCTCTGACCTCTATCCTCGGCTATACCGAACTGCTCGACAAGGACCAGATCGGAAGTGATCCGTACCTGCTTGGCATCAAGAAATCGTCCAATCACCTGCTCTCGCTGGTCGATAATTTACTTGAGCATGGCCGCGTGGTCTCTGACAGCATCGAGGCACGTCGGGAAGTGATCAACCTGCCCAATCTGTTTGATTCGCTGAGAATGATGTTCGAACCACTGGCTGCTCAGGAAAACCTGCATTTCGAAGTTCAGTGCGAAAGTTGCAGTTTCGAAGATGTCTACTCCGACAATGTCAGGCTCAGACAAATTATCGTGAACCTGATTACCAATGCGATTCGCTACACCGAAAAGGGTTGGATCAAATTGGCCTGGCAGCAGCGATCAAACAAGCTCCAGGTATCGGTCATCGATTCTGGACCTGGTATTACCGAATCTGATCAACAGAGTATTTTTAGCGCATTCACCCAGCTCAGTGCCTCGGCTGGCTCACAGGGATTGGGCCTGGGTTTGTCGATTTCACGCCACCTGACCGAACTGCTGGGTGGGCAACTTGATCTCAGCTCGGAAGTCGGCAAGGGCTCAACTTTCACAATCACCGTCCAGGCGGAACCCAGTATCGACGCCGCGCCGAAGAAGGCGCAGAACAACAAACAACGCTCCGTCCTGATCATTGAAGATGACACCGATGTGCTGGAGTACATCAAGACCTTCCTCATGGATGACTTTGAGGTTCATACTGCCAGCCGTCTGGTCGACGCTCTGAAACTGCTTTCAGACGAACAGATAGACATCATCCTCAGCGATCTGAATTTGCCAGACGCCACTGGTGACAGTGTCGTCATCACATTGAGGCGCGCAGAACGTACGATCCCCATCATCGTGATGAGTGCATCCAGTCTGGATAATGACCGGCAACAGGCCGAGGAAGATGGCTGTTCCGAATTCTTCACCAAACCCTTCGACATGAGCCTTTTGATCGTGAGCCTCAAGCGTTTGGCTCAATCGTCATGATGCTGAGCAGTGCGCCATCTACACAAGGATGCTGTCATGACTGAGTTGTCACCCGAAGCGTCGGAACGACTCAAGGCAGCACGTGATCGCTACCAAAGCAGCCTGCCACTCAAATCTTCCGCGTTGAAGGTGCTGCGAAAGTCACTGGACAATCCGGAGTTCGAAACAATGATGGATATGCGAAACCAGGCGCACAAGATCGCCGGTTCCGCAGGGTTATATGGCTTTGAGGGGTTGCAGCGAACGGCCGCAGCGCTGGATCAGGCACTTCGACAAACCAGTCAGGACGACACAAACATTCGCGGACTGATCGACCAGCTGATCAATGAGCTCGACAGACTCTGCCAACAGTGATCGACTGGCAAGTGCGATCAATTGACTGCGATCTGATTGGCCGGAACGATTCCAGCTTCCTTCATGTATTTGGGCATGTCCTGCATCCAGTACAACAGGCTGTGGAATTCGCTGAATGATCGAAACAGCGGCCCGCTCATGTTGTAAATCCCCAGGTCCATCAACATGCCGGCCGCTTCCATGCTGTGCACACCATCAGCAATCAGCTCGATACCGTCGTCCCGGCAGCTATTGACCAGATGATCGAGCATGAACCGCTGATCCAGATCGGTCAGCAAGGTATCCAGCAGATTTGCTGAGAGGTGAATTTGCGAAAACGGTACTGAATTCAGCTGTCCCTGGGGACGAGTCACGTTCTCAAACCCGTCCAGTACGATATGACAGCCGCGCAAGGTCAATCGTGTGAGATTGGTCAGTACATTCAGATAGTCGCCATACAAAGTGCCTTCTCGCACGGCGATCAGCAATTGGCTCATCAGAATCTTTGCGCTGGTGCACTCGGCGGTCAGCAGTTCGACAAAACCTGGGTTGGCAATGATTTCCTGCATCAGATTCATCATGCAGGGCGTACTCAAATTGTGTTCCTGCAACTCCTGGCAGTGACTGAGGACGTTTTGCAGATACTTCTGAGAAAACAACGACCTGAGTCGATTACTTCGCGTCAGCGGCAGGAACTCGGACGGTTTGACATTACCCAACCTCGGGTGCAACAGCACCGGTTGCGAGTTGAGCAGTGTGACCTTTCCATTGAGCATGTTGACGACAGGCTGATACAGCGTGGTGACCCGAGAATTCTTGATCAGACGTTCCACGTCCTTGTCAGTCATGCCATCCTGACGACCATTGCGACTGGATGCCAGCAATGCCATGGCATCGGATTTGTAATAGGGCTTGCGCAAGGTACCCAGAACATCAAAGCCCAGCAAACGCGCCACTGAAGCGGCCGCCTTGAGGACTTGTTCCCCGGAGGTACTGACGATAATCAGCGGACTCTTGATGTTCAGTCGCGCCAGTTTGTGCAACGTCTGCAGCCCGTCGTTCTCCGGCATCAGCAAATCCAGAACAATCACATCCGGTGAATGTTGTAAATTCTGTGAATACTCGGAAAATCGACTATAGCAGCTGACCTGATAACCGCAATCGGCAAAGACCACTTCGCTATACGCCAGTGCGTCGGCATCATCATCGATAATCAACGCAGTTTTTTGTTGGTGTTTGTTCATATCTGTATGCCTGACTGCTCGTGTCAGTAGTTCCATGACGTCCGGTCTGTGCTGTCGGCCGGCGTCGCTCACTTCTTGCCTTGAGCGATAGAATACGCCAGTTGGAGCGAGAGTCTCGATCCTGCGAGGGGAATGACAAAAGATTTACAATCAGCGACGAGTTCACCGCGCCACACAAGGACGTCGAGCAATCGCCCGACTGTTCAAATGCCTCACTCGAATTGAATCAGGCTGAGACAACCTCATCGGTAGTGAAGCTTTCACCACAACCGCAGGCTTCGGCAGCATTGGGATTATCAAAGACAAACTGACGATTCAGCCCAGTTTGACGGAAGTCCACGGTCACCCCGACAAGCTTGTCCAGACTGGCTTCATTGATCAGCACCAAGACACCGTTGTCCTCGAAGGCATGGTCGCCGGGTTCCCGGGAGGTAGCCAGGTCGACCGTATAGCCCCAGCCGGAACAACCGGTCTTCTGGACTCCCAGACGCAAACCAATGGTATCCGGTTGAGTGCTCAGGAATTTGTGAACGTGACGTGCAGCAGTCTCGGTTAACTGGACAGACATATCAGTAATTTCTATAGCGATAACATACTCCTAATCTGTGAGTGATCGGCATGAAAGTCAAGCCTTTGTCGCGCCAGGGAGCCTCTGAACAAGTCGTGACCGGCTGTCTTGAGCGTGAACTACGCCCGCTCGGCGTTGCATGAGCTGAGCCATCGCACCACGATGACTCAGCTCATGCGCCTTGATCAGACGCATTTCCCTTCTCAATCCAACTCGCTTAAGACTTGTTCAGAGGTTCCCTGGATCACGGGTGCATGCCTGTTCGGTTTGTTTTATCATGCAACGCTTGCAGATTGACCCTGTCGATCACCCAGACATCATCAGCGATGACCTGGCCATCGAACAGACGATAGCAACATACAGTATGTCTTTCATTCATATAGGCAAATCAATGTCCAGTCATTCAATCAAACAGCTCCTCGACGGCCAGGTGGCCGTGGGCACACAGGTGATCGCACAGGGTTGGGTCAAGACCCGACGCGACTCCAAAGCCGGTTTTTCCTTCGTTCATCTGAGCGATGGATCCTGCGCAAGGATGATTCAGGTCATAGCCGATGCCAGTCTGGACAATTATGAGCAGGACATTCGTCGGCTGACCAGTGGCTGCTCGATCATTGTGCATGGAGAACTGGTCGAATCCAG
This sequence comes from Oceanospirillales bacterium, assembly GCA_003233095.1. GTDB lineage: Bacteria > Pseudomonadota > Gammaproteobacteria > Xanthomonadales > SZUA-38 > SZUA-38. The sequence continues at coordinate 32,470 of QIKT01000198.1, read as the reverse complement.
AGGCAAGGGACAATCGGTAGAAATTGTTGCCCGTGAGGTCGAGGTTGCGGGATGGGTAGAGGATCCCGACACCTATCCGATTCAGCCGAAGGAGCACTCGTTCGAATACCTGCGCGAAGTGGCTCACTTGAGACCTCGCACCAATACGTTCAGCGCGATGACCCGAGTCCGCCACAAAGCGGCTCAGGCCATTCATCGCTTTTTTGATGAACAAGGGTTCTTCTGGGTCAACACGCCGATCATCACCGCTTCGGATACCGAGGGTGCCGGAGAGCTGTTTCGGGTCAGTACGCTGGATCTGGAGAATCTGCCACGCACTGACAAGGGCACTGTGGATTTCAGCAAGGACTTCTTCCACAAGGAAGCATTCCTGACCGTCTCCGGTCAACTCAATGTTGAAGCGTTCTGCCTGGCTTTGTCGAAGGTCTATACCTTCGGACCCACGTTCCGGGCCGAGAATTCCAATACTTCCCGCCATCTGGCTGAATTCTGGATGGTCGAACCTGAAATCGCCTTTGCCGACCTGAACGACAATGCCGAGTTGGCTGAAGCATTTCTGAAGTCGGTCTTCCAGTACGTGCTCGATCAGTGTCCCGATGACATGGATTTCTTTCAGAAGCACATCGACAGCAAGGCCATCCGTCGACTGGAGGATATGTCCAAATCAGATTTCGCCCGCATGGACTACACCGAAGCTATCGAAATTCTGAAGAAGGTCGAGAAGAAATTCGAGTACCCAGTCAACTGGGGCATGGACCTGCAGACCGAGCACGAGCGATTCCTGTCAGAAAACTATGCCCGCAAGCCCGTCATCGTCATGAACTATCCCAAAGACGCCAAGGCGTTTTACATGCGACGCAACGACGATGGCAAAACTGTTGCGGCCATGGACGTTCTGGCTCCGGGGATTGGCGAAATTATCGGCGGTGCACAGCGCGAGGAACGCCTGGACGTACTCAGTGACAGCATCGTGGCGCAGGGCATGGTTCCCGAGGACTACCACTGGTACCTCGATCTTCGCCGCTATGGCTCTGTTCCACATGCCGGATTCGGCCTCGGCTTCGAACGTCTGATCAGCTACATCACCGGCATGAGCAATATCCGCGATGTGATCCCTTACCCGCGTGTTCCCGGCTCGGCGAGATTCTAGCCATGAGCCAAAGCCCACAGTCTTCCTTGCAGGGAAAAATAGCAGTGGTCTGCGGCGCGACCGAAGGCATCGGTCGACAAACGGCGCTGACCCTGGCCGAGCGCGGCGCTCGAATCATTGCGATCGCGCGAAGCGAAGATCGGCTTCAGAGTCTGCTTGAGGAGCTTCCCGCTGGTCAGATGCATGCGCTGGTCAGCGCGGATTTTGATCAAGTTGAGGATGCCATGGATCGCATCCGGCCAGTGATTACTCCACAGCCTGTATCCATTCTGATCAACAACGCAGGTGGACCGCCTGGCGGTCCACTGATCGCAGCGTCACCTGCGGCGTTCGAGCAGGCCTTCAAACGTCACCTGATCATGGCACACTGCCTGACGCAGGCGGTTGTTCCATCAATGAAATCAAACTCTTACGGACGTATCATCAACATCATATCAACATCCGTCCGTGAGCCGATCGCCGGACTGGGCGTCTCCAACACCATCCGCGGAGCCGTCGCCAGTTGGGCCAAGACACTGGCTAGCGAATTGGGACCTGATCAAATCTGCATCAACAATGTGCTGCCAGGTTTTACCGATACCGGACGTTTGGGATCCCTGATTGACGCTCGCGCCGATGCCGGCAAGCTCAGTCAACAAGCGGTTGCGGATGGGATGCGATCTCAGGTACCGTTCGGTCGTTTTGGAACGCCGCAAGAGTTGGCCAACGTGATTGCCTTTCTCGCGTCTCCCGAAGCGGCCTATGTGACCGGACAGAGCCTGGCGGTCGATGGCGGTCGAATGCGATCGATCTGAGGAATCTATGCAGCAGTCATCACCGCGTGTCTTGAGTGCCAAATATACCCACTCTGCATTGCAGGAACTGAGCCTCAGCCCTCATCACCCTCTGCATAGCCAAAGGCCTGAATGAAGGGTTCCAGAATCGGCATGACTTCCACCAATTGAGCCTCATAACGCCGCCATCGATATCGGGCCGAGGTATACACCGGTTGGCTGACCTGATGGTAGCTGGGCGTATTGATCAGACCACGGCGAGTGGCGTGATCGGTATGATCTCCAAGAACCGCCTCAGCCCGATGACCAATGTGCGCCATCAGGGCACGCAGTGACGAATCCTTGTTGGTGACCAGATCTTCATAGCGAATCGTATGCACTGCCAGAGAGTGAACGGGTAGATAGTTGAGCCATAGCCCCATCACCTGCTCATAGACCGACGTCACACCTTTGAGCGACGTATAGTTCAGCATGAACGGCGTCATGGTGAATTCCTGCATGAAACAACTCAGCACCACATCACAGGGATGACGTAATGCCATGATCAGACGAGCTTCTGGGAACAGAGCCTGAATCAATGGCGCAAAAATACCATTGAGTGGTGATTTGTCGATCAGCAGCTTCGATCGATCCAGCGACTCACCGGTCGCTTCCAGCAGACAGCTCGATGCGCTTGTCAGATACTCATCACGCAGTTGGTTCAACTCTTCGGTTTGCAGCTGATACAAATTGGCCGGAAAATCGGGTTGTCGTTGCAAGTGATCAACAATTCGATTCAGAACAGGCAACTCCTCCATGACCTGAATCTCTGAATCAGAACCCAGCATGGTATCGAGGAGCGTGGTTCCCGAGCGCTGGAAACCGAACAGAAACACCGGTGGACGTTCAATCGAATCAGCTTTCGCTGACATCGGCTGCAGCCAGTGCCTTGCCAGTGCTGGCAAAATGGATACCAGCGTCTCCTCGCCAAGCTGATCGCGTTGATACATGGACGCAACCAGATCGTTGCCCAGGGTCCAGGCGTCTATCGCGGCCTGAGACTGTCGCAGGACATCGTGTGCCCTGCCGGCAATGAAACTGGCATCTCGTCGTAATCGATCTGCCTGCCCATCAGCCATCAGTGTTCGGCAGGCCGCAAGAGCTGCCTCGGGTTGATTGCCTCGCTGCAAATATCGCGCCTGGGCCAACTGCAATGACGGTTGCGTTTCAATCAAATCAGCATGTTCGAGCAGCAACGACTGGCCGTCATCCATCCGATTACTCAGCTCATACAGGTCAATCAGATTGGCCAGTGCCTGCACATGACCGGGGTCCAGTGTCATCGCCGCCCTGAACGCCTGTTCGGCTGCCTCAAGATGACCCTGACCACTCTCACAAACACCCAGATTATTCGTCAGGTCGGCGGATCCAGGCTCGATCTCGACGGCCCGTTGTGCATCACTGAGTGCCTGTGGGAAACTCCCGGCGCCAGTACAGGCGCTGGAACGTTCCCGATAGAAACTGGCCCGCCTCTGTTCGGTCACCGGGACACGAGACAAGCGCTCAAGAGCGTCCTGATATCGTCCCTCGGCATTCGCCAGGGAGGCCAGGCCAATCAGTGACGCCGTGTGATCAGGCTGCCTGCGCAATGCCTCTGAAAACCGGGCTGAGGCCTGCTCGGGATGATCGTTCATCAAGGCCAGATTACCCAGATTGAACAGCGCACCGACATGGCCAGGCTGACGGGCCAGCAACTGCTCGTAACAGCTAGCTGCCGCCTCATGCTGATCCAGTTCAAGCAGACTCGATGCAAGATTGTTTCGAGCGCTGTGATGATCCGGATCAACGATGAGCGTCCGTCTGAACCAGGTCACTGCCTGCTCGTGATCGCCACATCGGGCCGTAACAGATGCCCGGTTGTACAACAGGTCAGCGTGATCAGGATGGGCGCTTTGAAGGGCATCAAAACAAGCACTGCCCGCCTCCATCTGACCGGACTCACACAGTGCGATGGCCTGCACCATGGCCGTGTCCAGATGGGGTCCATATTCGTCAAGCAAGGCCTCACACAGCCGGACACAATCCTCATACTGACTGCCGGACAGCGCTCGGACGGCCTGAGCAAAACGAGATCGATCCATAAGGGTTCTGTGCGCTAGTGAAAGACCGGCTACAATACCATATCGCGTCAATTACCAGGACCACCCGCATGACAAGAATCCTGAATTTCATTGGCAACCAGTTCGTCGAACCGACAGGAAATGATTGGCTAGCGTGCGTGAATCCGGCAACCGGTGAAACCTTTGGCCAGGTGGCCAACTCTGACCATCGCGATGCGGCGGCAGCGCTTGAGTGCGCCGCCGCTGCACAACCTGCCTGGCAGGCCATGGCAGCGGAGCAGCGCAGTCGCCTGCTGCATCGTCTGGCAGATCTTGTCGAAACCAATGCTGAAGAGTTGGCCCAGTTGGAAACACAGGATACCGGCAAACCACTCAGCGTCTCACGAAGCGTCGACATTCCACGCGTCAGCGCCAACCTCAGATTCTTTGCCGCTGCTGGCACACAGTTCTCCAGCGAATCACATCTGGACGCTGGTCTGCTCAACTATACCGTGAGACAACCGCTCGGTGTGGTCACTTGCATCTCGCCATGGAACCTTCCCCTGTATCTGCTCAGCTGGAAAATCGCACCGGCGATCGCAGCGGGCAATACGGTCGTCGCCAAACCATCAGAAGTCACTCCGGCCACCGCCGATTATCTAGCCAGACTGATCGTCGAGGCAGGCTTTCCGGCTGGGGTGATCAATCTGATACAGGGTCAAGGAGATCGCGCCGGCGCACCACTGGTCAACAGTCCGCTATGCAAGGCTGTCTCGTTCACTGGCAGCACCCGGGTTGGTGGTTGGATTGCCGAACAGTGCGCTCCAGCCTTTCGCAAGCTGTCTCTGGAAATGGGCGGCAAGAACCCGGCAATTGTCTGTGCTGACGCCGATTCATCCACCTTGGTCGACGACCTGATTCGCGCATCGTTTGCCAACCAGGGGCAGATCTGTCTGTGTGCGTCCCGAATCCTGATCGCACGCGAACGCTATGCTGACATCCGAGATCAACTGGTCGAACGGGCTGGCAAGATGGTACCGGGCGATCCACTGGAATCGGCCACAAGTCAAGGGGCGCTGGTCTCCGAAGACCATATGAATTCCGTACTAGGGTCAATTCAGACCGCCCGTGACGAGGGCGGTTTGATCCTCTGTGGCGGCAAAAGAGTTCGCCCGCCCGGTCGCTGCGCAAACGGCTATTTCGTCCAACCGACACTGATCGAAGACCTGGCCATGCAAAGCAACACCAATCAAAACGAAATCTTCGGCCCGGTTGTCACCCTGACCCCATTCGATGATGAACAGCATGCCATTGAGCTGGCCAACCAGAGCCAGTATGGCCTGGCCGCAACGCTCTGGACCCGGAATCTGAACCAGGCTCATCGAATGGCCGATCAGATCCAAGCCGGCATTGTCTGGATCAATTGCTGGCTCAGGCGCGACCTGAGAACCCCGTTTGGCGGCATGAAAGCCTCTGGCATGGGACGCGAAGGCGGACTGGAGACCATGCGTTTTTTCACTGAGCCGAAAAACATTTGCCTCAGCCCATACGGGTGTTGAATCAATATTCCAGCAACATTTCAGAGCGTTCATCCGCAACGTTAAGTCTCTTGGCAAGGACGCTGCCATTGCCGGCGAGACATGTCCTTGCGGCTAACCGCTTTCTGACTCGTTGAATGTGATTGGAATAATGTCAGGGTACACTTGCAGGCGACAGCAGTTTTGCGACAGGATCCATCATGACCGATCAGATTCACAGTGACCGTGCTCCCAAACCAGTCGGTGCCTATCCTCACGCCAGGCGCGAAGGGAACTTGCTGTTCCTGTCAGGCGTCGGCCCCAGAATGCCGGGAACCGATCTGATACCCGGCAACGTCCACGACGCTCACGGTGCGCTCCTCGACTATGATATCGACGCACAGTGCCACTCGGTGTTTGCCAACATCAAACAGATTCTTGAATCGGCAGGCGCCGACTGGGACGACCTGATCGATATCACCGTCTTTCTGACCGACATGGACAAGGACTTCGCTCGATTCAACGCCATTTACTCCGAGTACTTCACCGGCAACCTGCCTTGCCGTACAACACTGGAAGTGGGCGCTCTGCCAACACCCATCGCTATCGAGCTCAAATGCGTGGCCCGAATCACCGACACTGATGGAGCACCCACAACATGAATCAGCTGCTACCGTTCAATTTCATGAAGTGGATCGATGATCACAGGGATCAACTCAAGCCGCCGGTCTGTAATAAGATGATCTGGCCAGAGGGTGATTTCATCGTCATGGTAGTCGGCGGCCCCAATCAGCGCAGCGACTATCACATCGAGGACGGTCCGGAGTTTTTCTATCAGATCGAAGGTGACATGCTGCTCAAGACCATGACCGACTCAGGCCGCGAAGACATGCGCATTGGTGAAGGCGAGATATTCCTGCTTCCTCCCAGAGTGCCCCACTCGCCACAGCGTTTCGAGAATACAGTTGGGCTGGTGATCGAGAGAAAACGATTGCCTCATGAACTCGATGGCTTTGCCTGGTTTTGCGAGCAATGCGATGCACAGGTTTATGACGAATTCCTGCATCTTGAGAATATCGAAACGCAGTTGCCGCCCATCTTCGATCGTTATTATCAGAGTGACGAGAATCAAACCTGCGCCTCATGCGGCCATGTCCAGACAGATCGACAGAGCTGGCTTCAGAGCAGGTCCATCTCGAACAATTGACTGTCATTTTCGGTCGTTACACTGACGCTGCCGGCATCCTGCATACCCAGCTGTTTCAGCACCTTCATGGACGCGATATTGTCTGATGATGTGATGCCGAGCAAACGATCCGATCCCGTCATTGATCGGGCAGCCGCCGCTGTTGCTCTGGCCGCTTCAATCGCATAGCCCTGCCCCCAGAATTCCGGGCGATAGGCATAGCCAATATCTGGCGCATCCAGAGTCTCGCGTCGTACCAGACCACACATGCCAATCGGCCGCTGATCAAGGAGCCGCTCGCACAACCACATGCCATAGCCATGCTGTTGATAGTGTGCGTGCAGGTGTTGGTCAAGATATACAAGCGCCTGATCGACAGATCGGATCTGGCGGTCGCCGACCTGCTCAATGAAAGAGGGCTCATTCAACGCCTCCAGCAGCCAGGCTGCATCGGCCTGCGTGAACGTTCTTAGGCGCTGGCGCTGAGTCGTCAGAATGATGATTGATTCAGAGCAACCAGGGGAAGTGCTCATGTCTGAGGCTCGATCAAGTCCCAGAGGTTGCCATACAGATCGGCAAACACTGCGACCGTTCCGTAGTCATACTGTTTCGGGTTGCGGACAAAGCGAACATCTCGCTCTCGCAACGTGTTGTAGTCACGCCAGAAGTCGTTGGTGTAGAGGAACAGAAACACTCGACCACCGGACTGATTACCTACCTGCACACGCTGTGCCTCATTACTGGCTTTTGCCAGCAGTAATCCGAAACCCTGGTGTGTTTGCGGAGAGACTACTACCCAGCGTTTGACATCATCCCGATGCGAATCCTCACGCAGTGTGAAGTCCAGCGTGTCACGATAGAAGGCAATGGCATCGTCATAGCTGTGGACCAGCAGAGTTACCAGTCCGATTCGATTTCGAATGTGCCAGTCACTTTGCTGCATGGCCCTGCCCGGTCAGGCTCTCGAAGCCTGACCGGGCAGGATAAACATATTCTGTCTCAGTACCACGCGGTCGCCGAAAACAGGCTCAGGCTGTTGCCAGACAAACCCCGAAAAAATCGCTTGCCCGGAGCAAAGGTAAAGCCCTGCATGCCCTCGAGCTCATTCCAGGTGGCACGATCGACGGTTTCGACGACCGGCAAACCTGCTGCAGACAAACTCTGATTGAGAGAATTCAGAGAGTCGCCCAGCAGTCCATCACCCTGTACGACTGCCTCATCAATCTGATCCTGAAGCTGACGTTTCTGTCTGAGTTGAGTGTTGGTAGGCCCACCATCAAAGGAGGAAACGTGGCCGTAGAGATTGCCGAGTTTTTCGCGCAGCTTTTCTTCACCGGAAAGGAATCCGTCTGTTCGTGATGCCGATAGCGAAGTCCGCAGTGATTCCAGCTGTTCGCGGTAATCTGAAAAATCGTGTTGTTGCGTTTCAGACAGTGCATCATGATGAGTATCAATGACATCGCGCACCAGAATGAGGTTGTCACTCAAGTGGGTCAGCGAATTGATCATGTCATACAGATCCAGAGACAACTCCTGTTGTTGACGTCGCTCTTGCGCCGAATATTGTGAACGCGGATCAGGTGCAAGCACGACTTCGGTATCAAGAGTCTCCTTGCCCTTGATCAGGCGAACTCGATAGGTGCCTTCAGGAACCCTGGGACCACCAAATGCCTGAACCAGTGAGGTTGAAGGGGGAAACCTCGGAGACTTGAACCGCATCGGCCACTGCACGCGGTTGATGCCCTTGCGCTTGGTGCCCGACAAGGTGGTGATCAACTGATCTTCGTTGTCATAGACCTCTATTTTCAGATCCCCGAACATATGACGCTTCTTCAGATAATAGCTGATGCTTGCTTCCTGCCCGGGGTTCGGTGCAGTAAATGAGTCATCGGCCGTGAATTCCTGAAGCTGACTGTTCAACACCATGGTCGCGGGACGACTGGGGAGCACACTGATTGATGCATTAACCACGTCCGCTGTCAGATGTCTGAGCGGCGTGATGTCGTCGATGATATAGACGCCGCGGCCATGGGTCCCCAGAATCACGTCATGTTCAGTGGGATGAATCACAATGTCATGAACGGCGACTTGAGGCAGGTTCTCCTTGAATCGTGCCCAGCTGCCGCCCTGATCCAGTGACAGGTATAAGCCTCGCTCTGTGCCCAGGTACAGAAGCTGCGAATTGACCGGATCCTGCTTGATGACCCAGGCATAGCCCTTGACGTCATCGGTTACCAGCGATTCGAAGGTCTTGCCATAATCGGTGGTTCGATACACATAGGGCGACATGTCGCCTCGGCGATGGCCATCCAGTGTGATGAAGGCGGTCGCGGCATCATCCGGGCTTGCTTCAATGCGTGACACCCAGGTCCCGGTCGGTACATCCGGCAGATTGCCACTAACCTCTTTCCAGGTCCGGCCGCCGTTGCGAGTGACTTGAACCAGACCATCATCGGTCCCGACCCAGATCACCTTGTCACGGACCGGTGATTCGCTGATGGTATAGATGGTGGTGTAATTTTCAGCAGTGGAGTTATCGATCGACAGGCCACCGGATAACTCCTGCCGCTGCCCCTGGGGATCATCGGTGGTCAGGTCAGGCGAAATGACGTTCCAGGAATCACCACGATTTTCGCTGACATGCAGGTATTGAGACCCGTAGTAGAGACGTTCAGGCTTGCTCGGACTCAGATGGATAGGGGTATTCCAGTTGAAACGCAATGCCTCCTGATCATCGGTGGCTACCGGCGCAATATGCTTGATCTCTGAGGTGTAGCGATCGACACGCTTCAACTGACCGCCCTGATACTCACTGTAGATGACTCGATCATTCGTCGGATCCGGAAACGCCCAGAATCCATCCCCAAATCCGATATTCTGCCAGTCTCGATTCTGAATGCCGCCCACCGAACGAGAGGGTCCCATCCACGAGCCATTGTCCTGAAGGCCTCCATAGACGTTATAGGGCCACTGGGAATCAACCGCAACGTGGTAGAACTGTGACACGGGCATGTTGGCCACGTGACGCCAACTTCGCGCGCTGTCTTCACTGATATAAATTCCGCCATCGGTTCCCATGATCAACTGAGATGGATTCTCCGGGTTGATCCAGAACGCATGCAAGTCAGGATGATAATTGTTACTACCTGCCATGCCGCCGAACATTGAGCTGAAACTCTTGCCGCCATCAACCGAAATGCCCAGCATGAACCCGGGTTTATAGACCCGTTCATGATCGATCGGATCGATCTTCAGTTCGCCAAAATAGAACGGCCGCATAGCCACAGTCATGGAGTCATCCAGGCGCTGCCAGGTCTCGCCTCGGTCTTCAGAGCGGTAGAGTGCGGTCTTGTCGCTCTCGATCACGGCATAGACCCAGTCAGGATTGGACGGTGCCACATCGACCGAGATACGACCGGTGTCTGAATCGGGCAGCCCTGTTGCGAGCACCTCCCAGCTGTCGCCACCATCGGTACTGCGATACAAATCTGAGCCAGGGCCTCCGGATTCGAAGAAATCGGGGTAGCGTTGGACTTGCCACATGCCCGCATAGAGTGTGTTCGGGTCATCAGGTGATATCACCAGGTCGCTGCAACCGGTGTCCTGATCGACATACAGAATCTTGTCCCAGGTTCTGCCGCCATCGGTCGTTCGATAGACACCACGATCCTCATTATCGGCCCACAGGGCTCCCAGAGCGCAGACGAAGGCAACCTCCGGATTGTCCGGATGCAATTCAATCGCAGAGATATGCTGGGTATTCTCCAGCCCCAGATGGGCCCATTTCTTGCCGCCGTTGGTCGTTCTATAGACACCGTCTCCCGGAGAGACCGTATTGCGCACCCAGCTTTCGCCGGTGCCCACCCAGACATCGTCCGCATTGTCCGCAGCGATACGCACCGCACCAATCGACTGAGTATGATCGTCAAACACCGGATCATAGGTAATACCGCCGTCATCTGACTTCCAGACGCCGCCACTGGCAGTCCCGATATACAACACCAGTGGTTCATCGGACTGATGAACATCCAGGGCCGCAATCCGTCCGCTCATCACAGCAGGTCCGATAGATCGGGCGCGCAAGCCACCAAGCATGCTGCTGTCTATCTCGACGCTGGCGGCAAGCACGTCGCCTGCGGCCAGACTGGTGGCCAGGCCAGCAGCCAGAAACGATATCAATCGTGTCTTCATTGTCACCCTCACCCTCTTCTCATGCGTCAACCAACTGCGCCCGGAGTCAGCATCCAGGCGCCAGGCTCGATCAACCTTCAGCGTCGGTTGTCGCCTCGACAGCCGCATCTTCAACCGCTGGCATGGCGAACAGCGAATCGTCCAGTTCCACGTTGAACTCGATCGATTCGATGGTGATGTTCTGACCGCTGCCCTCTGGCATACCCTGAGCCGAGTTCATCATCGAGGTTGGAAAGATCAGTCCGTCAAAATCCTTGTAATCACCCAGGGAACTGACCATGATGACCTCATTGCCCGCCATGCTGCGGACGCCTTCGGACTTGAAGGTCAGGTAGTACTCACTGTCCAGATACAGCGTATCGCTCTCGCCATCGCCACGTTCGACTTCCAGCACATGGGCTTCGGTTCCCTCAATCTCTTCGGTACCCTTGTAGGAGACGGTGTACCCCTTCTCCTTCCAGTTCACCAGAGGACCATCCATGTCGGCCATTTCCACGACGCTCTTCAGTTCGTCACCCGACATTTTTTCAGGATCAGTCCGACCCATGAAAGGCATGACCGACCAACCGGTTTCGCCGTCATAGGCCTGAATGCCAGTGATCCCCTGAATTTCGAAGGACAATCTCACCTTGTTGGGTCGCTTGAAGGCAATTTGAAACGGTGCCTGCATGGGTCCCATGGTCATGATGCCAAACATCCTGGCCGTTTCGACCCCGGTGATTTTGTCCAGGCCACCACGGGCCTCATAGTTCTTCTCCAGTACCTCATTCAGATCAGCAGCAGAAACAGAGGTAACAGCGAAAGTCAGCAGACAGCTTAAGGACAACAGGTGTTTCATGACGGGATTCCTCGAAAATGGTGATTGTAGCAGTGGATTATTCATCCAGTCTGATCTTGGGGACAGTGGGAAAGGTCATGCTTTGATCTTTACCGGCTGACTGTCTATCCTACTGACTGTCCTGCCGGAAGCAAATACTGTGATCAAGATCGACAGCCACGGTCATATTCTGCCCAGCGACTGGCCAGATCTGGCGAGCAAGTACAATGTCCCCGAATTTCCCGTATTGCGTCGCGAAGGCAATCGCAGACTGATTTATCGCAATGGACAGTTTTTTCGGGAAATCTGGCAAAATGGGTATGATCCGGAAACACGGATCGCAGAGTATGCCAGCCACGGTATTCAGGTTCAGGTGCTGTCAACGGTTCCGGTCATGTTCAGCTACTGGGCCCAACCCGACCAGGCACTCGATCTGGCTCGGTTTCTCAACGATCATATTGCCGGTCTGGTTGATCAATATCCCCAGCACATGATTGGCCTGGGTACCTTGCCCATGCAGTCGCCCGAACACGCCATCTCTGAAATCAATCGCTGTGCCAGTCTGGGCCTGCGTGGCTTCCAGATCGGTTCTCATATCAACGACTGGAATCTTGATGCACCTGAGTTGTTCGATGTATTCGCCGCCATGCAGGACGCCAACATGGCGCTGATGGTCCATCCCTGGGAAATGATGGGCAGTGAGAGCATGCCAAAATACTGGCTTCCCTGGCTAGTCGGCATGCCGGCTGAACAATCGCGGGCTATTTGCTGCATGATCTTTGGTGGCGTGCTCGAACGATTGCCGAAGCTGCGAGTCTGTTTTGCCCACGGCGGTGGTTCTTTCCCCTATACGCTCGGGCGCATCGAACATGGATTCAGCATGCGACCTGACCTGGTCGCCACCGACAATGACATCAATCCACGGGAATATCTGGACCGCATCTGGGTCGATTCGGTCGTGCATGACAGTCAAGCCATGCGGTATCTGATCGAACTGATGGGAGCCGAGCGCATCATGTTGGGTTCCGACTATCCGTTTCCATTGGGTGAACAGAAACCGGGTGACATGATCGAACGCCTGAATCTGCCTGATGCAGATCGCCAGGATCTGTTTCATGATACAGCCCTTCGATGGTTGGACATGCCCCTGGACACCTTCACTCGGGATTCCTGATTAACCTACACTCTGACCCTAAGCCGAAGGACACTGCATGAGCACCCGATTGCAACAGGCCATGAGACTGGATGAGAGTGACGCTCTCCAGCCATTTCGATCACAGTTCCACCTGCCCGACTCCAGACATGGACAATCCATGGTCTATCTGTGCGGAAACTCGCTCGGACTACAACCCACTGCACTGGCCTCTGAAATGTCTGCCGAACTGCGTCAGTGGCAGACGCTGGGCGTTGAGGGACATACCCGGGGACGCCATCCCTGGCTGCCCTATCACGAATTGTTGCGCGAACCACTGGCAAGACTGACGGGGGCTCTGCCGACCGAAGTGGTCGCTATGAATACCCTGACGGTGAATTTGCACCTGATGATGGTCAGTTTCTATCGACCCGATGCCTCGCGATTCAGAATTGTGGCCGAAAAAAACTCCTTTCCATCAGATCGCTATGCGATTGAATCACAGATTCGCTTTCATGGGTTTGATCCCGAAGATGCCCTGATCGAACTGGAAGATGCGCCTGGCAGCGGCGTACTGACCACGGACACGCTGGCCGAGTATCTTGAGCAACACGGCGACCAGGTCGCTCTGGTGCTGATGCCCGGCGTGCAGTATTACTCCGGTCAGGTACTGCCGATGGCTCAGATGGCTGAACTGGCCCACAAGCACGGCGCCCTGTTCGGTCTTGATCTGGCCCATGCCATCGGCAACGTCCCGCTCGCGTTACATGACTGGGAGGTCGATTTTGCAGTCTGGTGTTCCTACAAGTACCTCAATGCTGGCCCTGGCGCGGTGGCAGGTTGCTTCGTTCATGATCGACACTGCCAGGGTCGCGATCAGAATCTGCCGCGATTCAACGGCTGGTGGGGTCATCAGCCGGAGGGACGCTTCAAGATGGCAGCGGAATTCAGGCCCGCCGAGGGCGCAGACGCCTGGCAGCTGAGCAATCCACCTATCCTGGCACTCGCGCCGGTGCGAGTGTCTCTGTCATTGTTTGATCAGGCCGGTCTAGGCGCATTGCGTGAGAAATCGATCCGGCTGACTGGTTTTCTGGCCCGGGAGCTGACCGAGAACCTCTCGCAACATATTCACATCCTGACGCCTGAAGCCAGCGAACAACGTGGTTGTCAATTGTCACTCAGACTGCGACACGGTCATGCGATTGCTCGCGCGGTATTTGACGCGCTGACCCAAACGGATGTGATCTGTGACTGGCGGGAACCGGACGTGATTCGCATCGCACCGGTGCCACTGTACAACTCCTTTGAAGACTGCGCGTTGTTTGTTGATCGATTGGGAGAGGCCATTGACCATGTCCGATAACATCCGCGATACAAAGACCGTCACCATCGTCGGCGCCGGCCTTGCCGGCAGCCTGTTGGCCGTCATGCTCGGTCGTCAGGGGTTTGATGTGGAGGTGTTCGAACGCAATCCCGACCCACGCAAGGACTCCACCGTCGCCGGTCGGTCGATTAACCTGGCCTTATCCGAACGCGGTATCCATGCGCTCAGTCAAGTGGGGCTGGAACACCGCATCGGCCATTTTGCCCTGCCCATGGCCGGTCGCATGGTGCATCAGCCAGGAGAGTCCCCTGCCCTGCAACCGTATGGCACCGATGCTGATGAGGTGATCTACTCGGTGCATCGAGCCAAATTGAATGTGGCATTGTTAGACGCTGCCGAGTCAGGAAAGCGCGTCAGAATTCACTTCAACCAATCTCTGCAGAATATTGATTTTGAAGGCAATACTGTCACCATCAAGGATGAGGTTTCTGACCGCGAGTACACCCGGGACCATTTCCCGCTGATTGCAGCCGATGGCGCCGCTTCACCCGCTCGACAAGCGCTTGAGCAACACACCGGACAACGCGCAGAGGTCCAACTCCTGGATCACAGCTATCAGGAGTTTCATATTGCTCCTTCGTCCGCTGGGCAATTCAGATTGGAACCACGAGCTTTGCATATCTGGCCGCGAGGTGGATTCATGATGATTGCCTTGCCGAATACCGATGGCAGCTTCACCAACACGCTGTTTCTGGCCAATGGCGAGCATGATCACAGTTTTGCCCGACTGAAGAGCATTGATGATTATCGCGAATTCTTCGTCAGTCACTTTGCTGAAGCCCTGCCACTGCTGAATAATTTCGATCAGGACGCGATGCACAATCCGGTGGGCGTTCTGGGAACCATCCGCACACCGCAGTGGCACGTGGATTCTCGAATGACCTTGTTGGGTGATGCGGCCCACGCCATCGTGCCTTTTCACGGCCAGGGCATGAACTGCGCCTTTGAAGATTGCGTCAGCCTCAGCCGGTTGATCGGCGAGAACACGCGCTGGTCCGACACCTTTGAGCAGTTCTCTGCAGAGCGGATTGATCAGGCCAATGCGATTGCCGACATGGCACTGGAGAACTATGTCGAGATGCGCAGCGCGGTCATCGACCCGGATTATCTGATCCGTCGTCACATGGCGCAGCGTTTGGAAAGAGAGTTTCCCGGCCGCTTCATGTCTCGCTATGCCATGGTGATGTTTACACGGATTCCCTATGCCACGGTGTTTGAAAGAGGATTGACCAATCTGGAGATCATTGCCGAACTGCGCAGTGCCATCGCCAGTGATGATTCGCTGACCTGCGCCAGAGATCTGGATCTGAGCGTTGCCGAACGACTGATCGATGAGCAACTGATGCCCATTGATCGGTCACTGCTGAAAGGCAGGCCGCTGTCGACCCAGCGCTACGACATGCAGTGCTAAGGTTTGATTGAGCCGAGTAGCCTGTCGGACTTAACATGATCTACTGAGGAAAATCCGGGTTTGGCCATATTTCCGGATCTTTTTCGTTACATATAACGGTGCTATTCGCCTCAAAAGATCCAAAAGCCTGACTCAAATCAGCTTTCCATCGCGTTGACCGGTCAAGTCCGACAGGCTCCCGGGCTCAGATTGTTCAACAAATATGATCAGAGTGATCGTGCGATTCTGAATCCAAGCAAGCAGCTGGTCGCCGTTGATCCGGCAGAGGTTCTGGACGCCGACCGAACGGTGCTAGGTGCACCGGCCCAGGAGCCTCCACGGATGACGCGTACACTGCAGTTGTTCCCAGGCGCCGCGCTTCCGTCCTCGGGGACCGAGTCCAGATTGGCGACGTAGCAGTCAGCCGTCCATTCCATGACATTGCCGCCCATGTCGAACAGTCCTGATGGATTGGCTTCGAACTCGGCCACTGGAGACGGCCCCCAGTATCCATCTTCGTAACGCTCGAACGAATCAGGCCATTCCCAGCGATCGACCATCTTGTCGCCGTCACCGGTCAGGTTCTCGACGGTATCTCTGGGAGTGGTACGACCCCACCAGTACGCAGTGGTCGTACCACCACGAAGCGCATATTCGAATTCTGCTTCGCTGGGAAGACGATACGTTTCACCGGTCTGTTGAGATAACCAGTCCGAATAGGCCTGAGCGTCGTTCCAAGAGACATGCACCACCGGGTCATCGTTATCGGCAGACTGTCCTCTGAAGTTATTCTGCCAGGTGATCTCTTCACGTTTCTTGAGATTACCGGCCAGAACGTTGTAAATCGTTGATTCACCGTTACGTTCTGCGTCAGTCTGATAGCCGCTGTCGGTCACGAAGGAGCGAAACTGGGCCACCGTCACTTCGGTTTTACTGATCGCAAATGGGCGAGCGATACGAATCAGTCGCTGAGGTCCTTCATTGTCCGAACGGCCCCGTTCACGATTGGCGGAGCCCATCTCGAACTCACCGCGAGCGATCACGAGCATTTCTGGCGCAGCGACCGCACCACTGATCGTATCCTGTATGAGCGCTCCAGCCTGAAAGTCCAGCAAGATGCGTTCTTCTTCGATCAGCCGCTCCAGGACATTCAGAGCAGAGGCGTCAAATCCATCCTGGCGAAGTCGGGCAATCAGCTGGCCAGCCTGATCATAATCGCCTTCACCAAAAGCCGATTTTGCGGCGGCATAACGCTCCTCAATTTCTTCCTGCTGTTCGCTGAGAATCGACGTTCTGGCAGCGACAATGGCTTCAGATCCGCCATTGATGCTCTCAGCTCGCAGCAGAATAACTTCCGCCGCCTCATACTGTCGGCTCTCGATCAATGGCGCTACTTCTGCCAGCACCGCTGCTTCGATTGTGACCAGACCTTCGAGCGCAAACGAGTTGAGCGGTTCGATGGCGAGAATTTGACGAAGTGAGGTCACTGCATCATTGCCATCATCGCTCAGGAAGGTGCCATCGGCGAGTTGCTGAGACGCCGTGGCCTGGAGAATTTCCAACTCTTCGTTGCGTGAGATTTCACTGACCAGACTGGTAATGCCCGGAAAATCAGGTCTGAGAGTCCGCACCTGATTGATCAAGCCTATGGCCTGGTTTCGATTGCCTGAAGCCTGGGCGGCCAGTGCCTGATCGGCCAGCTGAGCGGCAATCTCGTCGATGCCCACCTCAGCGACGGGATTTCCCGGATCCAGCTCGAGAACCGATTGAAAATAAAACAGCGCACTCTGATTGTTCGGTGATGTCAGATTGCCGTTCAATAGAGCCTGTTGAGCAACGCTCAGCTTGCGCTCCACCTGACGGGTCACGTCGCTATTATTCAGATTGGGAGTCCACGCCTCCCCCGAATTGCTCATCGCATCGCCAATACGGCGGACTCGACGACGATCATCATCATCGTCAGACGGATCGATCTCGGAGGCCTCTTGTCCAGCATCAGCGGAAGTGGCTGGCTCAGTTTGTGCAAAGACAGGCAGGCTCAATAGCCCACTCATCAGCAACAGCATCATTCTTGTCAGTATCGTCATCGCTTCTTGGCAACCTGCAGAGGTTAAACAGTCAGAATCGTGCGCGCTGCCCTGTGCTCAAGAGGGCCTGAAAACGATGCGAACATGTTCCGAAAGCACTGTTGACAGTGTGACAAATCGCACACTAACAGGCAAGTCGCTGCACTCAGTTGCAGTCGAAAGTCGGCGTCAGATTGCTGATCGATGCACTCACGGCCCAATCCCCCTCGACTGTCCCCTGAAACTGTAAACTTGTGTCAATGCTGGCCGAAGACGATGAATCAAACTCTGTGATGTTCCGTCCGACCGGCACAGCCGTGACTCCAGAGGACTCGCAATAAGAACAGAAACCATCAAATTGTGACATTGTCAACGTCTGACCCTGCGCCGCAGCACCCTGTCCATAGACCCATCGCGGATAGCCGGCCTGGTCGTAGAGATAATTGATCTGAATCTGCTGGCCTTCAAGGCTGAGGATCGAGTAGCCGAAACCCGCTTGACCGGGCACAAACCACAAACCCGTCAAAGCCACATCATCGCCTTGAGAGATGCAGTCCAGGCTGCTGACGATGGCCTGATAGGACTCACTGCGATGTTGACCATAGAGCTGATAATTGAACCGCAGGCGCGTCGGCGACTCGAAGACCAGTTCAACCTCGCCGACATCAGTTGACTTGGCACTGCTACCGTCCCAATTGAAAAACAGCAAGTCGGCCTGCCAGCGATTACCCGGTTGCGGATAGTCCGCCTGCATCAGGTACCAGGTTGGGGTGCCGTCTGGCCGATAGGTATACCACTCCAGTACCAGCGTGTTCTGGTTCAGATTCAGATTGAATCCAGCCCCGTCCCGGTCAGGGTTGAACCATAAACCCTGGATCGGATCGATCTGATTCGACGAACTTCGCTGCACCACAGCTTGCGCCGTGGCCGTCATGGGACCTGTTTCGCTGTGTGTCACCACAACTCGCCATTGGCCGGGGCGAATCTGAGCTGAGGTCAAGCTCGCTTGGGCGGTGCCCGCGCTGGAGACTGCGACCTGCGTCGCCATGGCCAGAGACGGCTGTTGGCTGGCATCGAGCCAATCATCCTCGTGAATCAGATACAGCGTCGTGGCGACATCACTGTCCACGCTGACCTGTAGTGAACTGGCATCCATCGGTACATGGACCAACAACTGGCCATGCGCCTGTCCCGACTCAAGTGAAAAGACGGCGTCCTGATCCTGCAACAGCACTTGGGGCGCCTTGCTGGTCAGATCCACGCCATTGGAGTCAGGCTGAAGCGTTGCAGCGACTCGTTCAACCTCGATGACCGTCTGCGCCACTGTGGCGGCATCGGCATCTCGGCCATCCAGAAACTCCAGCAACCCCAGCCAGATTTGCTCGGGTCGCATCTGGGGCTGTTCCCATGCAATGGTCAGAGAAAGCTCTGAATTCAAATCGGGGTTGGCACCTGGGCCGGTCACTTGCAAACTGTCATCCGGGGCACCGAATCGTGCGACTTCCAGAAACACCCCATCACGGGTATTGAGGCTGACCACGTTCTGCACCAGCACCCAGTATGACCCGGTTTGCTCAATGTCGATCAGACAGCGCTCCAGGGCGCCCGATCCTGTACTGTTGCAGAGCAATTCACTGGCTTCGGGCAGACCATCTCCATTCTGATCACGGCCCACGAAGAGGTCCAGGTCTCGATTGGAAACGGGCACCGTCTGTGCCAGCAGACTCTCGCCAGCAGTGGCTTGATAAAGCTCAAACAGAACCCCGTCATTGAGGTCATCGAACGGGGTAGATGGGAAATCGTCTACGAACAGACTTCTGATGGTGCGTTCGGGCAGACTCAGCCCGGTCACTCGATAGTCAAGCGTATTGATCCGGGTGCCGAGCATCAGAGAAATCTCTTCAGTGCCGCGATCATCTGTGGTCAGAATGGAAACGCGCGATGGCAAGGTGCTGTCAGCCGCGTTGAGCACAACCGGTAGACGCTGATCGGCTAATGGGCTGTTCTGTGGTGTGATGATCAGCAGCCCCTCGACACTCTGACCCACCCGTGAAGGATCGAAGATGGTTGCGTCAAGCCTCAGGCTGACCGATTGCCCGGCCAGGGCGGAAAACTGGTTCGGTGTAACCGTAGCCTGCACACCAGCTGGGAAGTCAACGGAGACTTGCCACTGACCGGCTTCCAGGGTGATCAGCTCCCGAGTGATGCTGCAGTTGGGAGTGCAGACCAAACCACTGATGGCCGGAAGGTTCAGCAGTAGTGGCTGACCACCTGTATTGGGGTTGCTGTTCAGGAAGTCCGATCGAGACACTGGCAGGTAGACCGAGGCGTTCACAGCCTGATCAACTCGCAGCCGTCCGGCTCCAACGTCAGTCGTTCTTGCCGGAGTGATTCGATCACTGTCTTTCATGCCTTCGTTGAGTGCCGTGGTGACCAGCACCGAATGCAGGACATCGGGGCCCCACTCTGGGTGATCCGAGCGCAGAAGGGCTGCTGCGCCTGCCACGTGCGGAGATGCCATCGAGGTTCCTGACAGAAACATCTGGCCGGACCCGGTACCGGATGCGGCATAAATACTCGACCCTGGCGCTGCAATATCCGGCTTCATCAGGCCGGGAATGCCCAGCGCCGGACCGCGAGAACTGGATGAAGAGACGATATCGCCCAGAGATGGATCCGAAGCCAGTTCTGCTGCAGTGATCTGACCTCGATGGTCACTGCCACTGGCCAGCCATTCGCGCAAGCGATCGCCTCTGTCATCGCCCAGATGCACGGCAGGCAGGCAGTGGACGTCAGCAATGGTGCTCTCTGCCTGCTCGTCGGTATTGGCCAGAATATAGCCGGCTGCACCGCCAGCCAGTACATTGATGCCCTTCTCTAATCGCCCATACACTCCGCGATCGCAGACCACGATCTGACCGCTGAACGTTCCGGGTGGAAATGGATTGCTGCTACCCACTCCCTCAGAACAAGTGTTTTGAAAATTGACTTCTCCGGTGCCGCACAGGGCATTGCCAAAATCTCGTGCATGCACGATAGGCAGGGCTGTGCTGGCCCTGGTAAGACTGGCGCCGTTCAGGTCTTCCAGGGCCGTTGAACCGCCAGACGCATTGATCAGCGAGCCTATGAATGCTCGATCGTGTGTTGTATTGGCGACACTCAGCAGCCAGGGAGAATTTGCCGGGCTACCCACCGTGAACGCATCCGGTCCGGAGTTACCCGCCGACGTCACGATCAGTGTGCCTGCCGCTCGAATATTGAGCATGGCCAGCGATATCGGTTCGACCCAGGGGTTGTCGGGATCCGAGCCAATGGAATAATTGACCACATCAGGCAAATCGATGGCCAGTTGATCGAGTCCGGCCAGAATGGCGCTGCCCGGGCAAGTGCCTGAAGGATTGCCATCCAGGTCATCATCAACCTGGCAGACCTTGTAACTGATCACATTGGCATGAGGGGCCACTCCTGACACCATCGTCTCCAGCGGTACCGCTGAGGTCTGAAAGGTGGCGCTGCGCACGTTTCCGGCTGCAATTGATGCCACATGCGAGCCGTGACCGATGGAATCTATGCCCAGCTGTTGGCCTTCATCAGTGAAATCGTATATGCCAATGAGCTTGTTATTGCAGGTCACCTGACCACTTTGGCACAAACCATAGAAACGACCGCGTGGATTGATGTGTTGATAGCCGTCCTCACCCACTTCGGCAAACGCCGGGTGACCACTATTGATCCCTGTGTCGAGCACGCCGATGACGGCACCTTCGCCCAGATTGCCATTGCCTCCCTGCCAGACCGACTCGGCGCCAACCCATGCGGGTCCGGCATCGGTGTGCGTGCGATAAATTCGTTCCTTGCTCAGGGTCCACATCGGGTGATTGGCTTGCAGACGAGCCGCCTCGGAATCGGACAATCGCAGTGCGATCCCATTTACTGCGTGGCGATAACGATGCCTCAGCCCTGGTGCCCGGCCGAGCGATTCGGCCAACTGCTCCAGGGACAGGGCTTGCTGCTGCTGCAAATCCTGTTCGGCAATAGCCAGTTCACTGGCCAGCCAGCCAGGCGTTGTTAGCTGAACGATGGTAGAGGCTTTCGGGCTCGAAGATTGATGCTGCTGTTCGATCAACGAGCGTCGAACCTCGGTCAATGGTGGCGCATCGAACTGCACGATCCAGGTGCTATCGCTGCTCTGATCACGCGCAGAACCAGGCTGGCCCGGCGAGTTGGCTGACATAACACTGTAGGACACAATGCTGAGAACGACGCCTACTATCAAAGCATGGAAACGGGATATATTTAGCATGAATTATGGATTGCACAGTGATGGCCCAAGATAGGATAGCCTACCACTGCAAAAAAAACTGTCAAAACGACCATCACTGACTCAAACCGACCACTCAGATTGCGCTGGCAGGCAACCTGCATCCACGGTAGGATGACGACCGTGTTGACTGACCCACCGCCTGCTTCCCGATGAGTCCCATGCTGAACATTCAAAGCCTGACGTTCCATCGTGATCAGCTGCCCATTCTCGAGCAGCTTCAGTTCTCTCTTGAAACCGCTGAAGTGGTGCTGATCCAAGGTCATAATGGCAGCGGAAAGACCACCCTGATGAAGCTGTTGTGCGGTTTGTTGCCACGCCAGGAGGACTTTGTGGTCTCCATGCATGGTCAGCCCTTTGATCCGAATCAGACCCGCGATCGGGCTCTGTTCCACTACCTCGGTCACCAGAACGGATTGAAACTGGAATTGACCTGCCTAGAGAACCTGCGTTTCTATCAGCAGTTCAGCGGGTCACAGAGCGGCCAGTCCTGCCAGCAGGTACTCGAGCAAGTCGGTCTGGATGGCTATCAGTTTTCACCGGCATCACAACTCTCAGCAGGACAGAAGAAACGCCTGGCACTGGCACGCCTGCTGCTGACGTCCCGAACGCTGTGGCTGCTGGACGAGCCATACAGCAATCTGGACCTGGACGGCATTGCCCTGGTGGACCAGTTGTTGCGACATCAAATTTCAACGGGCGGTTCAGTGATCATGACGTCGCACGGCAGCTTTGTACCTGACGTTCTGCCACATCGCATCATTCGCCTGAATCACGGCCGAATCGAGGGAGTGGCTCAATGAGCTCACCCTTGATTGCTGCCATGACGGCTTTGTTCAACCGGGACATGCGACTGGGGATTCGAAATCGAGGCGAACTTGCCTCACCACTGCTGTTTCTGGTTCTCATCGCCTCGCTGTTTCCCCTCAGCATTGGTCGCGACCCTGCCTTGCTGCAACAGATTGCACCGGGAGTGATCTGGGTCTCGGCTTTGCTCGCCTCGACACTCTCCCTGGGGCAGGTCTTCTCCAGAGACTATGACGATGGCACGCTGGAACAATTGTTGCTCTCACCTCAACCTTTAGCTGCACTGGTGTTGGCAAAAGTCGCCGCTCACTGGGTCACAACCGGATTGCTGATCACATTGGCTTCGCCGTTGTTGGCACTGGGCTATCAGTTGCCTGCCGATATCATTCCAGTGGTGATGATCAGCCTGCTGATGGGAACTCCCGTTCTCAGCTTCATTGGTGCCATCGGAGTCGCTCTGACGGTCGGTTTGGGTCGCGGAGGGATGTTTCTGACCCTCATGGTATTGCCCCTGACAGTGCCTGTGCTAATCTTTGCCAGTAGCATGATCGCTGCGGCCATGGGCGGGCAACCCATTGAAGGACACCTGCTTATGTTGGCTGCCATTCTGGTGCTGAGCCTGACACTGGCGCCTTTCGTGATCGCCACCGCACTGAAAATTGGAATGTCATGAATCGACTGATGCGATGGATCCACATCAAGGGATCTCCGGAAAATTATTACCGACTGGCTGGGCGACTGATCCCCTGGTTCGCCATCCCCGGTCTCCTGCTTTTGGTAACCGGAATTGTCTATGGCCTGGTATTCGCACCACCGGATTATCAACAGGGCGATGCCTATCGGATCATTTTCATTCACGTGCCCAGTGCCTGGATGAGCCTGTTCATCTATCTCGGCATGAGCGTCGCCGCCGCCATTGCACTGATCTGGCGAATCAAGGTGGCCGAGCTGACGGCCATGGCCTGCGCACCGATTGGCGCCGTCTTTACGGCCCTCACACTGCTGACCGGTTCCTTGTGGGGAAAGCCTATGTGGGGCACCTATTGGGAGTGGGACGCACGGATGACTTCCGAGCTGATTCTGCTATTCATCTATCTGGCCATCATGGGTCTGTATCAGGCAATTGAAGATCGACGCAAGGCGGCCAGAGCGGCCAGCCTTCTGGTGCTGGTTGGCCTGGTCAATATCCCCATCATTCACTATTCAGTCCAATGGTGGTCTACGCTCCACCAGGGTGTGACCGTGTTGGATCGGAAAATGGACCCTTCGATGCTCTGGCCATTGCTGATCGTGGCGGTGGCGACCAAACTGATATTTGCCACCAATCTACTGCAACGCACGCGCTTGCTGTTGATCAGCACCGAGAGCCGCAAGCGATGGGTCCGTGAGATGGCCAAAACGGAGACACCTTCATGAGTCTGTCCGAGTTTCTGAACATGGGAGGCTATGGATTCTTCGTCTGGTGGTCCTACGGTTTGTTTGCCATTGCAATTCTCTGGCTACTGCTGCTGCCACGAATTCAGAAGCGATTTCGATTGAAGGAAGTTCGCCAGCAAATAGCGCTCGAACAGCTCCGTGAGCAGCGCGCTGGCAAGTCATCCATTTCAGGCTCACAATCGTCTTCGCCAGAGTCTGATTGATCGCGATCACTCGCGATTCAAACCTGCTTATCCGCTGCGGTCTTTTGTGGTAAATTGAGGCGCTTGTCCGAGGGCATGGAAACGTCATCGGGCCTCACAATCAACGAACTGATCACACGCCACAGGTTTTGCCATGACTCCGACCCGAAAACGCCGCGTTTACATGATTCTCATCATCATCATGGGTGTCACCACTGCCGTCTCTCTGATGCTCGCTGCGATGAACAAGAACATGGAATTTTTCTATGATCCCAGCCAGGTCGCTGCCGGTGAGGCCCCAGTTGATCAACTGATTCGCGTTGGCGGCATGGTGGTGGAAGGCAGTATCGTGCGAACCAGCAATACCTTGCTGACCCAATTTGATGTCACCGATAATGCCCACAGCATGACCGTCTCCTATACCGGCATCCTGCCCGACCTGTTCCGCGAAGGACAAGGCATCATTGCCAAGGGCAAGATGAACGATACCGGGCAGTTCATCGCAGCCGAAGTGCTTGCCAAGCATGATGAAACCTATATGCCACCCGAAGTGGCCAGCGCTATGAAAAACAAGGCCGCCCAGCCATGATCCCTGAACTCGGTCAGCTCGCACTGATACTTGCCCTGCTACTGGCAGGCATGCAGTGTGTATTGCCACTGATCGGCGCAGTCACTGGAAACATGACCTGGGTAAGAGTCGGCCGGCCAACCGCCTACGCATCAGGTCTGTTCGTGCTGCTGGGCTTCATCGCACTGACCATCAGCTTTGTGCAACAGGATTTCTCAGTGGTCTATGTGGCGACGAATTCCAACTCGCTGCTGCCACTGCACTATCGTTTTACAGCGGTCTGGGGTGGCCATGAAGGCTCGCTGCTTCTATGGACGCTGGTTCTGAGCATGTGGACCGTTGCGGTCGCCCTGTTCAGTCGCAATCTGCCCGAAATCTTCCTAGGTCGTGTCATGGCCGTGATGGGTTTGATCAGCATCGGTTTTTTGTCGTTCATGCTGTTCACCTCCAACCCGTTTCAGAGACATTTGCCCGGATTGCCTGAGGGCAACGACCTGAACCCCTTGCTTCAGGATATTGGAATGATCGTTCATCCGCCCTTGCTCTATATGGGCTATGTCGGCCTGGCTGTGGCATTTGCCTTCGCCGTGGCGGCGCTGATGGAAGGCCGAATGGATAGTCGATGGGTCAAATGGTCCAGACCGTGGACCAATCTGGCCTGGGCCTTTCTGACCATCGGCATCACGCTGGGAAGCTGGTGGGCCTATTATGAGCTTGGCTGGGGTGGCTGGTGGTTCTGGGATCCTGTCGAAAATGGCTCATTCATGCCTTGGCTGGCCGCAACGGCTTTGATCCACTCTCAGGCGGTGACCGAGAAACGTGGCGCGTTCAAGAACTGGACCATTCTGCTGTCTCTGTCGGCCTTCAGCCTGTCGTTGCTGGGCACCTTCCTGGTCCGCTCTGGAGTGATCACCTCGGTGCATGCGTTTGCGTCTGACCCCGAACGAGGCATTTTCATTCTGGCCTTCCTCGGTGTCATCAGCGGAGGCTCGCTGGCCTTGTTTGCAATACGTTCGGCAAAGCTCAACTCTGGTGGTACCTTCACGCTGGCCTCTCGCGAAACACTATTGCTGAGCAACAACCTGATTTTTTCAGTGACTACGGTCATGGTGCTGCTGGGTACCTTGTTCCCACTGATTGCCGAGGCGTTCAACTGGGGCAAGGTCAGTCTGGGACCACCTTACTTCGGCTTCATGTTCTTCATCATGATGATCCCGGCGATCGCACTGATGCCACTGGGACCATTCAGCCACTGGAAGCAGGACAATGCGCGCCGCTGGTTCGATAATTCCATATGGATCATGCTGCTGACCCTGGTGGGTGCAGCGGCAATCTATGCCGCGATGATGAGCTTCAGCCCCGAATTGATCGTCTGGACCAGCGATGACTTCCTGGGCAAGGCCTGGCAATTCCTCAAGCCCTGGCTGGGTATGGTCGGTGCGCTGTGGGTCATGTTGATGACCCTGAAATGGACCATCGACTATGTCCGCAAGGCCCGCGCCCGCAACGCGCCATTGTCACGCGGTCTGCTCGGCATGGCGACTGCCCACTTTGGTGTCGGTGTGTTTCTGATCGGTGTCACGATGGTCATCTCCTCAAGCACCGAGAAAGACATCCGCATGGCTGATGGCGAATCGTTTGATGTCAAAGGCTATCTGTTCACCTTTGTCGGCACCGACCGTTATCAGGGACCGAATTACCTAGCCGATCGTGGGCACTTCGAAATCACCTACGACGGCGACTATGTCAGCAGCCTGTATCCTGAAAAGCGCAGCTACCTCAGCGGCGGCGACATCATGACTGAGGCCGCCGTTGATGCGGGAGCCTTCCGCGACCTCTTTGTCTCGCTGGGTGAACCGTTGACGGACGATCGTGACGTCTGGTCGGTCCGCATCTACCACAAGCCATTCATCCGCTGGATCTGGCTGGGCGGCCTGATAATCATGCTCGGCGGGATTTTAGCGGCGACCGATCGCCGTTACCTGTCCCGACGAACAGAAGAGACTTCTAAGACCGTGCCTGAGAGAGCTGTCACATGAGCCTCTCTCGATGGCTGGTCGCCGGTCTTCCGATTGTCGGGTTTATCGGTCTGGCGCTGGTGCTGATGTCCGGCATTGGCAAAGATCCGTCGATTCTACCGTCCATGCTGATCGGCAAACAGGCGCCCGAGTTCGAGCTGCCGCTGCTGTATGAACCAGAACAGATCGTCAGCAAGCAGGACCTGCTCGGCCAGCAGTATTTCATCAATGTCTGGGGCAGCTGGTGCCCGACCTGTCAGTACGAACATCCGTTCATTGAACAGATGAGCAATGAGATGAATCTGACCGTGGTCGGTCTGAACTGGAAGGACACTCGTGATGAAGCCACTCGCTGGCTCAAGCAATTTGGCAATCCTTATGAGACTATCCTGTTTGACGACATCGGCACCACCGGCATCGACTTTGGCGTCGCAGCGGCCCCTGAAACCTTCCTGATCAGTGCCGATGGAACCGTGCTGGCCAAATATGCCGGTCAGCTGACGCCCGAAGTATTCGATACCACCTTCGCCGACATGCTGACTCCATGAAGATTTCCATGATTCGACCCGTGTTCCTCCTGATGACGCTGTCGCTGCTGCTCGGCACAATGGCACAGGCCAACGACGCCCCTTACACATTCGAGTCGGTCCGTGATGAGAAACGCTACAAGGCGTTGATTGAAGAGTTGCGTTGCCCCAAATGTCAGAACAACAATATTGCCGACTCCAACGCGTCGGTCTCGGTGGATCTAAGGCGGCTGGTTTATGAACAAATTCAGCAAGGCCGCAATAATGATGAGATCAAAACTTACTTTTCCGACCGATATGGCGACTTCGTTCTGTATGATCCTCCCGTCAAGAGCACCACACTGATCATCTGGTTTGGCCCTCTGGTAGCGCTGCTACTGAGTGCTATTGTTCTGTTGGCCGTCATCCGTGCCCGTCAGAAGCGAGTCATTCCACCCGACCCTGATCAGGCGATGCTCGATGATCAACTTGAACAATTTGACAAGGATTTGCCATGACCCTGTTCTGGATTTTCGCCGGCGTGATGATGATGCTGGCTCTGTTATGGGTCATTCCCACACTGGCAAAAGGCTCATCTGTCTCGCAGAAACATCGGCTCAAGCAGCACAAGCAACAGCTCAAGGCCGTTCGTCAGGCCTTTGAGCAAGGCGTGATAGATGAGACATCCTATCAGCAGCAGCGCAGTGAAATCGCCGAACAATTGCTGCAGTTGTCTGAAGGGGATGAGGCGTCACAAAGTACGGGGTCCCCCGCCCTGGCGGTGATCTGCGGTCTGTTTCTGCTCTGTGGCACCGTCGGTCTGTACCTGGTGATCGGCGAACCCACCGGCATTCAGGCCAACGCGTCGACCACACCCCAGAGTCGAAGCGCGGCCTCAGCACCACCCCAACAAGCTGCCCCAACAGCAGGCAGCCCGGAAGCTGCTTCGATCGAAGAGTCAATTCGGTCGCTGGAAGCCAAACTGGAAAACGATCCTGGCAATGTGGACTCCTGGGTTCTGCTGGCGCGATCCTACGCCACAATCGGACAGATGGAAGCCACCCGGGATGCCTATGAGCGGGCCTACCTGCTCGACCCTGAACGACCAGAAATCAGCTACGGCTATGCCGAAGCCATGGCCAATGCTTCCGGCACAGAAAGCATCCCGAAACGTGCCATCGCGCTACTGGAATCGACACTGCAAACCACTCCTGATTATCCGCAGGCCATGTTCATGCTGGCCGTGGCTCGTTCGCAGCAAGGCCGCCCTGAAGAATCGCTGACGCTGCTCGAATCGCTCTACGCAAAGCTGGATCCAGCCCAGCAAGAAGCCGATCAGATGCTGTCGATCATCAACAACGTGCGCCAGCAAATGGGGCAAGCTCCGATGGTGGCTGTCGCCGCTAACGACTCAGTCGCAACAACCTCTGCAAGCCCGCCAACAGCGCCCCAAGCAACCAGCACGCAATCGACCGGCCTGCAGGTCAACCTGTCATTATCCAGTGAGCTGGCCGGTCAAGTCAGTGACAGCGATGTGCTGTTTGTCTTTGTCAAGGCGGTAGACGGTCCGAACATGCCATTGGCTGTGCAGCGTTTGAGCGTCTCGGACCTGCCGCTCAGGCTGACCCTCAATGACGAAATGGCGATGGTCGAAGGTATGCAGATGAGCCGTTTCGATCAAATCTATGTGGAAGCGCGAGTATCGCGTCAGGGCACACCGGCAGCGCAACCTGGTGATCTGGAGGGCACCAGCCCGGCGCTGGACCAGGCCAGCACCACAGACATTACTCTGGTGATCGATCGAGTCGTTCAGTAACAGACAGAGACGCGTTCGTGTCCCGAACACCCCCCAGCAAGACAATCCGGGTGCCAGACAGCTGGCTGGCTCCCGGATGACTGTGATCAGGATCGTTCAGAAATCGCCTGATACTTCCTCGCTTCCGGACCGATATAGTCCGCACCAGGTCGAATGATGCGATTGTTGGCCCGCTGCTCGAAGATGTGTGCGGTCCAACCGGTTACCCGCGACATGACGAAGATCGGAGTGAACAGCTTGGTGGGGATCCCCATGAAGTGATAGGCCGATGCATGATAGAAATCAGCATTGGCAAACATGTTCTTTTCGTCTTTCATGGTCTGCTCAACCACTTCGGACACAGCATACAGGACAGTAGCGCCGACCTGTTCGGAGAGCTTCTTTGACCAATCACGAATAATGGCATTACGGGGGTCACGCACCCGATAAACCGCATGCCCAAAGCCCATGATTTTTTCCTTGGCGGCCAACTTGGCCAGCACATCGGCCTTCGCCTCTTCAACCGATCCATACGCTTCGATCATTTCCATCGCCGCTTCATTCGCACCGCCATGCAGTGGACCACGCAAAGAGCCAATAGCGCCGGTCACGCAGGAGAACAGATCCGACAGCGTCGAGGCACAAACTCGTGCCGTGAACGTAGAGGCGTTGAATTCATGCTCGGCATAGAGGATCAATGACACATCCATGACCCGACTATGCATCTCATTGGGTTCTTTGTCGTGCAACATGCGCAGGAAGTGACCG
Source organism: Oceanospirillales bacterium (assembly GCA_003233095.1). Taxonomy (GTDB): domain Bacteria; phylum Pseudomonadota; class Gammaproteobacteria; order Xanthomonadales; family SZUA-38; genus SZUA-38. Next base: position 2,384 of record QIKT01000198.1, on the reverse strand, counting down.
CCAATGGATGGATCGTCCGAGCGAGGGTCGATGCGAACCCCGTCGTGGGAGAATCGGTACCAGTAACAGATCATCGACGGCAAACTGGCCAACAGCCGTTCAGCCTTGTCGCGCTGTTGATCAAAATCGAGTTCTGGCTCGATGTTGCCCAGGAAGGAACAACCGGTGCGCAGCACGTCCATCGGATGAGCACTGGCTGGAATCCGTTCCAACACCTCTCGAAGCGGCTGAGGCAGATCGCGATTGTTGATGATGCGCTGAACAAAATCGTCCAACTGTTCCTGATCGGGTAGCTGTCCATGAACGATCATGTAGGCCACTTCGTTGAAACTGGCGTTGAGTGCCAGATCGTCCACGTCATAGCCGCGATACTTCAGGCTGTTACCCTCGGCACCGACAGAACAAATAGACGTTTCGCCAGCACTCTGACCGCGCAATCCCGCGCCGCTGTTGGGGCTTGTCATTCCTTCATCTCCTCAGATCAAACAAAGACCCCCATTATAGCAAATCGCCGAGTTGCGACGGGATCATTCAATCGCACGGCGAGAAAACCATCCGCCCACAAGAGCAGGATAATCTGCGCCATAGGCGAATAGGCTTGGTATGATGTCCGAATGACCCAGTCTCTAGAAATCGTCGAAGTCAGCCCACGTGACGGCCTGCAAAATGAACCGGGGGTCTTTCCCACCCAGGCCAAGCTGGAGCTGATCCACCGTGCAATTCAATCCGGTATTAGGCGTATCGAAGTGGCCAGCTTCGTCCACCCCAGGCTGGTGCCGCAAATGGCCGATGCCGAAGCGGTCTGTCAGGGCCTGAACGTCCCTGATCATGTCACCTGTATTGGTCTGGTACTCAACCACCGTGGGCTGGAACGTGCACTCAAGCAGCCCGTCATTGATCAGATTGGCTGTGTGGCTGTTGCCAGCTCAGGTTTTGGCATGGAAAACCAGCGCCAGGACGTCGAACAGAGCATTCGAATCTCCACCGAATTGATCCATCTGGCTCGCGATGCAGGCCTCACAGCACAAGTCACCATCTCGGTCGCCTTCGGTTGTCCGTTCGATGGTGAGGTCAGTATTGATCAGGTGGTCGAGGTGGCCCAAGAGCTGGCCAAGGCAGGACCTTGCGAACTGGCACTGGCCGACACCATCGGCGTGGCGGTGCCCCAGCAAGTCGAAGACACCTTCACAGCAGTCCGCGAAGCTGTGGGTGACGCCCTGCCCTTGCGCGGACATTTCCACAACACTCGCAATACTGGCATCGCCAATGCTGTCGCAGCGACGCGTTCGGGTACCCGCACACTTGATGCCAGTATTGGAGGGATTGGCGGTTGTCCGTTTGCCCCGCGTGCGACTGGCAATATTGCCACCGAAGACCTGCTCTACCTGCTCAGTCGCTCAGGGATAGAGACCGGACTGGATGTTGAAGCCATCATCAACACCGCCGGCTGGCTGTCCGCCGAACTGATGCGCCCGGTACCCGGCATGCTGAGTCGGGCCGGCCTGTTTCCACCCGTCGATTGATCTTTGCCTGAGTTCTGATTGCTGTCTCTTCTTTACAGGTCCATGAGGCCATCACCCTGTGGTTTGTACGGATAGACTCCAAATCGTTGGGCGCTAAGCAGATGTGAAACAGTGGAGCTGCCTTGCGTCAATCAGTCGAACTCTCAGGACAACCTTCAGTGGTTGTTCCAGAGATCGTCGTTTCTGAACACGGCGCGGACTGTTTCTCCAGTGCGTGTCCAGCTTTACTTTTTTTCGCGCGAACAAAACAGTAACAAAATTGGGTGGGTGTCCCGAATCATCAACAATAACTTGCGTTAATTACTTTCCCGGAAAACGACATGCTCTTTACTTGGCCAAGATATTAGCGCGTCAAAATTAACCTTCCATACGTCTAACTCAAACAGCTTACCGCTATTATCTGAATTCAAAACAACAGATACTGGAATATCATCAGAATCAACAAAATCCACCTCTGCTATCAACTCACCTAGTTGACGATCATCATCGTCCGACACAAACTTCAAACTACCCATCCCTCCATCATTCATTTCCTCCACATCAATTATATCAATCAGTTTCAATAAGTAAGACCATTTCTGGCTTGCGCCATTGATCATAATTGAGATAAACTCTTTCTCTTGAGTACGTAACTTTCTGGTTTTCATATTTATCTCGGTGGAGTAATACGCCCTACATTGATTGTGCCGTCTAGCAGTTTATGCGCATTATACTTAAGGTCTAAGCCCTTCACGTTTACAGCCCTTGTGTTAGAACCGGGTTTCACGATAGTCAAATTGGTCACGGTAGGAATACCGGTTACCCGGTACCCCCCGCACAGATCCGTACGTGCGCTACTAACGCATACGGCTCCTACATCGA
>QIKT01000200.1 GCA_003233095.1 Oceanospirillales bacterium | reverse complement strand
GACATAGCGGTGCTATTCGCCTCAAAAGATCCAAAAATATGACTCAAATCGGCTTTCCCTCGCGTTGATCGGTCAAGTCCGACAGGCTCCCTAGCCTCTTTCGACGACTCGGTGAGGCCTGTCAGTCGCGACTGATCACCTCGAAGACCTTGACCACCTTGCGTACACCACGAACCCTGCTGGCTCGTTCGGCAGCGGCCTGTGCTTCGGTTTCTGTGAGCATGCCCATCAGATAAACAATCCCGCGAACGCTGACCACCTTGACCCGTGCCGAGTCAAAACCATCAATTTCGTTCATGCCCAGAAACGATGATTTGACCTGTGCCGTCAGCAGGCTGTCGCGGCTGCGTGTATAGGCCCCGGTGCGAGGTCGCAGTGACAGCTCGTTGACCACTCGTCTGACCTTGGGAATGTCGCTGACGATCTCCTCGGCGCGATCGCGATCGGATTCCTCTTCGACTTCGCCGGCCAACAGCACGATCTGGTTATAGCTGATGGACTTGATGTGATTGCCTCGCCCAGGTCCGCCATTTTCATGCAGTCGATCAGAGGCTTGAATTTCAATGCTCTGATCTTCCACGATGGAGCCGGCAGTGCGCCGATCGTGGATGGCCGAGGCGCCGCTGACAGCGCCGCCGACGATGACAGCGGCACAGCCGGGTAAGACCAGGCAGGCCAGAAGGGTCAGGGTAAGGATAAGGGGTCGGTTCATGCTGGGTTCTCCATTACGCATTGGCCTCGAAGGCCGCTTTCAACCAGTCGATTCGGGGTCGCCATCGACCAGTCATCGAGATCACATCAAACCGGCAAGGGTCCAATGCGAGTCGGGGGTGTTTCATCAGAAAATAGCGCGCCGTATGAATGATTCGCTGCTGTTTATGATGACCAATTGACTCGTGGGCATTGCCGTAATCGCCGCTCGCCCGATAGCGGACTTCGACAAACACCAGTGAGTCGCTGTCCTGCATGATCAGGTCTATTTCACCACGCGGCCCGTTAAAGTTCTGTTCGACCCGGGTCAATCCCTGCTGGCGGAGATAGCGCTCAGCAATCGCCTCATACTGCTGGCCGATTCGTCTCATGGACTCGTAGAGATCAACCGTCCATTGCGAAACCGTCCGCACTCGAGTTGTCGGCGGATTCGACCATCGGCGTCTACCTTAAGATACCCGGTGTAGCCAGGGAATGATTCCGAGCCAGTGCCTCGCAGCCACCTCAGGTACGGCAACACTCTGATCGCATCCTGTCCGATGGCAAACAGTCGAATCAAGGGTGAGTCAGACCATAATGAGGGCACCTCGATGCTGCCGTCCCTGTCGGCGGCAGCCAGCGCGAAGACCAGTGGGGCATCACACAGGCGGATGCCATCCAGATCCTTGTCGCTGCGTGGTTCAGGATAGCCCTTGTAGATCGCTGAGGTCGCATACAAGGGCAAATCTCCGAGGTTGTGAAATGCCAGCTGTGGGCGAATCAGATAGCCATGCTCGGGGTTGGCAATCAGGACCACGGCATCGGTATCAATTCGGTGCTGAGGTTCGAACTCCATGGCACTGCCAATCATGCCGGCCAGTCTTCGATAGCGACTGGTGGCCTCGTTGATACCGGTCACTTCCCGAAGTAAATCGCTGTAATCATTTTGCTTGAGCGGATATCGATAGCGTCCAATGATGTGGCCACCCAGGGTCATGAATCGATCAATGAATGCCGCTTCCTGCCGCTCGCCATAGTCGGATTCGGGGATCAGCAAGACCGCCCGGAAGATGCCATCTGCGAGCATCCGTTCGGCCATCTCGGCCGCTTCTTGCTCGGGGGACAGGCCGAACTCGAAATGCAGCCAGTTTGACTTGTTGGGCTGGTCGCTGAAATTCAGCGCCAGAATGGGTATTTCTGGCCGTGCATTGGCCATCAAGGTGTTGACTGCGCGTCGCTCCAGTGGACCAATGATCTGCTCCGCGCCCTCGACGACTGCTCGCTGATAGGCATCGATCAACTGCTCGTCATTGGATCCACTGTCATAGAAAGTCAGGCTGGAGATTCGTTCGGACTGTTGGTAGTAGGCGCTCAGCAATCCATCTCGTATGGCGCGTGATGGTGCAGCCAGACGGCCACTGGTTGGCAGGATGACGGCAATTCGGCGCGCCAGGCCGTCGGCCAGACGATAATTTTGAAGAATGGTCTGGACCGCTTCAAGATTGGCAGGGTGATTCGGAAATTGTTCTTGCCAGGCCGCCACAACGAGCCTGATCTGACCGTTTTCAAACAGCCGTGTCTTGACATCGACGATCAGCTTCAGCCAGCCAAACAAGGGGTTACGAGGCGCGAGTCCAAGCATCGCTTGCTCGGCCTTCTCGGAGGGCACCTGGGTTAGCGTTTCAAGGATCATCTGGCGATTTGCGGAGGCGACCTGAGGATCAGTCAGAAGGTCACCTCGTTCGATCAGCGCACGGGCTGCATCCAGATGGCGGGCAGTCAACGAGAAGGATTGAGCCTTCTTGAGCAGCAGCTGTTCCTGATACCGAGTCGGCCATTGATCTGTCGGTCCGGACAGCATTTCCAAGACGTTCAGCTCGGAAAAACGCTCGGGAAAGATCAGCACCGATAACAGACGAGACAGGGCCGCATCCTGGTCGTTGAGTCGCTCGGGATTGATGTCCGTGAGATGATCGCCTGCCTTGAACGGGAACCCCGCTTGCCAGGCCGCATCGGCCGCCATCAGTACCCAATGGTCGCGGCCGTCTGGATCACGCTCTGCCCGCGCCAGGAACTGGCGTTCGGCCTCCCGATACCGTCCACTCTGATATGATTGCTCGGCGCCGGTCAGCGCACCTGCTCCGCTGTTCCCTGTGGATTGCTGGCGTTGGGTGGTGCCACAGGCGCAGATCAGCAATAGCATGGCAATGATCGCAGGATATTTCATCTCGAATTCTCGTGTCACAAGCGGCTAGGAGCCTGTCGGACTTAACATGATCACCTGCGGAAAATTCGAGTTTGGTCAGATTTTTGGATCTTTTTCGTTAAATAGCAGTGCTATTTGCCTCAAAAGATCCAAAAATCTGACTCAAATCGGCTTTCCCTCGCGACGATCGGTCAAGTCTGACAGGCTCCTAGTGTATCAAACCGGTCGACGGCAACAACGCTTCTCAACCATGGACAGACAATGAACACAGATTCACCTGGGCAAGACCACTCTGGCACTTTGTACATTGTGGCCACTCCGATTGGCCATCGGTCCGACTTGTCTCAACGAGCTATCGAGGTGTTGCAACAGGTGGATTTGATTGCGGCGGAGGATACCCGTCACAGTGCCAGGCTGTGCCAGTTCCATGATATTCGGACGCATCGTGAATCATTGCACCAGCACAATGAACACCATCGCAGCAGTGTGCTGATCGAACGACTCCAGCGAGGCGAATCAGTCGCGCTGATTTCTGATGCCGGAACGCCGCTGATCAGCGATCCGGGCTACCCGCTGGTCCGTCAGGCTCGTGAGGCAGGTGTCACGGTGATACCGATTCCCGGTGCCTGTGCAGCGGTTGCCGCACTGTCGGTCAGTGGAATGGCCACCGATGCCTTCGTTTTCAGAGGGTTCTTGCCTGCCGCGCAAACGGCCAGGCAATCACGTCTCGCTGACCTTGTCAGTTGTGCGCAGACCCAGGTGTTTTATGAGTCCAGTCATCGGATTGTTGCAGTTCTGGAGGACATGCAGGAGATTATCGGTCCTGATCGCCGTGCGCTGATTGCCCGCGAAATGACCAAGCGGCATGAGCAGTACGTATTTGATTCGCTGGGCTCACTGGGCGAGGAACTCGCCAGCGGCCGGATCCCTGCCCGAGGTGAATTTGTCCTCGTGATTGAAGGCTGTGAGGGCGACAGTGAGGACGAATGTCTGAGCTCGGCCAGAGCCTTGCTCGAGCTGTTTGCCGGTCAGTTACCGGACAGTCGCTTGGCCAGTCTTGTTGCGCGTCATACAGGATTGCATAAAAAACAGTGTTACAGCGTGCTGCAGGGATTGAAAAAAGATCAGTGATCGGTCACTGTTGCGCCTGTGAGTCGGCCAGGCAGTCGCTTCGTTTCGGCGAGGAGGAAAGTCCGGGCTCCATAGGGCAGGGTGCCAGGTAACGCCTGGGGGGCGCGAGCCCACGGCAAGTGCAACAGAAAAGATACCGCCAGCGTTCGCGCTGGTAAGGGTGAAATGGTGCGGTAAGAGCGCACCGCGTCTGGAGTAATTCAGATGGTATTGTAAACCCCACCCGGAGCAAGACCAAATAGGGGAACTATCTTGCGGCCCGCAAGGTTCCCGGGTTGGTCGCACGAGGCCGCTGGCGACAGCTGCCCCAGATGAATGGCTGTCCACGACAGAACCCGGCTTATCGGCCGACTCACACTTTCCTGCATCGCCCATCAGTGGGCATTCTCCCACCCTGTTCCACCTGCGGTCATGAGGCGTCAACTTGAACGCGAGCCATGACTCCTCAGCCCTTTGGTTTCCTCACCTGATCGCCGTTTTCAGGAAGTGCTGGTTTGTTCTCAAAACACGGCGTGCTGCCTTGACACCTTCTGGTTGGTGCTCTAGAGTGCAAATTAGTGGGAAAAAGTAGATAAATGTGGGTTTATAGTGTTTTTTGGTGAAACAGCAATCAATTTGGATGCCAAGGGTCGCATGGCCGTGCCCGCTCGTTTTCGCGAGCAGGTTACAGGTGTATGTGGCAACCGGTTGGTGCTCACCTATAACGCCTTCGATAACGATTCATTGTGGTTGTACCCCGAACACGTCTGGGAAACGGTGCGTGACCAGGTCATGGGCCTGAGTTCGTTCAATCCCGGTCATCGTGCGCTTCAGCGCAGGCTGGTAGGTAGTGCGGCTCCAGTCGAGCCGGATGCCAGCTGCAGGCTGCAGATTCCGCAGACGCTCAGACAGGTCGCTGGTCTGGAAAAGCGCGTGACGTTGATGGGGTTGGGAAGCAAGTTCGAGATCTGGAATGAAGAGATTCTCAACAAGTCCCGTTTTGAGCAACCCATGGATGAACCCACAGATGAGATCAGTCAGCTGGTGATCTGATCCGTCGAGCCTGACGCTCGAAGGACTGATTTGCTGACTATTGAAACTGTAGGGTGGGCCGTATTGATGCCGGTACCGATAACAGCACGCACGGGTTGTGCCACAGGTGGGCATCAGCCTCGTTCGTACATCCGGCACAAACGCGCCACCCTCGAATATGGCGTTGACAACAACATGCACACTTCAGTCTTGTTGGACGAATCAGTCACTGCACTGGCCATCAGTGCAACGGGCAGTTATGTCGACGCAACCTTTGGCCGAGGCGGGCACAGCCGGGCCATTCTCGAACAGCTGGGTCCGGACGGCCGACTGATGGGAGTCGACAAGGACCCACAGGCAATCGAGTCCGGTGAGGCATTGGCCGGCGACGACGATCGTTTCAGCATGGTTCACGGCAGCTTCTCCGAGCTTGATCAGTGGCTCAAGCCTGCCAGTATCGATGGCATTCTGCTGGACCTGGGTGTGTCTTCTCCACAGCTGGATCAGGCGGAGCGCGGTTTCAGTTTCATGAAGGATGGTCCGCTGGATATGCGGATGGACAATAGCTCTGGGCAGTCGGCAGCCGAATGGCTGGCATCAGAAGAGGCGTCACAAATCGCCGATGTGCTCTGGCAGTATGGCGATGAGCGCAAATCCCGTCAGATCGCGCAGCGCATTGTTGCCCGACGACAGGATGCGCCAATCAGCACCACCGCTGAACTGGCCGAGCTGATTGCTGGCGTACTGGGTCATCGTCCCGGTCAGAAGCATCCGGCCACTCGCAGCTTTCAAGCCATACGAATTCACGTCAATCAGGAGCTTAATGACCTGCGTTGCGTGCTGGACCACAGTCTTTCGCTGCTCAAGCCGCAAGGCCGTCTGGTCGTGATCAGCTTCCACTCTCTGGAAGACCGCATGGTCAAGCAATTCATCCGCAAGCACGCTCGCCCTCCGCAGGGTAATCGGCGCTTGCCCATCCAGCAGGAGGTTCAGATGCCGCTTCGCGAGATTGGCAAGCCGGTTCGCGCCAGTGATGCTGAGCTGGATCAGAATCCGCGTGCTCGCAGTGCCGTTCTTCGGATCGCTGAATGTGTTGGTTTGACCAGCGATTCCTCGTCCGGAGGGCTGCATTGATGCGTGCATTGATGCGCAACAGAAGCACGATCGTCTGGTTGTTGCTGGTGATTCTGACCGCCATGTCAATCGTCTACGCTCGGCACCAGAGCCGCGCGTTGTTTGTCGAGTGGCAAGCTGCAGAAACAGAAGCGGATCGTCTGGAAGTGGATTGGGGTCGTCTGCAACTGGAGCAAGCCACGTGGGCAGAGGCTGGACGGATCGAAACACAGGCCAGGGTCCGACTGAATCTTGAAGACAAGCCAACGACCGATGTTCTGGTGATCATCAAATGAGCCGCCGACAACCTGTCATCATTCCGGTTCAGAACGGTCGATTCCTGGTCGTCATGCTATTTCTGGGTTTGTGTGTGACTGCCTTGTTTGCTCGTGCCATCGATCTGCAGGTTCTGCGCAAGGACTTCTATCAGCATCAGGGCGACGTGCGGCAGGTGAGGACTATGGAAATTGCCGCCTCGCGAGGCAAGATTCTGGATCGTAACGGCGTGCCTCTGGCCATCAGCACTCCAGTCGACAGCATCTGGGTCAACCCTCAGGAGTTGCTGAAAGCGGCCGATCGACTTCCCGAACTGGCCCGGATATTGGCCGTTGATGTCGAAGAGCTGTCACAACGTATCGCTAGACGATCCGAGCGTGAATTCGTCTACGTCAAGCGTCATGCATCGCCGGCTCTGGCGGAACAGGTCATGGCGATCGAGTTGCCCGGAGTGCATCTGGAGCGGGAATATCGCCGCTTCTATCCTGCTGGTGAAGTGACTGCGCATTTGCTCGGCATCACCAATATCGACGATAGAGGACAGGAAGGGCTGGAGCTGGCATTTGATGACTGGTTGCAGGGGACGCGTGGCTCGAAGCGGGTCATTCAGGATCGCTACAAGCGAGTCATCGAAAATATCGAACAGATTGCCGAAGCCAGTCCAGGCAAGGACCTGGTGACGTCGATCGATTCCAGAATTCAGTATCTGGCCTATCGAGAACTGCGCGATGCGGTGCAGGAATTTCAGGCGATTTCTGCCTCCGCTGTCGTACTGGACGTGCCGACCGGCGAAGTCCTTGCGATAGTCAATCAACCGTCCTACAACCCCAATCAGCGTCAGAAGGACTATCAGCGGATGCGCAATCGCGCCGTGACCGACTTCTTCGAGCCAGGCTCGGTGATGAAGCCGTTCACCATTGCGGCAGCGCTTGAAAGCGATGCATTCACTGTGCAAACTCAAGTGTCCACCTCGCCCGGTTATTTTCAGCTCGGTGAGTACAAGATCAGTGATTTCAGGGATTTTGGCACGCTGGACCTGACCGGTATTCTGACCAAGTCGAGCAATGTGGGTGTCAGCAAGGTGGCCCTGGAGTTGGAATCGAGGCATATGTGGTCGCTACTGAACCGGATGGGCTTCGGGCAAGTGACCGGCTCGGGTTTTCCGGGTGAAACGCCTGGATTGCTGCCCGATTCTTCGCGTTGGAATGATGTTGAAAAATCAGCGATTTCAAGAGGCTATGGCCTGACCACCACCCCTCTGCAGCTAGCGCAGGCCTACTCGGTAATTGCCGGTGCGGGTAAGATGCGCGCGCCGACCTTCGTCAAAGGTGCGGTCAATCCTGCCCATTCGGTCATTGACCCGCAGTTGGCCAGCCAGCTTCAGTGGATGCTGCAGCAGGTCACAGCAGCGGATGGCACAGGCCATCGCGCAGCCATCAAATACTACCGGGTTGCCGGCAAGACCGGTACCTCGCGCAAGGCAACTGACGGTGGTTATGAAAGTCGCTATATGGCGACCTTCGCCGGCATGGCGCCGTCTGATATGCCGCGTCTGGTGATCGTGGTCTCGATCAATGATCCGGCCAGTGATGTGTATTATGGCGGACAGCTTGCAGCACCGGTGTTCTCGCGGATCATGGCGGGAACCTTGCGTTTGCTCGATATTCCACCAGACGACCTGGGCATGGATGCACGTACCGTGGCCTCGGGGCAGATGCCATGAGTGAGCAGCGCATGACCTTGCGAGAGCTGCTGGCTGGCCTGGTGGCTTGCAACAGTGAGCTTGAAGTGACTGGCCTGGCCACTGAGGCATCGGCGGTTCAGTCCGGAGACCTGTTCATTGCTCGCGCTGGTATTCGATATCACGGGCTGCAATTTCTTCCCGAAGCGATGTCCCGAGGCTGTGCCGCAATCATCTACGATCCGGTCGACTCGGCGCCGATCGAGCTGATTCAGATCCTGACCACCCAGCCGGCGATTGCCATCGACAAGTTGGATGAACAGCTGGGCAAACTGGCGGCCCGCTGGTATGGCGATCCATCGTCGCATCTGCACTTGACCGGTGTGACCGGGACCAATGGCAAGACATCGGTGGTTCACTTGCTGGCGCAGGCCTTGACCAACGATCGCGGTACCGCGAGCACGATCGGTACACTGGGCATCGGTCCGGTGGATCATCTGCTGTCAGGAACGCATACCACCCCGGATGCAGTGTCCCTCCAGTCGCACATCAATCAGGCGCGCACCGAGGGCCATGACCACGTGCTGATGGAAGTCTCATCGCATGCATTGGACCAGCACCGAGTGGACGGCCTGGCCTTCGAGGTCGCGGTGTTGACCAATCTGACCCGAGATCATCTGGATTATCACGGTAGTCTTGAAGCCTATGCCGCTGCCAAGCAGCGCTTGTTTCTGTGGCCCGGTCTGAGGGTTGTAGTCATCAATGCGGACGATGCTCTGTCTGAAGCGATACTGAGATATCTTGATCCTTCAGTTCAGTCCATTTGCTATGGGGTAGAGCACGGCGAACTTCGTGCCAGTGACATCCAGTGCTCGACCACAGGGCTTCAATTCACGGTCTCGTTTGAAGGCAGAAAATGGTCTGTTTCCAGTCCGTTGTTGGGCCGATTCAATGTGCATAATCTGCTGGCAGTGGCCGGCGTCTTGCTGGCCCATGAGTGGAGCATGGCAGAGGTGATTGAGACACTGGCGTCATTACGCGGCGTTCCAGGCCGCATGGACACAGTGGTCTCTTGCGACCTACAGCCGACGGTTGTGGTCGATTATGCGCATACTCCCGATGCCCTGGACAAGGCATTGAGCACGCTGCGTGAACATGAGCCTCGTCAGTTGACGGCGGTTTTCGGCTGCGGTGGTGATCGTGATCGCGGCAAGCGGCTGCAAATGGGCAAGATTGCACAGCAGCATGCAGACCGCGTGGTGCTGACCGATGATAATCCGCGCTATGAAGATGCCGATGTGATCATTGCCGACATCCTTGAGGGCATGACGCCTGGGCCGCAATGCTCGGTGATTCGGGATCGAGCCTGCGCCATACGAACTGCGATTGTCGAATCACGGCAACACGACATCGTGCTGATAGCTGGCAAGGGCCATGAACCCTATCAGGAGGTCTGCGGCGTCAGGCACACTTTTGACGACCGTGACCAGGCCCGACAAGTCCTGGAGGAGTTGTCGGCATGATTGAGATGACCCTTCATCAGGCGGCGGCAGCCATCAAGGTCGCGATGCCGAGTGAGAACCCTCGATTCAAGGGCGTGACAATTGATTCGCGCAAGGTCAGCGCTGGCGAGTTATTCGTCGCGTTCAGCGGTGTCCGTTCTGATGGTCATGAGTCTCTGCAGCAGGCCGCTGAACAGGGGGCCAGTGCGGCTCTGGTTGAGCATCCGGTCAAAGCGCCGCTGCCACAACTCATCTGTCAGGACAGTGCTCATGCATTGGGTCGTCTTGCGTCACACTGGCGTCAGCAAATGAACCCTCGGCTGGTTGGGATTACCGGCAGCAATGGCAAGACGACCGTCAAGCAGATGCTCGCATCAATCTTGTCACAACAAGGGCCAACGCTTGCTACCGCAGGCAATTTCAACAATGAAATCGGGATGCCACTGACGCTGTGTCAGCTCGATCGGTCGCATCAGTTTGCGGCCATCGAAATGGGCGCTGGAAAGCCGGGCGACATCCGCTATCTTGCCGAGCTTGCCAAGCCCGATGTGGGCCTCATCACCAATGCAGGGCCGGCTCATCTGGAGCGCTTGGGCACGGTCGATAATGTGGCGCGGGTCAAGGGCGAGCTGATCGAAGCATTGCCTGGAGACGGCGTGGTGATTCTCAATGTCGATGATGTCAGGCATTCGGTCTGGCGCAAACTCGCGGCCAATCGAACCATTCTGGAAGTGTCGCTGGATCATTCGGCCGACATCTGTGGACAGGTTGAGCCAGCCGGCGATGCGCAGCAACTGTTGCTGACCGTCGGTACCGAAACGGTTGAAGTGAAGCTGCCGGTTGCCGGACGCCACAATGCTCGCAATGCCCTGTGTGCTGCCGCTGCTGCCTCGGCACTGAATGTGTCAGTGGATCTGATTGCCAGTGGTTTGGCCTCATTTGTCTCCGCTGAGGGGCGCCTGAATCGACGAGCGCTGCCGCAAGGCGGTCATCTGATCGAAGATAGCTACAACGCCAATCCTGCCTCGGTTGCCGCCGCTATCGATGTTCTGGCGGACTGTCAGGGGCATCGCATTCTTGTGCTAGGTGACATGTTCGAACTCGGAGAGGATGCGCTGCGCATGCATCGAGAGCTTGGTGAGGCGGCCGGACGTGTCGGTCTCGATCAGCTGTTGACATTGGGCGCTTTGTCGAGCGAGGCCAGCTCCGCCTTTGGTTCGATGGGAGAGCACTTCGAGTCGGCAGAACAGTTACTGGACTATTTGAGGCCGCTGCTTGGTGACGGGGTCACCTGCCTGATCAAGGGGTCTCGTGGTATGCGCATGGAACGAATCAGTCAGGTGTTGATGACAGGGGAGACACAACCATGCTGTTGATATTGGCCGATTATCTAGCGTCGGTTGAAACCGGCTTCAATGTATTCAGTTACCTGACACTACGCGCCATTCTCAGCGCGCTGACGGCGCTGGCCATCTCACTGCTGGTTGGACCGTGGATGATCAATCGCCTGGCAACATTACAGATAGGACAGCAAGTTCGCAGTGACGGACCACAGAGCCACTTGTCCAAAGCCGGGACACCAACCATGGGTGGCGCGCTGATCATCACCGCAGTGATTATCAGCACGCTGTTGTGGGCAGATTTGTCGAATCGATTTGTCTGGACAGTCATTGTCGTGACGCTGGGCTTCGCAGTCATCGGTTGGATGGATGACTATCTGAAAATATCGAGAGGCAACAGCCGCGGCCTGGCAGCGCGCTGGAAATACCTGCTGCAGACCATTTTTGCACTGACAGTGGCGATCTACCTGTATCAGACAGCGCCGACAGACAGTTACACCGATCTGTTGGTGCCGTTCACCAAAGACCTGGCGATTCCCTTGGGAATGGGGTTTGTGGTGCTCTGTTATTTCGTGATTGTTGGTTCCAGCAATGGCGTGAATCTGACTGATGGGCTCGACGGTCTGGCAATCATGCCGACCATTCTGGTCTCCGTCGCGCTAGGTATTTTTGCCTATGTCTCAGGCCACTCGGGATTTGCCGAATATCTGGGGATCCCTGGCATTCCAGGCACGGGTGAGCTGACGGTTTTTTGCAGCGCCATGGCTGGGGCAGGCTTGGGGTTCTTGTGGTTCAACACCTATCCCGCCCAGGTGTTCATGGGCGACGTGGGAGCCTTGGCCATCGGGGCAGCGCTGGGAGTGATCGCCGTGATGGTTCGGCAGGAGCTGGCATTTTTCATCATGGGCGGCGTGTTTGTGATAGAAACCGTGTCGGTCATTCTGCAGGTGGCTTCTTTTAAGTTGACCGGCAAGCGAATCTTTCGGATGGCTCCGCTTCATCACCATTTCGAATTGAAGGGTTGGCCTGAGCCCAGAGTGATTGTGCGTTTCTGGATCATCAGTGTTGTGCTGGTCTTGATTGGATTGGCGACATTGAAAATACGATGAGCAAACAAACGGCTAGATCACAAACTGACGAACGCTTCGAGCTGGATCACTGCCTGTTGGTTGTGGTGTTGGCTCTGGCGTCCATTGGGGTAGTGATGGTGGCTTCGGCATCGATGGCAATTGCTGAAAAGTACGGGCTGCATCCTTTCTACTATGTGTTCAAGCACATGATCGCACTGGGATTGGGCACCGCACTGGCATTGCTGTGCATGCGTATTCCACTGGCCAATCTGGAACGTGCCAGTGCGGCGCTGTTGCTGCTGAGTATTCCGCTGATGTTGATGGTGTTCTTGCCAGGGCTGGGTGTGACGGTCAATGGCAGTACGCGATGGATTCGAACCGGTTTGTTGAATTTCCAGGTCGTTGAGGCAGTCAAGATCACGACGGTCATCTTTCTGGCAGGCTATATGGTCCGGCAAACGCATGCGCTTCGAGAAACGCTGTTCGGGACCATCAAGCCACTGTGTGTGTCCGGTGTGGTTGTCGCACTGTTATTGGCGCAACCGGATTTTGGCGGCGCGGTACTGATTCTGGGCGTGACCTTCGCCATGATCTGGCTGGGCGGTGCACGGATCAGAGATCTGATTCTGATCGTCATCCTGACTGTCCCTGCGCTGGTTTGGGTGGCCGTGTCAGAGGGCTATCGCTTGCGTCGCATCAAGTCATTTCTGGACCCCTGGGCGGATCCGTTCGATAGCGGATTTCAATTGACTCAGGCACTCATCGCCATTGGTAGTGGTGACTGGTGGGGAGCCGGTCTGGGCGGAAGCGTGCAGAAGTTGTTCTATCTGCCAGAAGCACATACCGATTTCATCCTTGCGGTGTACGCCGAGGAGATGGGACTGGCCGGAATCTTTGTGTTGCTGGCCCTGTTTGCCGTCTTGATCGGTCGTGGCATGGTGATTGCCATGCGGGCGCTCAGGGGAGGGCAGTCCTTTTCAGGATACCTCGCATTTGGATTGTCCTTTTTGCTGGGGACCCAGGCCATGATCAGTGTTGGAGTGAATTTTGGTTTGCTGCCGACCAAAGGTCTGACCTTGCCTCTGATCAGCTCAGGCGGCAGCAGTGTCATGATGACTTGCGTGATGATGGGGTTGTTGTTCAGGGTTGCGCACGAGTCGCGTGTCGGAGCCACAGCAGCGGTGGCCCCCAAACCACGCAAGCGAAAGCCTGCCAAGTCTGTGGGTCGTCGCAAAGCGGGGGCGCGGGCATGAGTCAGTCAGTGATGATCATGGCAGGCGGCACAGGCGGGCACATCTTTCCGGGTCTGGCGGTCGCTGAAACGCTGAAACAACGTGGCGTCTCGGTGATGTGGATGGGCTCGCGTCATGGAATGGAACAGCAGGTGGTGCCCAAAGCGGGCATCCTGATGCACAGCATCGATGTCACCGCGATTCGAGGTAAGGGATTGTTGAGTCTGTTCAAGGCGCCTTTTCGAGTGGCTCGTGCGGTCTGGCAAGCGCGGCGCATCCTCAAGCAACAAACGCCTGATTCGGTGCTCAGTCTAGGTGGATTCGTGGCTGGACCAGGGGGGCTTGCAGCCCGCGTCTGCGGAATCCCGCTGATTGTCCACGAGCAGAACAGTGTGGCCGGCCTGACGAATCGAGTGTTGGCAAAATTGGCCGCCCGAGTGTTGTGCGGATTCCCCAATGCCTTGGGCAAACGCTGCGAATACGTTGGCAATCCGGTGCGTGCCAGTATCCGGGCTATCGATACCAGCTTGCCAGCAACCGAGCTGGCTCATCGGCAGTTGCTGGTGATTGGCGGCTCCCTTGGGGCTGAGGTGTTGAACCGCACCGTAGCCGAAGCTCTGGCACGGATGGACACATCTGAGCGACCCCGGGTGGTTCATCAGGCAGGCAGAGGCAAGCTGGAAATGACGACCGAGGCCTATGAGCGCGCGGGTATCAACGCACAGGTTGTGGAATTCATTGACGATATGGCATCGGCCTATCAGCTGGCTGATCTGGTGGTCTGTCGTGCGGGGGCACTGACAGTCGCGGAGTTGGCAGAAGCGGGCAAGCCTGCGGTTTACGTCCCCTATCCGCACGCAGTGGATGATCATCAGACAAGCAATGCTCGAGTCATGGTGAATGCCGGTGCTGGGAAACTGATGCCTCAGCATGAATTGTCCGCTGCATCGCTGTCAGCAATGTTGACGAATCTGATGAGTGACCGTGATCAGCTGTCAGGCATGGCCAGAGCGGCGCGCGCGCGTGCAACCGGCGATGCGGCGGCCATGATTGCCGATGCCTGCTGCGAGGTGATTCGATGAATCAACGCTTGCAACAGCGTTTGGGCCCCGAGTTCATGAAGCGCTTCAGTCGCGTCCATTTCATTGGAATTGGTGGCAGTGGCATGTGTGGAATTGCCGAGGTCATGTTGTCTCTGGGCTATGAGGTGAGTGGGTCGGATCGAAGTGATTCCAGTGTCATCGAGCGACTGCGTCGATTGGGTGCCACAGTCAACCTGGGTCATGATGCCGAGCATGTACGTCATGCCGATGTGGTCGTAGTATCAACCGCCATCGGCGTTGACAACGTCGAGGTGGTGGCTGCCAAAATCCGTAGAATACCTGTGGTGCAACGGGCAGAAATGCTCGCTGAACTGATGCGTTTGCGAGAAGGCATCGCAATCGCCGGAACCCACGGCAAGACAACCACCACCTCTCTGATTGCCAGCATTCTCGGAGAGGCAGGACTGGACCCAACGTTTGTGGTGGGTGGGTTGCTGAACCGGGTGGGCAGTAATGCCCGTTTGGGTGAAGGCCGATATCTGGTGGCCGAGGCCGATGAAAGCGATCGGTCGTTTTTGCTCCTGCAGCCAATGATTGCAGTAATTACCAATATTGACCAGGATCATCTGGAAACCTATGCGCATGATCCGGAGCAATTGAAGTCGGCGTTTGCCGAGTTTCTTCAGCGTTTGCCATTTTATGGACTGGCGGTCTTGTGCGTCGATGATCCACAAGTTCGTGAGCTGGCTGAAACGGCCAGCCGCTCGGTGATCCGTTATGGGTTCAGTGAGGATGCCGATTTTCGAGCAACCGATCTGGTTCAGGACCAGGGAACGGTGACATTTTCACTGCATATACCGGGACGGCCGGCCACTACGGCCTCGCTGAACATGCCAGGTCGACATAATGTTCTGAATGCCTTGGCCGCCGTTGCGGTGGCATGGGAAGTGGGTGTTCGAATCGCAGACATCCGCCAGGCACTGGTAGAGTTCGAAGGGGTCGGGCGCCGATTCAATGTGCATGGAAGCATGATGATCAAGGGTGCCCAGGCCTTGTTCATCGATGACTACGGCCATCATCCCACCGAGATTGAAGCGACACTGAATGCTGCCAGCGAAGGATGGCCGGGCCAGCGCCGCGTGGTTGTCTTTCAACCGCATCGATACAGTCGAACGCGGGATCTGATGGACGAATTTGCCCGAGTGCTTAGCGACGTGGATGTGTTGATTCTGGCTGAGGTCTACTCGGCGGGTGAGACGCCAATACCAGGTGCCGATACGCATGCTCTGGCGGCGGCCATTCGTGCTCGTGGCAAAGTCGAGCCGATCTGCGTACGAGATCCACTCGATTGTCGCGAGATCTTGCCAAATGTGACCCAGGATGGTGACCTGGTCATGTTGCTGGGTGCCGGTGATATCGGCTCTGCTGCAGCGCAGCTGTACCAGCAGGGGTTTGATCAATGACCCGTTCCGAATTTCAAACAGATGTCGTGGCAGTCGTGATGGGTGGACTGTCGGGTGAGCGAGAAGTGTCGCTCGATGGCGGTGCCGCCGTCATGGGCGCAATGGCCCGATTGGGTGTGAATGCAGTGGCCGTTGATGGGCTGGGAGCCTTGATGCAAAGGATCAAATCAGATCGGCCGTCTCGGGTATTCAATCTGCTACATGGTGCCGAAGGGGAAAGTGGCGTTCTGCAGGGCATGCTCGATTGCCATCAGATTCCTTGTACCGGAACCGGGCTGCTTGGCTCTGCCATATCCATGGACAAGGCGGTCAGCAAGACTGTCTGTAAGGCTCAGGGGCTGGATGTGGCCGATTCACAGTTGATCGATGCGACTATGAATCCGGCAGCAAGATTGACTGCTGGTCAGACGCTTGGATATCCACTGGTCGTCAAACCAGTATCACAGGGTTCCAGCCTTGGAGTGCATCTGGTCAGAAAGTCTGAGGATCTGTTGTCAGCGACCAACGATGCGCTGAGTCTGGATGATTCGGTCATGCTTGAGACGTATCTGGATGGCACCGAATTGGCGGTCACTGTATTGAATGGTCAGGTGCTGCCACCGGTTGCCATTGTGACCCAGCGAGCCTTTTATGACTATCAGGCTAAATATGTCGACGACGATACCGAATACCACTGTCCCTGTGGTCTGGATGCGAACCAGCTCGTGCGGCTTGAAGAGGCGGCATTGAAAGCATGGACTGCCTTGCATCTGGCAGGTTGGGCGCGCATTGATTTCATCTTCTGCGACGACCGTTTTGTTCTGATCGAGGCGAACACCACGCCAGGGTTGACCAGTCATTCGCTGGTACCTAAATCGGCTGCCCAGGCGGGTATCGAGTTTGATGCCCTGGTGCGGTCCATTCTGAATACAGCAACGCACACGGTTCAGGCCGGAGCGGGGTCATGATGCTGAGATTACGTGATGTGGCCTTGTTGGGAATGGCGCTGGCCATTGTTGCCGTGTTTGCAGCAGTGATGTTTGGCTTGCCGGCCACCTGGAGTAACAAGACATGGGTGGTCAAGTGGATTGAAGTCCAGGGTCCATTCGAGCGAGTCAGTATCGAGCAGATCCGGGCAGCAGCGGTGCCTGCCATGGGGCAGACATTTGTGGCAACTGACCTGAGTGAGGTCAAACGACAGGTGGAATCACTGGCCTGGATACGGTCGGCAGGCGTGCGCCGCAAATGGCCCGATACTCTTCAGATCAGAGTGCTTGAGCACGAGCCTGTTGCCAGGTGGGGTGAGCGACAACTGCTCAGTGATCTGGGTGAGGTATTCGCAGCGGAAGGCAACGTGGTGATGCAAGGGCTTCCCTTGCTGCATGGACCAGAGGGCTCAGTCAATGAAGTTCAGCAAGTCTTTGGACAGATTGTGACATTGTTTGCCGAAAGTGATGTGATGCTCAGCGAGTTATCACTGAGTGCTCGAGGTTCATGGTCAGTCGACCTGGACAATGGGGTGAGTATCGTCATGGGCAGCAGCAATCCAATGGCAAGACTGGAACGGTTTCTCGTAGCAGAACCATTGATACAGAGCGATGAATCACGGCGCATGAAGTCGGCGGATCTTCGGTATCCCAACGGCTTCAGTGTTCGCTGGGATGATCCACAAAAGCAGCAACTGACAATGACAACAAGGGAGTCGGACTGATGGCCTCACGGCAAGAACAGTCACTGGTCGTCGGTCTGGATATCGGGACCTCGAAGATTGTTGCCATTGTGGGCGACGTCTCCGAAGATGGCGAGGTTGAAGTGATCGGCATCGGAACCCATCCATCACGTGGCCTGAAGCGAGGTGTCGTGGTTGATATCGAGTCGACCGTGGCATCAATCCAGCGCGCGGTAGAAGAAGCGGAGTTGATGGCCGGTTGCGAAATTCGCTCAGTCTATGCCGGCATTTCGGGCAGTCATATCTCCAGCCTGAATTCACATGGAATTGTTGCGATCCGGGATTCGGAGGTCAGTGATAGTGATGTTGAGCGGGTACTCGACGCTGCGCGTGCCGTCGCGGTACCTGCCGACCAGAAAATACTGCATGTCCTGCCGCAGGATTACATGATTGATGGGCAGGAGGGCATTCGCCATCCGGTTGGCATGTCTGGAGTCCGGCTTGAAGCACGTGTTCATGTCGTAACCGGTGCTGCCAGTGCGGCCCAGAATATTGCCAAGTGTGTGGCTCGCTGTGGTCTTCGAGTGGACGATCAGATTCTTGAGCAACTGGCCTCATCGTATGCCGTGCTCAACCAGGACGAGAAAGACCTCGGGATCTGTCTGGTAGACATCGGTGCAGGCACAACGGATATCGCGGTGTTCACGCAGGGGGCGATCCGACATACCGCGGTCATACCCATTGCCGGTGATCAGGTCACCAATGACATTGCCGTGGCACTGAGAACGCCAACTCAGAGCGCAGAAGAGATCAAGATCAAATACGCCTGTGCATTGGGGCAGTTGGCAAGCGCCGAGGAAACCATACAGGTTCCAAGCGTTGGTGATCGACCTTCGCGTCGTTTGGCGCGACAGACGTTGGCCGAAGTGACCGAGCCACGATACGAAGAATTGTTCAATCTGGTGCTGGCGGAATTGCGTCGCAGTGGGTTTGAGGATCTGGTGCCTGCCGGAGTCGTACTGACTGGTGGAGCATCGAAGATGGAAGGTGTTGCGGATCTGGCCGAGGAAGTATTTCATCTTCCGGTCCGAATCGGAGCCCCTCAATACGTGAGCGGATTGTCTGACGTGGTCAACAATCAGATTCATGCCACTGGCGTGGGTCTGTTGTTGTATGGCGCTTCAGCAGATCATGTGCCTGCTGGTGGATATGGCAGTGGTGCAAGTGATTCGCTCTTTGAAAGAATCAAGGGCTGGTTTCGCGGAGAATTCTAGAGTGTCGCGATACTGGATTTGATAGGTCATTAATAAAAAGGAACCAGGAGAGAAGCCATGTTTGAATTTATGGATTCATTTAACCAAACCGCTGTGATCAAGGTCATTGGCGTGGGCGGTGGAGGCGGCAATGCCGTCAAGCAGATGATAGAGGCCGATATTGAAGGGGTCGATTTCATTTGTGCCAACACCGATTCGCAGGCGCTGAAAAATTGTGACGCGCCCATCACGCTGCAATTGGGCAGTAACGTCACCAAGGGTTTGGGTGCAGGAGCCAATCCAGAGATCGGTCGTCAGTCAGCGCTGGAAGATCGGGAGCGCATCGTCGAAGTGCTGCAAGGTGCCGATATGGTATTCATCACAGCAGGCATGGGTGGTGGAACCGGAACAGGTGCTGCACCAGTGGTCGCTCAACTGGCCAAGGAGATGGATATTCTGACCGTCGCCGTGGTGACCAAGCCGTTCCCGTTCGAAGGGTCTCGCCGAATGAAAGTGGCAGGCCTTGGAATGGAAGAGTTGAGCAAGCATGTGGATTCGCTGATCACCATTCCGAATGAAAAATTACTCACAGTTCTGGGCAGCAGTGTCAGTTTGCTGGATGCCTTCAGGGCAGGCAATGAAGTCCTGCTGGGAGCTGTGCAGGGGATTGCCGAGCTGATCACACGTCCTGGCCTGATCAACGTCGATTTTGCCGACGTCAAGACGGTCATGTCGGAAATGGGCATGGCCATGATGGGTACCGGTTCTGCACGGGGTGATGACCGCGCCATTGCAGCGGCAGAGATGGCGATTGGCAGCCCGCTTCTTGAAGATATCAACCTGTCCGGCGCCTACGGCATTCTGGTCAATGTGACCGCAGGACTTGATCTGACCATGGGTGAGTTCGAGGAAGTGGGTCGTACGGTTGGTGAGTTTGCATCTGAGGATGCCAACGTCGTCATCGGAACCGTGATTGATCAGAACATGCAGGATGAACTGCGTGTGACGGTCGTGGCGACCGGTCTGAATCGCGATGTCCTAGTTGAAGAGAAGCCGGTCAAGCTGGTGCGAAACGCATCGACGGGAGAAGTGGATTATGCGGCCTTGTCGCAGCGTCCGGCAATGAGCCGCAGCCAAGCGCAGACAAGCCAGAAGGCGACCTCGTCGAGCCAGGTTGCCGAAGAACCCAGCAGCGAGGCCACTAGTGAAGAACAGCTGGATTATCTTGATATCCCTGCGTTTCTCCGTAGGCAAGCTGACTGACCGATCGGCTGAGGACCGGATACAGAAAGCGTTTGGCTTCTCACTTTCTGTATCCGGTGCTACCTGTCCTGTTTTCGCTGAACAGGTTCAGACAAGAATAGACCGTGGCTGACCGATTTGTTTGATGAAGGCGTTCTGTGCATCGATCCCAAAAGCAATAACACTGCTCTTGCAATGACTCACATAAGCCCACACTTATCCTGGCAAGATCAGTGGTGTTCAGAACGCTTTCATCAAGTAAATCGATGGATTGGATGCCATGTACGACAGGCTGCCAAACCTCACTCATGTCTTTGTAGCGACATAAAAACAACACAAGTTGCGATTTAGCAACACCTGTTGTTTTTATGGTCAATTAGTGCTTTCCTGCACAGAACGGCTGTGATAACATCCAACGCGTTCATGCTATGAATGACTGAAAGACACAGGGCACCACCTATGATCAGACAACGCACGCTGAAAAACATTATTCGCGCCACCGGTGTTGGTATTCACACAGGTCAGAAGGTCTACATGACCTTGCGGCCTGCACTGCCCAATACTGGTATTGTGTTTCGTCGAGTTGACCTGGAACCCGCAGTTGAAATCAAGGCATGTCCAGAGAATGTCGGCGATACCACCATGTCGACCAGCCTGAACAAGGAAGGCGTGACCATTTCGACTGTGGAGCACTTGCTCTCGGCAATGGCAGGTCTCGGGGTGGATAATGCGTATGTCGATCTCAGCGCTCCTGAAGTACCGATAATGGACGGCAGTGCCGGTCCGTTTGTTTTTCTACTTCAGTCAGCAGGCATCGAAGAACAGAACATTGCCAAAAAATTCATTCGGATTCTGAAACCGGTTGAAGTGTCCGATGGTGACAAAACCGCGCGCTTTGAACCGCATGAAGGCTTCAAGGTCAGTTTTTCAATCGATTTCAATCACCCGGTCTTCCGGATGCACTCCAGGGAGGCCAGCGTCGACTTTTCAACCACATCGTTTGTCAAAGAAGTGGCCCGTGCCCGGACGTTCGGGTTCATGCGTGACATTGAGATGCTGCGCGAGCGCAACCTGGTATTGGGCGGCAGCATGGACAATGCGATTGTGCTCGATGACTACCGCATCCTCAACGAAGACGGACTCCGATATGAAGATGAGTTTGTCAAACACAAGATTCTTGATGCAATCGGTGACCTGTACTTGCTGGGGCACAGTCTTATTGGTGCTTTTAACGGACACAAATCGGGTCACCAGTTGAACAATCAGCTCCTGCACAAACTGCTGTCCGATCCCAGCAGCTATGAAGAGGTGAGCTATGACGATGTCGAAACGGCACCGATCTCATATGCTCATCCCGCACAGGCAATCTGAATCTCCCTGACCTTGCCACGAGCACAGCCAATTGTCACACGTCTGTCACGATGGCATGGTCAAGATTCGGAGCTTTTGAACCTCAATTTTGCCAATTGCCTGTATCGCATGTAGAATCTCACGGCTTGAGAGTTTCAATCGACTTGCCCACACTGGTGAGTGCACCGCGATGACTAGCGTCTTGTCACGATAGTTCGCCAGCTCACAGTGTGCACGCAGGTCGACCGGCAGGCAGCCCCAAAGCTGGGTTTGCAGCTGATTCAGATGTTTCAGGTGTCGCATGACCCGATCACTGGATTGCAGCAACAGGTTGCCACATTGTCGGGCTGAATCGTGAGTCAACTTAAGAGACCATCCTTCTGCATGAAAATTATTGTATTCAAGGACGCAAACGAGCGCCCCATACGATTTAACGTCAATCAGAGAACGATTGCAACGGCGGCTGCTTTGGCTTCGCTGACGTTGCTGACTTGTGCCGTCTTCGGTTTCTGGTTGTCACACGCGATGGCACCTGAGGAGGTGGCCAGCCTGGATGAACTGGAGCAGGCACGCCAGGAATTGGCCTTGCAGCGCAAGAGCCTGAACACATTGAAACGCCAGAACCAGTATCATCTTGATGCATTGGCCATGAAAATGGGCGACCTTCAAGCGCGTACGACTCGAGTTGAAGCCCTGGGCTCCCGCCTGACTGAATTGGGCAATCTTGATGACGGTGAATTCAATTTCGATATCGACCCTCCCATTGGCGGGCCGGATGAAGCGGGCAGTTATCAAAGCATCGGCTCCATGGATCTGGAGCGGGAGCTGCTCAATCTGGAATCACGGCTCAATTCTCAGCATGGGCAATTGTCCCTGCTGGAAAGCATGATTATCAATCGTGAGCTGGATTCTCGCATGGAGCCATCAGGCAGACCGGTTGAATCGGGCTGGTTGTCGTCACGTTATGGACCCCGTGCTGACCCATTTACTGGAGAACCTTCCAACCACTACGGAATCGATTTTGCCGGGAAACTGGAGGCACCGATCGTATCGGTTGCTGATGGCGTGGTGATCTGGTCAGGCAAGCGTGTTGGCTATGGAAACGTCGTGGACATTGATCATGGCAATGGCTATGTGACACGCTATGCACATAATCATTCGAATCTGGTCAAGGTTGGGCAACGAGTTGCGACTGGTGAGCAGATTGCGCTGATGGGGACAACCGGTCGAGCGACCAGTCCTCATGTTCATTTCGAGGTCTGGTTGGATGGCAAGCGCATCAACCCGACCAACATCGTCAAACGTTTGGCTAGCTAGGGAGCCTCTGAACAAGTCTTAAGCGAGTTGGATTGAGATGGCAAATGTGTCCAATCAAGGCGCAGGAACTGAGCCATAGTGATTCTATCGTTCAGTTCCTGTAACGCAAAGTGGGCATAGTTGACGGTCAGGGCAGCCATTCATGACTTGTTCAGATGGTTCCCAGGGCGCGACACCCCTTCGCCATGAGTTATCGCGGCTGACGCACGTTCGCTGCGTTGTCAGTACAAAAAATCAGGTTTGGAGCGTTGTTCGTATTGTAAGCGGGCAAGATCGACCCTATGTCATGTGAAGCTCCAGATAAAACAATGTGACCATCGTCGGTCAACGACTCAACCACGCATCACGGAAGCCTGTTCGCATGTTCACAAAAATATTCACCAGTATGTTCGGTAGTCGCAATGATCGGCAGGTTCGTCGCATGTCCAGCGTTGTAGACCGTGTCAATGCGTTAGAGGCAGAATTTGAAACGCACTCTGACGACGACCTGAAAGCAATGACGCAGACATTTCGGCAGCGATTCAAGGATGGTGAGTCACTGGACAAACTAGTACCCGAGGCATTTGCAGCGGTACGTGAAGCCTCAAAGCGAACCATGGGCATGCGACATTATGATGTTCAGCTCATTGGTGGAATGGTCCTGCACAGCGGAAAAATTGCCGAGATGCGAACTGGAGAGGGCAAGACGCTGGTGGCTACACTTCCAGCCTATCTGAACTCCTTGTCGGGCCAATCGGTACACATCATCACCGTGAACGATTATCTTGCCGCCAGAGACGGTAACTGGATGCGCCCGGTTTACGAAGCGCTTGGGTTGACAGTAGGCACAGTGATTCCAAACATGTCACCCGCCGCCAAAAGAGCTGCGTATGCCTGCGACGTGGTGTATGGCACCAATAACGAATTCGGTTTTGACTACCTGCGCGACAACATGGCGTTTACCGCTGCTGATCGGGTGATCAAGGATCAGGCATTTGCCATTATCGATGAAGTGGATTCGATCCTGATTGATGAAGCCAGGACTCCGTTGATCATTTCGGGCCCGACAGACGACAGTCCGCAGCTGTACGTCAAGGTCAATCGCGTGGTTCCCATGCTCAAGGCGCAGGAATCCGAGGACGGTGAGGGCGACTATAGCATTGACGAGAAGATGAAGCAGATTCATCTGACCGAGGACGGCATGGAGCACGTCGAGAAAATCTTCGTTGAGCAAAGTCTTATACTGGCTGGTGAATCACTCTATGATCCACAACATCTGAGCCTCGTTCATCACCTCAACGCGGCGATTCGTGCTCATGCTTTGTATCACAAGGATGTCGAATACCTGGTCGATGATGGCGAAGTAGTTATCGTGGATGAATTTACCGGACGTACTCTCAAAGGACGTCGCTGGTCAGATGGCTTGCATCAGGCGATCGAAGCGAAGGAAGGGGTACCGATTCAGAAGGAAAACCAGACGCTCGCTTCAATTACCTTTCAGAACCTGTTCAGACTGTATGACAAGTTATCTGGTATGACAGGGACGGCTGATACTGAAGCCTATGAATTCCAGCAGATTTACGGTCTGGAAGTCATTGTGATTCCCACTCACAAACCCATGGTTCGTAACGATGAAGAGGATCTTATCTATGTCAACAAGGCGGCCAAGTTTACCGCCATACTTGAAGACATCAGGGATTGTCAGACGCGCGAACAGCCTGTGCTGATCGGTACAACCTCGATTGACTACTCCGAAGAGCTCTCGCGCGAATTGAAGAAAGCGGGCGTGACACACGAAGTCCTGAACGCCAAGCAGCACCAACGCGAATCAACCATTGTGGCGCAAGCCGGCCGACCAGGCGCGGTGACGATCGCGACCAACATGGCGGGCCGAGGCACCGATATTGTCCTGGGTGGTAATCCGGAATCCGAAATTGAAGATATGGGAGAGGGTGTGACAGAGGCGCAGGTCGATGATGTGCGTACACAGTGGAAACTCCGTCATCAGAAGGTACTGGACTCTGGCGGCCTGCATATCATCGGCACTGAACGGCACGAGTCACGTCGAGTCGACAACCAGTTGAGAGGCCGATCCGGCCGACAGGGTGATCCTGGATCCAGTCGTTTTTATGTCTCTTTTGAAGATAACCTGATTCGAATCTTTGCCTCTGATCGTGTTCAGGCAATGATGCAGAAGTCCGGCATGGGTGAAGATGAAGTCATCCAGAACAAGATATTCAGCCGACTGATCGAGAACGCCCAGCGCAAAGTCGAAGCGATGAACTTCGATGCGCGAAAGAATTTGCTCGAATACGATGATGTGGCCAATGATCAGCGTCGCGTGATCTATCGTGAACGCAATGATTTGATGGATAGTGATGATATTTCCGATCAGGTCAGCAGCATACGTGAGACTGTGTTCGATGATCTGATTGATGGGTATATCCCACCAGATACCATTGACGAACAATGGGATGTTGCAGGTCTTGAGAAGTCTCTAGAAGGTGAGTTTGGCCTCAATATTCCACTGCTGGACATGCTCAAGCGAGATGACACGCTGGGTGCCGACGGCTTGCGAGACGCGGTGACTACGGCTGTCGAGCATTTCTTCGCGGAGAAGGAAGATCTGATTGGCGCCAAACTGATGCGCAATCTGGAAAAGACGGTCATGCTTCAGGAGTTGGACCGGCATTGGAAAGAACATCTGGCCAACATGGATTATCTGCGCCGCGGCATTGGACTGCGTGGCTATGCCCAGAAGCAGCCCAAGCAGGAATACAAACGCGAAGCCTTTGACCTGTTTACCAAGGTGCTGAGTGAAATCGATCATGACGTGATCCAGATTCTCGCCAGGATACGAATCCAGGCTCAGGAAGATGTTGATGCGGTCGCAGCACAGCGTCAACAGCAATCGAACATGCAGTTCAATCATCCAGAGGCAGTCGCTAACCAGAAGCCTGCCCCGTCCGCACCGGCACTGGCTGCACAACCATTTGTTCGAGACGGCGACAAAGTCGGACGAAACGACCCGTGCCCCTGTGGATCAGGCAAGAAGTTCAAACAATGTCACGGCAAACTGGGATAGGTTGCCCATTTTTCAAAGTCTGTTTGATGTCAGTGTCTGCTTGCGCGTGTCACTGACCCCCTCAAGGCATGACTGGTGCTCAGGCCAGACCTTGCACACAGGCTTGCGAATATGTGACGGCAGTCAAAATGAGAACATGAGACAACAGAGTGTTCTGTGATACAGTTTCTGCTGATTCAATCACGAGTAGGGAGCAAGAACATGAAACAACTCATGGCAATAGGCGCACTGGTACTGATGGCCACAGCATTGACAGGTTGTGGTGGCTGTACCAAGGAAGAGGCCATGCAAAAGTCCATGGAAGTGTCTACCAAGATGCAGTCATTGGCCGGTGAAGACATGGCCAAGCTCATGGAACTGAGCAAGAAAATGCAGGACATTGGTAACGATCTGACCAACGCTGATGACCCTGGTGAAGTCTGTGAGGCGCTGGATGACATCCTGGCAGAACTGGGCTAAGCACTCGCCACTCAAAATATTATTCTGATCCAACCCGTCGTGCAAAATGGTGCATGACGGGTTTTTTTAGGCCCGTGAATCAGCTGGCAGAGTCATCCTTCTCGGTGAACTTCAGGGTAGATTGTCGCTGACGGTTGACATGCAGCTGGGTGACATCCGGGCGTGAGTAGTGCCCGACGGGGTCAAAGTTTTGTCGCTCCTCGCGGACCCGCGCATGATCGATCGAAGCGATATACAAGCCCTCCTGATGACATTGCGGTGCCAGAACCCATTGGCCATCAGGCCCAGCGATGCATGAACCTCCATCGCAGAGATAGTCCACATCAATGGCTTCTATCAGTGCCTGCTTGCGAGTATTGTCCGCCGGGATGTCCGAAGGTCGCATCAGGCTGCCCACCGAGAGCACGTATGATCGAGACTCTCTGGCAATAAAGCGCGTGATGTCTTCGGTGTTGCGAATGCTGCCGGGCCAGATGGCCACGTGCAGATCCTCGCCCTGGCCATAGAGCGCTGCGCGAGGCAACGGCATCCAGTTTTCCCAGCAGTTCAAGCCACCCACTGTAAAGGCCCCCAGCGGATGAACGACCAGGCCATGTCCGTCCCCTGGTGACCACGTGAGGCGTTCTTCGTAGGTGGGCATCAGCTTGCGATGGACTGACTGGATCTGTCCTTGCTGATCAATGTAGACCATGCTCGCGTACAGACTGTGTCCGCCTCGATCCATTGGGCGTTCGATGATGCCCAGATACAAGGCAACCTGGTGCGCGCGCGCGGCCTGACAGACTCCATTGAGGTGGCCGGATTCAATCTGTACTGCCTGATGCATGTATTCGGCATGCCATAGTTTCTGGTCGGTAGCGTTGAAACGTGCTCCATGGGTCCATTCGATCCAGAATGGATAGCCCGGAACCTGAGCTTCGCCGAAGGCGATCAGGTCGACGCGTTCTGTGCCGGCCTGCTCGATCCGCTCAATTACTTTGGCCGTAGTCGCGTCGCGATCGAACCAGACCGGGGCAATCTGAGCACAACCGATCGTGAGTTGATCCGCATGCTCCTGATCAACCATCGTCGGTTTCACGCCGGGTATTCTCGTCGATCTGTTTCAGGCGATCTTGCGCTGCTGTGTTGAGCTGTTCCTGCAAGGCCCGGGCCTTGTCGATCTGGTCCATCTGATCCTGTAGCACGTGAGGTTGTGGTGTGCTCGACGATTCTGCCGAATTTTCATCGACCTGTTCTGTGGGACTGGAGTTGTCTCCACACCCAGTGATCAATGCGATTATGGCGATGATTGCGAGTCGTCTTGTTTTCAAGGGGATTCTCCTGTTGAGGGCAGTGATTGAACCGAGGTCAGGGTTGATCGGCGGTTTGCCATGGATCGACGTCAACGATGGCCAGAATTTCTCCGGTTTCACTGTTTAGCAGTGTGGTCATATCACTTTGTGATGTGACCAGTGGCAAGAAGTCGACCTGCTCAATGGTCAATCCATATTCTGCCATCACGGGATCAATACGGTCAGCTGCGGCCGGATCAATAGTGATCAAACCACTAACGTTTCTGGCGTAAAGCAAAGCCTCGTGACTGTTCTCATCGTATGGATGGTACAGTTCGGGAAACTTGTCGCGATCAAATCCCGCCAGGGCATTCATCATTACTGTCTGCATGGAATCGGGATCTTGGGGCATCCTGGTCACTACGGCGATGGGGCCGGTCCAGGAGCGTGTTCTGAATTCCGGATAGATGGCTTTGTGGAGTAAGTCATCACTGATCTGGTTGGCTTGAACCAGAGAGAATCGGTCAGTCACCAGCGCCATGAATACGGGCCTCGAATTGATCATGACAGTGATGCCGTATACCAGCGCGGCGAGCTGCAACATGACGATCACGCTCAGGTCGAATGTCAGTGACTTCTTGCCTTGTCGATAGACGATCCAGGTGAGCAAGGGGCCAATGATGATGTCGACGCTAACCATGATGATCAGTAATTTACTGCCGCCGCCAGCCAGGAAATACTTCGCAGGAAAGACAAACAGCAACATCAATGTCAGTGCCGTCCCTGCGATCATGATGCTGAGGATGAAATGAATCAGTGCTGCGCGGTGTCTAGTCATGCCTGCTAAGGTCCTCTCTGCGATATAGTTCATCCAGAGCTATGACCTGTGGGGCCAATGACTCGATGGTTCCATTGTTGTCGATGATGTCGTCTGCGTGGCAGAGTCGATCTTCACGATTCAACTGTGCCGAGAGAATTAGATCGATCCGCGTATCATCGAAACCATTGCGATGTTTCAATCGATCTCTCTGAGTCTGCGGGTCAATGTCGATCACCAGGACTCGATCAACTTCTGATTGCATGCCTGTTTCGATCAACAACGGCACTGCCATCAGGCAATAGGGACCGCTGCTGGACTGTACCTGTTCACTCATGATGCGACGAACCTGCGGATGAATGATGGATTCGAGCTGGCGGCGACGATCGGGTTGACTGAATACCAGAGCACCAAGGCGAGATCGATCGATGCGTCGATCCGTATCCAGGATGCCGGTTCCGAATGCGTCCACGATCTGACAATAGACAATCATATCCGGCATCATCAGTTCGTGGGAAATGACATCGGCATCCACGATCGTGGCTCCATGATCAGCGAACAGTTGGCACACGGTAGACTTGCCTGAAGCGATTCCGCCGGTGACGCCCACTCTGAGAGTCATCTCAGCGGGTCAGTCCGCTGACATCCAGATACAGACTGATCAACGGGTCGCCCCAGATCAGCGCAATGAACCCGGCAGCTGCAAGGTACGGGCCAAAGGGTATCGGAATGTTTTTGTCACGACCAAGGAAAATGATCATGGCAATGCCCACCAGCGCACCCACCAAAGAAGACAGCAGAAGGATCATGGGTAGCATGGTCCACCCAAGCCAAGCGCCAAAAACTGCCAGTAACTTGAAGTCTCCATAGCCCATGCCTTCCTTGCCGGTCAGCCGCTTGAAGATATGGAAGATGATCCAGAGGGACAGATAGCCTGCGGCCGCTCCGATGATGGCGTCGATCGGAGTGGCCCACATGCTTGTGGTGTTGAGGAGCAGCCCCAGCCAAAGCATGGGCAGCGTGATCAGGTCATAGAGCATCTGTTCGCGAAGATCGATCACCGCAAGCACAAGTAGTGCCCAGGTCAGGATCAGTCCGGTCAGCGTCATCCAGGTGACTCCGAATGTCCAGGCAACCAGAACTGACAGCAGCGCACAAAGGGCCTCAATGATTGGATACTGTGCAGAGATGGGATTGCTGCAGTGTGCACATTGCCCGCGCAGGACCAGATAGCTGATCAAGGGGATATTGTCGATGGCGCGGAGCTGAGTGTGACACTTGGGACACGCCGATCTGGAGACCACCAGATCGGCCGGAGGCTCAAACTTCATTTCAGGCTGTTCGAGCAGGCTCGCGCATTGAGTTTTCCAGTCATGCTGGATTCGTGCCGGCAGCCTGAGAATCACCACGTTCAGAAAGCTGCCGATCAGCAGCCCGAAAACACCCACGCCGACCAGCCAGAACGCAGTGTTCTGTTGCAGAAATTCAAGCATGAGTGGCGTCAGATCGTCGCTGCAAGTTTGAAGATCGGCAGATACATGGCAACCACCAGACTGCCGACCATTCCGCCGATCACGACCATGACCAGTGGTTCGATCAGACTGCTCAGAGCATCAACAGCGTTATTGACCTCTCGTTCATAGAACTCGGCCACTTTCGTCAACATCGCGTCCAGCGATCCTGATTCCTCACCGATGGCGGTCATCTGGATGACCATGTTGGGGAACAGATTGACCTGGGACATGGCTAGCTGCAGCTGGTGACCGACTGAAACGTCTTCTCGAATGCGTTTGACCGCTTCGCCATAGACGGCGTTCCCGGTCGCACCTGAGACCGTGTCGAGTGCGTCGACCAGCGGCACACCGGCGGCGAAGGTTGTGGCCAAGGTACGTGCGAATCGTGCAATGGCTGAATCATGCAGAATCTTGCCGATGATAGGCACCTTGAGTGCGATGCGATCCAACAGATGCGCAAATGGCCTCGATCGCTTTTTTGCCAGCACGATCGCTACAATAGACCCAACGATCACGATTGCGTAAATCCAGCCATAGGACTGAACGTTTTCGGACAGATTGATGACCGCCTGGGTAAAGGCAGGCAGGTCGGAGCCAGCGTCCTGGAAGATCATCTGGAACTGAGGCACCACAAAGATCAGCAGAACGGCTGAGACCAGGACTGCGACACCGATCACGGCTGCCGGATAGAACAACGCTTTCTTGATTTTGGACTTGATTTCCTCGGTGCGTTCCTTGTAGGTCGCAATCTCATCCAGCAGGGTATCCAGTACACCGGCCTGTTCGCCAGCGGCCACCAGGTTGACGAACAATTCGTCGAACTGAACCGGGTATTTATTCAGAGATTCACTGAGAGTGGAGCCTCCCTCGATGCTGTTCTTTATATCGATCAGCATGTTTTTCATGCGCGGGTTGGATTGGCCTCCCGCGACAATTTCGAACCCTTGCACCAGCGGTACGCCAGCTTTCATCATGGTCGCCAGCTGCCTGGAAAAAATGGCGATGTCCTGAGGCTTGATCGCCCTCCCGCCACCACCAAGCAGTGGTTTGCCCTTCTTGCGAACTCGGGTGGGGTTGATGCCCTGGCGTCTGAGGTCAGCCTTGATCAGGTTGGCACTCTTGGCGGACTGCTCACCCTTGAGGACTTTGCCTCGCTTGTCCTTGCCTTCCCACGCATAGGTCGCTAATTCCATTGTTTTTGTTGCCATCTGACTAATCCTTGGTTACGCGGTTGATTTCAGCCAAACCGGTCACGCCGTCGCGGACCTTGTTCAACGCTGATGCTCGAAGGTCATCGATTCCTTCCCTTCGTGCCTGATCGGCTATATGCATGGCATTGCCGCCTTCCAGGATGATTTTTGATATGGCATCGGTCACTGGCATGACCTGATAGATACCGACTCGACCCTTGTAGCCGTCGTTGCAGCTATTGCAGCCGACGGGTTCATAGATTTTAATTTCATCCACTTCGTCTTCTCTGAAACCTTCCAGTAGCAGCGCTTCATGGGGAATGTTGGCGAGCTGCTTGCAGTCATGCAAGCGGCGGGCCAGGCGCTGAGCGATCACCAGCGAGACCGACGAGGTGATATTGAACGGGGCGATGCCCATGTTCATGAGTCGGGCAATCGTCTGTGGCGCGTCATTGGTGTGCAGGGTGGACAGGACCATGTGGCCAGTCTGAGCGGCCTTGATGGCGATTTCCGCCGTTTCGAGGTCTCTGATTTCACCGACCATGATAATGTCCGGATCCTGGCGCAGGAAGGCTCGTAGCGCGGTTGGAAAGGTCATGCCCTGCTTGACGTTCTGCTGGACCTGGTTGACGCCCGGCAGGCGAATTTCAACCGGATCCTCAGCAGTCGAGATATTGCGCTCTTCGGTATTGAGGATATTCAGTGCCGTGTACAGTGACACAGTCTTGCCGCTCCCGGTTGGCCCTGTGACCAGAACCATGCCGTACGGTTTCATGATCGCATCGAGGAATAGTTTTTTCTGCGATTCCTCATAGCCGAGCTTGTCGATGCCCATCTTGGCTGCTGATGCGTCGAGTATCCTCAGGACGATCTTTTCGCCGAACAACGTGGGACAGGTACTGACCCGGAAGTCGATGGCCTTTGTCTTTGACAGATTCAACTTGATTCGGCCGTCCTGTGGCACTCGCTTCTCGGCAATATCCAGATGTGACATGACTTTCAGACGAGCCGCAAGTCGGGGTGACATCTTGGAGGGAGGGTTGGCCATCTGCTTGAGGACACCATCCATTCGAAATCGGACTCGATACTTGTGTTCGTAGGGTTCGAAGTGAACGTCTGATGCACCGCGCTTGATCGCATCCAGCAAGACCTTGTTGATGAATCGGACCACTGGGGTGTCATCGATCGCGTTGCCTTCATCGCCGGAGCCCATGTCGTCATCAGCGAAATCTTCGACATCGGCAAAATCGACGTCATCCAGACCATCTTCGGTGGCAAGCTCGTCCATGAAACTGTCAGCCTGGGACAGGCCTTCATCGATCTTGCGGCTAAGGGCATCGTCCGAGACCAGTATTGGCTCGATGCCCAGATTGGTATGAAACTTGATTTCGTCCAGAGCGCGCAGATTGGTCGGGTCTGAGACGGCGACGTACAGGCGGCTTCCGCGTTTGTAGAGTGGGAGAACACGGTGTTTGTGAACCAGCTTCTCCTCCACCAACTTGATCGGAGCCATGCTCAGATTTATGGCGTCAATATCAAATAGAGGAACACCGAACTCCAAAGAGGCGAGCGTGGCGGCCTTGTTGGCATCCACCAGGGCGTTCTCCACCAGATAGGTAATGAATGGGATTTTTTGCTTGTGGGCCTTCTGATGAGCATCGACCGCAACGGCCTGCTCGATCAGCCCTTCGGTAACCAGACGCTTGGCGAGGCCGCTCAGTGTCACTGCAGACTCTGCGGATGTGGCCATGAAACCCCTCGTGGATAGATAAAGAGCTATAGATTACTACTTACGGAACAATAATTTAAGTGATGAAGTGCAAGTTTTGCGTCACATCCACTGAGAATGGTGTCTTGAAGGACGATCAGAGGTCGAAATTGATGGCAATGGCCTCGCCCAGCTGTCTGTGAGCATAAAGCTGGCTAGCCATTGGATCAGCCCTGGCAAGAACCCGGTAGGTATCGAGGTGCAATGGATGTCCCATCGTCGCTACTGCCACAGATCCATCCAGTGATTTGTCGGTTGGCGAATACAGGTCTCATTGAAATAATCGAACCATCCGGAAGGGATGAGCCCAGGTCTCGGGTGCCGATCGTGATCAGGCCATTGGCATCAACGAGAACTGAATTGGGTTGTACATGAGCAGTTCCCCCCGGTTCACACACTGCCAAAGCGGCGATGTTAGTCCCATCGGGTTGATTCCATCCGGCATTGTCCAGGTAGAAGTCAATCACAGCTAGCTTGCATGTGCTCAACACCGAAATGACTTCGAAGGTACGTGCACGGGTTTGAAAGGCTGAGTAAAGCGGCAGTGCGATTCCCGCAAGAATGGCAATGATGGCCACGACAATCATCATTTCGATGAAACTCATACCATGCTGTTTCATACTAAGCTCCTTGGTGTCTGCTGACTCACTGCGACTACCTCGTCTTCAAATAAAAAATCCCTGCCTTAAAACAGGCAGGGATTGATTTCTTGCTTAGATCAAGCCAGGGTGAGAATTAACCCTGACAAGAACCTGGGCGGTAACGAGCAGCCAGATTGGTGCCGTCAGCCAGGTCGCCACAAATCCATGTTTGAATTGGATCTGGTGCAGCTACAATTATGCCGGCTGCAGATGCTGGACGCATGGTGATAATACCTTCCATGTCTGCGCCAGTATCAATGGTCGTTGCAGTAATGATGCCATTGGCGTCGTTGACAACCATCGTTGCCAGGTAAGCAGATTGCTGAGTCAGTGCGACGTCCTGACAGACGTTCACGTCGATTCTGTTGTTGCTACGAGTGGTCCAGCCATTGTTGGACTGATAGAACTCACCCACTGTTGTTTTGCAGGCGCCCATGGCTGCCAGTACTTCAGAGACTTTCGAGCGAACCTGGAAGTCTTTGTAGGCTGGAATGGCGATGGCTGCCAGAATTCCGACAATCGCGACAACGATCATCAGTTCAATCAATGTAAAACCATTTTGTTTACGCATGGATTAAATCCCCTATGAGTAGTGATGTGATTAATGTAGTGAACGCTAGCAGACGGCCTGATTGTTTAAGTCTGCCAGTGCCACTGAAAGCTCGAACAGAATACAAGCACATAGCGTGCCAATGCCAGTGTGCTACCAAGGTATGGCCCACTGTTGACAAATTTGTGACAAATCGTACGCTGGTTAGCGGTGAGTCACAACGTAAATACATTTACATACAAAGACTTACGGCTAGATGATTTGATTGGCATGGCGTTTTATCAGAACGATTGGGTCGTGCCCTTGAGATGCATTGACGATAAGTTCGAGGGGCATGTGGGTCGCATTGTGACGTAAATGGTCAGTTTGTGACCTTTCGCTTCTCTTTCATGCTGCAACTTGGCATCAGTGCCAAGAATAAATCTCACAGCGAAGGTCGGAAATCAGTGCCAGAATCTCAGGACAGAGCGTGTACACTTCTGTGGTAGATGACGGGTTTGATATCCGCGATCGGGCGGGATGAACGCTTTGGATTGTGACCTCAAGTCTGTATTGCAGCGTTCATGGGCCAGACGCATCTGCGAGTGACATTGAAGCAGTGGGCAAAGACTTATGACGCATGGTTCGATTCAGCAGTGTGTTCAGATCACTCTCAGGACATCAACAGCCTCAACTGTTGCCGCTTGACAATCTGCAGAAGGCCGGTTCCGTGAGTGCTGTCCATTCAAGCATCAGATGCGTTCAACCTCTTGTCTGAGCGGGCTGTGCTTGTCATGAGTCAAACGGAGATCTGGATCGAAGGATGCTCCGCAGTTGGTGATTATCCTTGACAGGAACCTGGGCGATAGCGACCGGCGAGCGTGGTTCCGTCTGACAGCTGGCCACAAATCCAGGTCTGTATCGGTCCAGGAGACGCGACCAGGACGCCATTGCTGTCAGCTGGGATCATCGTAATGTTGCCTTCGGGATTCGAGCCAGTGTTGACCGTGGTTGCCGTGATGGTGCCCGTTGCCGAGTCGACGGTCAAGACGGCCAGATAAGCCGATTGTTGCGCCAACAGGACGTCCTGACAGATGTTGCCGTCGATATTCGTGCCGCCACGTGTAACCCAGCCATTGTTGGACTGATAGAACTCGCCAACCGTGGTCCTGCAAGCTCCCATTGCGACCAATACTTCAGACACCTTTGAACGGGTCTGAAAATCCTGGTAAGTCGGAAGAGCGACAGCGGCTAGGATGCCGACAATCGCGACGACGATCATCAATTCGATCAAAGTGAAACCGTTTTGTCTTTTCATTACTACAACCCCCAGTTGCAATGTGTGCGACTCCGCACCTCGAGGCTGAGTCACCTGTTTCTATGAAGCGGCAGATATAAACAGCTACTTTTCGCTGGTTGAAGCTGCAAGTAGCATGCCAGCAAGGAGCCGAAAGCAAGTTGCGCTGTTGTTTGTAACAAATTGTTTACATTTCAGGGAAGGATGTTTTCAGTTTTAGAAAATAATGCCAGTAATTACAGGAGGGTAGTGTTTGTTCGGTGTGATGTATTGTTGCCGATGATCAGGGTAAGATCTCAGACCAAGGAGGGTTGCGATCTATCAGGTTACCCCAATTTTTGGTCACCTTTTGACCGCTTTTGTCAGTATTCCTCAAACCAGGTCGTGGTCACTTCGTTATTCCATGCCCAACTTCTTCAGACGATATCTCAAGGCGCGAAAAGTAATGCCCAGCTGTTTTGCGGCCATGGTCTTGTTGTAGCGACAGGACTCCAGTGCGTCGGTGATGGCTTTTCGTTCAATCTGTTCGATAAAGTCAGGCAGGGACGCATCACCCCGATCCGTGGCCGCTTCGGTGGGCAGCGTGCTGGTCGTACTCAGTTGAAGATCAGCTTGTGTGATCCTGTTGTCCTCACAGAGTGTAATGCTGCGTTCAAGAACATTGCGCAGTTCGCGCACATTCCCGGGGAAGCTGTACTGCATCAGCGCATCTCTCGCTCGTGAGTCGATCTGGGGTGTGTCGATGTTCCAGTCAGCGGCAATTCGTTCAATGAAGAAGTCAGTCAGGTCATTGATATCATGACCACGCTCCCGAAGTGCTGGCATGCAGAGCTGAACGACGTTGATCCGATAATACAAATCTTGTCGAAACTGACCATCGCGGACTAATTCGCCCAGGTCCTTGTGTGTGGCGCTGATCAGGCGGACATCGATCGCCTGTTCTGCCGATGCGCCAATGGGCCTGACGGTTCGTTCCTGGATGACTCGCAGCAGCTTGACTTGCATGTGTGCAGGCAGGTCGGCGATTTCATCGAGCAGGATGGTGCCGCGGTGGGCGCTGACCAGAAGGCCGTCCTTGTCCGCATGCGCCCCGGTAAAGCTGCCTTTGACGTGGCCAAAAAACTCGCTTTCCATTAATTCGGTCGGAATAGCGCCACAGTTGATGGCGATAAAGGGTTGATCGTGTCGTGGCCCCTGTTCATGGATCATCTTGGCGGCCAGCTCCTTGCCTGTGCCTGATTCGCCAGTGATATGGACTGGTGCCTGGGAGCGTGCCAGCTTGGCGATGGTGGCCTTGGTACGCTGCACAATCGCTGACTGTCCATGCATGATCGAGATCATTGTCTTGGCAGTCTGCGCCGGCCTCAGCTTGAGCGCAGTGGTGACCAGGTTTCTCAGGTCACTCAGGTCTACCGGTTTGGAGACGAAATCGAAGGCGCCGGATTTCAGTGATTCGATCGCCGCATCGGTATTGCCATGTGCGGTGATCACTGCCACGGGTGTACTGGGGTGATGCTCGTTGATGAATTTGACGATTTCGATGCCCGAGCCATCCGGTAGTCGCATATCGGTCAGGCACAGATCGAATGAGTGGCGGTCAAGCAGCGCCTTGGCTTGCTTGCAATTGGCGGCCAGATGGCAATCAACGTCCATTCGCGACAGGGTCAGGTCGAGCAGCTCGCGGATATCTGCTTCGTCATCAATGATCAGTGCCAGTGGGTTAGTCATCGTTGCATGATAAGGCCTTCGTCCGGTTGTGCAAGCGTCGAATCATGCCTCAGAGTTGTGATAGCCGCTCGTTGGCTGATGGTTGGCGGGTCGATGGTTGAAGCGCAGTACAAAGGTGCAACCCTGGCCCTCACGTTGTTGGAGTGTGAGTTGAATGCGGTTTGCGGTACACAGTTGCTGGCACAAATACAGTCCCAGACCTGATCCGTCGTCGCAGGTCGTGAAAAACGGCTGGAAGATTTGTTCAGCCAGATCATCGGCAATGCCTGGACCCTGATCAGCCACCACCAGATCGATCTCGTCAAGGTCAGTATGTTCCAGAGCGATCAGAATTGACGTCTGCCCATCCACGGCGCCATGTCGCATGGCGTTCTGAAGAAGATTCCAAAGGACTTGTTGCAGCTGGGAGCTGTCAGCTATCACGGGTGTGGGATAGTCGGGAACCTTCAGATCAATATGGGTATTGGTGAGATTCTGGGTCTCTGTGAACTCCTGGATGAAATCTCTCAACCACATCCCAAGATCCATCGGTTCGATGTCAGCATCTTTCTGTCGGGCCAGCTGCAGGACGTTCTCGATGATATCGTTCATGCGGCGGCAGTGCTTGCCGATAATCGATGAGAGTCGAATGTCAGAGTCCGACAGCTTGGTTGACTCGGCCAACAGCTGGGCCGAGTGACTGATTGCGGCCAGAGGATTTCGAATTTCATGGGCGATGGTCGCGGACAATTTGCCCAGAGAGACCAGAGCAATTTGCTGAGCGCGCTCGGAAACCAGGCCAGCATCCTCGAGGAAAATCAACCGGTCGGAGGTGTCACGAATGCCCAGGCGGGCGAAGCGCGCGATGGTCTCCGGTGCGGTCGGGCTCAGCTGGAGGGGGTGGCCGCGCTGCATGCCGGTGGTTGACCAATGTTGGTATTCGGCCATCAATGGTTCGGGCATTTGATGGATCACCGATTCGGTGCCTGGGTCGCGCCCCAGGAAATGAAAGGCTGCGTGATTGAGTAGGTGAATATTGTTGTGGGCCTTGATCAGCAGGATGCCATTATTCATCTGTTCAACGATCAATTCATTCAGGCGTTGCATGTCCAGCAGCCGCTCGGCGCTCTGGGTGGCGATGGTCTCGCTTTCCATGGTGCGTCGGGAGAGGATGGATCCGATCATCGCCACGGTGAAATAGACAATGCCCAATGTGCCGGTGCTGGTAATGTCGCTCAGCGGTGCGTTGGCGTTCAGCAGTTCGAGAGTCGACAGCCAGATCATCAGCAGCGAGGTGATGGCAGCATAGAACATCGCCCCCTTGCGCTTCAGCAGGACACCGGACATCATCACACTGCCGATCATCAGCACGCCTGCACCACTGTCCACGCCGCCCATCTGGCGAATCATCACCACCAGAGTCGTCAGGTCGGTTATGAAGCTCAGAATGACCTGAAGGGTGAAAGAGCGTTTGATCCGGCGTGCGACGAAGACCAGGTTGATGCTCAGAAGGGTGTGAAGCAGACTGTAGAGTCGAGCGCCCTGAAGTTGATCCGGGTTGAGGATTTCTTCAGCGATCGGTGTATAACAGATTGTGATCAGCAGCATCGAGACAAAGAAACGATACAGATTGAGGTAGTCCAGAGCCTGCCAGGCGTTGTCATCCTCGGCACGGATGATGTCAAACACGTCCCGGATTGGATGGTGGCTCATGATCTGAGTGAACTCGGAAAGACTTTTTTGATTATATCGGTCATTTGCTCCAAAATACGATACTTTGTCACGTCGCAGCACTGACGCGAAAATCTCGCATCGTCAGGCATCCTTCATGTCTGACCATTTTTATCTGGAGTCATCATGAATTTTCACGAATATCAGGCAAAAGACATCTTTGCCAGTTACGGCATTCCCGTGCCTGCCGGCCTGGTTGCCCGAACAGCCGATGAGGCAGTCGATGCAGCACGAAAACTCGACGGCACGAGTTGGGTCGTCAAGGCGCAGGTTCATGCAG
The DNA here is from genome assembly GCA_003233095.1 of Oceanospirillales bacterium. GTDB lineage: Bacteria > Pseudomonadota > Gammaproteobacteria > Xanthomonadales > SZUA-38 > SZUA-38. The sequence goes on along the minus strand of QIKT01000200.1, from coordinate 6,448 downwards.
GTGGACGTGGCAAGGCTGGCGGCGTCAAGCTGGTCAAGACGCTGGACGAAGTTCGTGAGGTCGCCGAGCGCATGCTGAGCATGCGGATCGAAACCTATCAGACTGGAGGACTGGCGTTGCCAGTCAATGGAGTGCTGATCGCCGAAGCCACGGATATCGCCTCTGAGCTGTATCTGAGCGTTCTGGTTGATCGTGCCCATAAGTGTGTGACCTTCATGGCATCGGCAGCCGGTGGTATGGATATCGAGACGGTGGCGCGTGAAACACCTGAAAAGATCATCACCATCCAGGTCGACAATCTGGAAGGACTGCAACCCTATCAATGCCGCAAGATGGGCTTTGCGCTCGGTTTGACACCGCGTCAGGTGGGACAGCTGACCAAGATCATGATGGCTTTGCACACTCTGTTTGTTGAGAAAGACCTGTCACTGCTCGAAATCAATCCTCTGGTCATCACTGCCGCTGGCGATCTGCAAGCCCTGGATGCCAAGATCAATATTGACGACAACGCGCTGTTTCGCCACAAGGCACTGGCTGCAATGCGCGATGAAACCCAGGAAGATCCAACCGAGGCTGCTGCGGCGCGTCATGATCTGAACTTTGTCACGCTCGATGGTGACATTGGCTGTATGGTCAATGGTGCCGGACTGGCGATGGCGACCATGGATGTCATCAAACTCAATGGCGGCGATCCGGCCAACTTCCTGGATGTGGGAGGTGGTGCAACCGCCGAACGCGTGTCAGAAGCCTTCAAGCTGATCACCCAGTCCGATCGCGTCAAGGCGATCCTGGTCAACATCTTCGGTGGCATTGTGCGCTGTGATCTGATTGCCGAAGGGATCATCACTGCGGTCAAGGAAGTGGGCGTCAAGGTGCCAGTCATTGTCAGGCTGGAAGGCACCAACGTGGAGAAAGGACGCGAGATGCTCGACCAGAGTGGTCTGGCAGTCACCTCTGCGAGTGACCTGAACGACGGGGCCATCAAGGCCGTCGCTGCGGCTATATAAGGGATTCGAACATGAGCGTATTGATCAACAAGGACACCAAGGTCATCTGTCAGGGCATTACCGGCTCACAGGGGACTTTCCATTCCGAGCAGGCGATTGCCTACGGGACACAGCTGGTTGCTGGGGTGACGCCAGGCAAAGGCGGTGAATCTCATCTGGACCGACCGGTTTACAACACGGTTGAAGAAGCGGTCGATCAGACCGGTGCTGATGCCAGCATGATTTACGTGCCACCGCCATTTGCTGCAGATGCCATTCTGGAAGCAGCCGATGCTGGAGTTTCGGTCATTGTCTGCATTACCGAAGGCATTCCGGTCATGGACATGATGCGAGTCAAGGCCGTACTGGAAGAGATGGAAGATACCGTGCTGATCGGGCCAAACTGCCCAGGCATCATCACACCGGGCGAGTGCAAGATTGGCATCATGCCGGGTCGTATTCATCAGCCTGGGCGGGTCGGCATTGTCTCGCGTTCTGGCACGTTGACCTATGAGGCGGTTCATCAGACCACCATGGTTGGCCTCGGGCAGAGCACCTGCATTGGCATTGGTGGAGACCCGATTCACGGCATGAACTTCATCGATTGCCTGAAGCTGTTCCAGGACGATCCAGCGACCGATGGCATCATCATGGTCGGCGAGATTGGTGGCACGGCCGAAGAGGAAGCAGCCGAGTTCATCGATCAATATGTGGACAAGCCTGTCGTTGCCTATATTGCCGGCGTGACGGCACCTCCTGGCAAGCGCATGGGCCATGCTGGTGCGATTATCGCAGGCGGCATGGGCACTGCAGAAGCCAAGTTCGAGGCGCTCAACAGTGCGGGTGTCAGCACGGTTCGCTCTCCAAGTGATCTGGGCCAGACGCTGGCTGATCGACTCGCCGGTTGAACACCACCGGAGTGACTCACCCTGGTTCACTGCGGATTGCTGTGGTCCAGCAGGACTTCCCGGTTGGCGACATCGATGGAAATCGCCAGCGCATTCTGGATGCGCTGGCGAAAGCCAAAGCCTCCGAGCCCGATCTGGTGGTCTTTCCCGAATTGACTCTGACCGGCTATCCTCCCGAGGATCTGCTGTATCGGCATGGGTTCATCCGCGCTGCTGAGCAGGCTTTGCAGTCACTGCTCAAGCATGTGACTGCTGCGGATGTGTTGATCGGTCATCCACAAATGGATCAAGGGCGTCTGTACAACGCGGTCAGCTGGATTCGTCAGGGGCGCATTCTGGCCACATATCGCAAGCAATCATTGCCTAATTACGCGGTGTTTGACGAGAAGCGATATTTCAGTTCCGATGATCAAGCCGTTTCGGTGACCCTCAAGGGATACCGCGTTGGGCTGCTGATCTGTGAGGATATCTGGGTGCCGGGACCGACTCGACCTGATCGTCGTTCCCAATGCCTCTCCCTACCACCTGCACAAGCGCGCTCTGCGTGAGACCACGATCAGCGAGCGAGCCATCAGCCACCGTTGCCCGATCCTGTATGCGAATCTGGTGGGCGGCCAGGACGATCTGGTGTTTGATGGACGCAGTTTTGCCTGCAACGCCGATGGCAACATGATCGGGCCAACGAGTCTGTATCAGGATGGTCAGTTCGATTTTCAGTTTGACCGAAAGCAGGGTTTCTCTGCGCTGGGCTGGCAAGCAGATGGCGATGAGGTTCTGCTCGACGCGGTCTATCAGACGCTGGTACGCGGGACGCGGGATTACCTGCACAAGAACGGTTTTCGCAAGGCCATACTCGGACTGTCCGGAGGGATCGATTCAGCCCTGACTCTGGCCGTGGCTGCGGATGCACTCGGTGCCGAGAATGTTGAGGCCATCATGATGCCGTCTCGGCACACCTCACAGTTAAGCCTCAATCTGGCCGCCGAGCAGGCGCAACGGATGGGGGTCAAGTATCAGTCGATTTCGATTGCACCCTCGTTAGACACGCTCAACGAGTCACTGCAGCCGGCCTTCGAAGGGCAGGCTGAGGACGTGACTGAAGAAAACATGCAGGCTCGTCTCAGAGCCGTAATCCTCATGGCTCTGTCCAACAAGACCGGTGCCATGTTGTTGACTACCGGCAACAAGAGTGAACTGGCGGTCGGCTACTGCACTATTTATGGTGACATGTGCGGCGGCTATGCTCCGATCAAGGACTGCGCCAAGCTGTTGGTCTATCAACTGTCCGAATATCGCAACCAGATATCGCCGGTAATTCCCGAGGGCGTGATCAGCCGACCACCCACGGCAGAGCTGTCACCGGGGCAACTGGATCAGGATTCTTTACCGCCCTATGCGGTGCTTGACGAGGTGATCAGCCGTTACGTGGAGCAGGATCAGTCCATCGACGAGATTGTCGCAGATGGTCATGATCGAGACATGGTCGAGCGACTGGCGCGATTGGTCCGCATCAATGAATACAAGCGGCGTCAATCGGCTCCCGGAGTCCGTATCACCGAACGTGCCTTCGGCCGTGACCGCCGCTATCCCATCACCAACGGCTGGCAATACTAGTGGTCGCCTCCGTTATTCGAGCAACATTCAGGCGCGCTCCCGAAGGGCGAGCCCGAAAGCGCTCATCCGCAGCGTGTTGTCTGTTGGCAAGAACTCTGCCATACCCGGCGATCCATGTCTTGCGGCTAAATGCTTTGAGACTCGCTGAATGTGACTGGAGTAACGGCGGGCTACACTATCCATCAGGATCAAAGTCATGAGCTCAATTCAATTACTGATCAACAACGCGTTCGATGGCCCCGAACACTATGCACGACTGGACGCCAGTGGCGAGCTGTCGGCCACTCTGGACGAGATATTGCTGGGTATGGAATCGGGCCGGTTGCGTGTTGCAGAACCACTCGGCGGGGGGCAGTGGCAGGTCAATGAATGGCTCAAGAAGGCCGTGTTGCTGTACTTCAGATCGCGTGGCAACGTGGTCATCAATGGCGGGCATACCCATTATTTCGACAAGGTGCCCAGTCTGTATGCCGACGGCGACGCAGAACGCTTCGAGCGAGAAGGCGTGCGAATCGTCCCTCCGGCCATGGCTCGCCGTGGCTGCTATCTTGCCCCGCAAGTGGTGCTGATGCCCAGCTATGTCAACATTGGTGCCTGGATTGGTGAGGGGACGATGGTGGATACCTGGGCGACCGTCGGATCCTGTGCGCAGATTGGAGCACACGTTCATCTGTCCGGTGGTGTCGGTATTGGCGGAGTGCTCGAACCTCTTCAGGCGACGCCGACCATCATCGAAGATCACTGTTTCATCGGAGCGCGCTCCGAAGTTGTCGAAGGCGTGATCGTCGAGCGAGGCTCAGTGCTGTCGATGGGCGTGTACCTTGGCCAGTCGACCCGGATTTACAATCGCATGACCGGTGAGGTCTCGCGAGGCCGTATTCCTGCCGGATCGGTAGTCGTGCCGGGTAGTCTGCCCGCCGAGGATGGCTCACACAGCCTGTACTGTGCCGTGATCGTCAAGCACGTCGATGAGGCCACACGGGCCAAGACGGCGATCAACGAGATTCTGCGCGGCGTCCAATGATGAAAGCCTCCGACACGCGGGCCATCCTGGACGCACTGATTCGGTGCAGATCGTTGACGCCTGATGATGCAGGCTGTCAGCCGCAGATTGTCGATCTTCTGGCACACCGCAGCCCACAACATCTTCAGCTGGATTATGGCAATACGCGTAACCTGTGTCTGAGCTGGGGGCAGGGCAGTCCGCACCTGCTGCTGCTGGGCCACTCCGACGTGGTTCCTGCGGGTCCGCTGGACGACTGGGACAGCGATCCGTTTGAACCGCATGAGCGTGATGGCCAGTTGTATGGTCGAGGTGCAGCTGACATGAAAGCGTCCCTGGCGGCCATGGTGACTGCGATCGATCAAAGGCTCGGTGGCGATCCACTCAAGGGCCGGCTGACGCTGATGATCACCAGCGATGAAGAGGGCGATGCCTTCGACGGCGTACAGCGTGCGGCACCGGCAATGGTCGAGCAACTGGGTGACATTGATTACTGCCTGATCGGAGAGCCTTCCAGCAAGCACGAGTTGGCCGATACCATTCGAGTAGGCCGACGTGGTTCTCTGACCGGACGTCTTCGAGCAACAGGCAAACAGGGCCACGTGGCCTATCCCGCACTGGCCGACAATGCGATTCATCGATTACTGCCTGCGCTGGATGAGTTGGCAGGGCATGTCTGGGATCAGGGCTCTGATCAGTTTCCACCAAGCACTTTTCAGATCGTTCAATTTCTGGCCGGAGATGGCACCAGTAATGTGATCCCGGGTCAAGCCGACGCCCTGTTCAATATTCGCTATTCGACCGCACATACTGAACAGAGCATTCAGCAGCATGTCGACGAGGTACTCAGTCGCCATCAGGTCAACGCAAGCATTGACTGGCATCTGTCCGGCAGGCCGTTCTATTCAGAGCCGGGGCCGTTACGAGATGCAGTGTTGCAGGCCATTGACTATACTGGCCTTAAACCGCCCGTCTGCAACACCGCAGGTGGGACCTCGGATGGGCGCTTCATTGCGCCTCTGGGGGCAGAAGTCATCGAACTGGGTCCGATCAATGCATCGATCCATCAGGTCAATGAACACGTTCGGATAACAGACGTCGACCGTCTGGCCGAACTGTATACTCGAATCATTCAACAGCTGTTGTAGCACTCAGCTGCAGCATTCATCAGGGGGCCGCATGAACACACACTACTCTCAGACCATCAGTGACGCCTATCAGTCTGGCGGAACGTTCAATGTGACCTGTCCTTACGATGACAGCATTCTGGCCAGCGTCGACATGGTTGGAGACGCGTTGATCGAAGAAGCGCTCAGCGCTGCACACGCCCTGTATCGTGACCGCAGCCGCTGGCTGGATGCCAGCCGGCGAATTGAAATATTGTCGCGTACCGCCGAGTTGATGAGTGAACGTGCCGAAGAGTTCGCAGTGCAGGCCGCCTCTGAAGGGGGCAAGCCGCTGATGGACTCTCGGGTCGAAGTCACGCGTGCTATCGAAGGGGTTCATCTGTGCATTGATGCGATCAAGAACAATGCGGGCCGGCAATATCCGATGGGCATCAATGCTTCATCCAGTCACAAGATCAGTTTCAGTGTGCATGAGCCAATTGGCGTGGTTGTGGCAGTCAGCGCATTCAATCATCCATTGAACCTGATCATTCACCAGGTCGGGCCTGCTGTTGCGGCCGGTTGTCCGGTGCTGATCAAGCCAGCCAGGTCCACGCCGATCTCATGTTTCCACTTTGTGGAACTGCTCCGGGAGGCGGGACTGCCCAAAGAATGGTGTCAGGTTGTGATACCGGAGAACAACGCCCAGGCGACGACCATGGTGTCCGATTCTCGAGTGGCCTTTTTCAGCTTCATCGGCAGTGCCGCAGTGGGGTGGATGCTACGTTCCAAGCTGGCGCCCGGTGCTCGCTGCGCGCTAGAGCACGGTGG
>QIKT01000091.1 GCA_003233095.1 Oceanospirillales bacterium | reverse complement strand
AGCCCGCGGTAATGCATCCGGCAGCGGCGCCACCTACATTGGCGACGTCGGCATAGGGCGTGTCCAGTTGGGTCTGATAGGCATCCCACAGCGGCAAGCGCCAGGCGCGGTCCAGTGTTGATTCGCCAGCAGACAGCAGGGCCGCTGCCAACTCGTCATCGTCGGTCATCAGGCCGGTGGCGTGCTTGCCCAGGGCAACGACACAGGCGCCGGTCAGGGTGGCTGCATCAATCAGGATTTCAGGGTCGAAGCGCTCGGCATAGCTCAGCGCATCACACAGGATCAGTCGACCTTCGGCATCGGTGTTGAGCACTTCGATGGTGGTGCCCGACATGCTGGTCAGGACGTCACCTGGACGATAGGCCTTGCCGTCAGGCATGTTTTCCACCGCGGGAACAATCGCGATGAGGTTGTGGTCAAGCGATTGTCTGACACAGGCTTCGAATGTACCCAGCATGGCCGCTGCGCCGCCCATGTCATATTTCATTTCATGCATGCCCTTGCCGGCCTTCAGGCTGATGCCACCGGTATCGAAGGTGATACCCTTGCCGACCAGGACAACGGGTTTCTGGTCGGCATTGGGCAGGTACTTCAGCACAATCAGACAAGGCAGGTTGGCGCTGCCCTGGGCGACGCCAAGCAGGGCGCCCATACCCAGTGCCTTCATCTGATCCTGATCGAGCAGTTCCAGGCTTGCTGAGTCATTCAGCTCGGCAATCTCGGCGGCGATCTGTCCCAGATACTCCGGGGTGCAGATATTGGGCGGCAGGTTGCCCAGCTCACGTGCCCGCAGAACGCCCGCTGCGACGCCATCGGCTTTTTTCTGGATCGTCTCGTCTGCCTCGGCGTGCAATGTGATGGAGTGGATGCTTGCTGGTTTCTTGATCGTCTTGGTGGCCGAGTACTGATAGGCCGCATAATCGAATGCCAGGATGGCCTGCTGGTAGTTCCATGCCGAGTCCTTGCCCTCTACAGACAATTCGGTCAATGCACTGCTGGCCTCGTTGATCGGCATCTTTCGAAGCCGCTTCATGGCATTGATGTGCAGTTTGCGAAAATCGGCAGCTTGGATGGTCGATGACTTGCCGCTTCCAACCAGAAGCAACCGCGCAGTGTTGAGCTCCGGAGTCAGCAGAATGCTGGTTTCGCCCATGCGTGTCGCGACGTCCTTGCTGTCAATTGCCGCTGATAATCGACCATTGAGTCGCTGATCGAGTTGGGCTGCAGTCCCTTCCAGTTTCTTCTGGCTGACAGCAACAATCAGGCAGTCTGAGCTCGATTCATGGGCGTTCTGGCGGGACGATGTTAAGTTCATGATGTCAGCGATTCCTTGTCATTCAGAGTGTGAGTCGGATTGTACCTGTCTTCATGTCGACAGAGCAGTTACAATCTGCGAGCAGATGTTGAGCCGTGCAGGGTGCGCGCCGATGTCTGAGCGCAATCCACTCAAGCATCAGTCGAGTGGAATGAGTCAGTGGTCGGCGTCGACCGTGTTTCCGATTGTCAGCAGTGCAGGCTGCCAGTCGTGGACCGGTAGACACAGCCTGCCTCGCAAAGGCCGCCTATGATTCATGATTTACCCTTTGATTTCAATCCAAACCGCCTCCTGGCGATCACTCTGTTGTCGAACTGCCTGGCAACCTGTCGGACTTGAGGTGATCGACTGCACAAAACCCGAGTTTGGCCAGATGTCCCGATCTTGTTCGTTTAATAGCGGTGCTATTGGCCTCAAAAGATCGAAAAATCTGACTCAAATCGACTTTTCCTCGTGACGACCCGGAAAGCCCGATAGGCTCCTAACATGCAGGTTATTGATCGCTATCTGATTCGACAAATTGCCGTGACCTGGGTGATGGTGACCTGCGTGTTGCTGCTGATCACGCTGGGCTATGCGTTTGCCGATACCGTCGGTGATGTGGCAGCGGGACGGCTGAATGCCGACCTGCTCTTCATCCAGCTGGGGTTGAGCACGCTGGAGAGCCTGACAGTGCTGGGGCCGCTGTCCCTGTATATGGGCATCTTGCTGACCATTGCGAGACTCTATCGCGATCTGGAGATGGTCGCGCTGTCTGCCTGCGGGTATGGGCTCAAACAAGTCTATCGTCCCGTGTTGTTGCTGGTGATTCCCGTGTTCGTGTTGCTGTTGGTGATTTCGCTGTGGGTCTCGCCGTGGGCGGATCGCACTGCCAAGGAACTGGCCGAGAAGGCAGTCAGCAGTGCATCGATTTCTCAACTTCAGCCTGGACAATTTCACGAGTTTGCAGCCAACAACAGCGTCATCTATGTGGGCTCATCGACCGCGGATGGTCAGTTTCAAGATGCCTTCATTCACATCGAGCGCGATCAGCGCAAGGATGTGATAACAGCACGTACCGGGTTCGAGTATGAAGTCGATGGCGCACGCTATCTGGTGCTCGAAGACGGCGCGCGTAGTGAGGGAGTTCCTGGGCAGGCGGATTTTCGGACCATGCGTTTCGAACGCAATGATCTGAGGCTCCCCGATCCGGCCCTCAAGGAGCACACTTACAAATACAGTTCCTGGCGTGTGGCCGACTTGCTGGCCGAGGACAATGTGGAGTCCAGCGCCGAGTTGCAGTGGCGCGTCAGCATGGCGCTGGCTGTGGTGGCCTTGTCGATCCTGGCGGTGCCGCTGGCCAGAACTCGTCCCAGAGAAGGGTTCTACAGCAATCTGCTGATTGGCATACTCTTATATATGGTGTACGCAAACCTGATGGCTGTCGTGCGCAACTGGATCGATGAAGGGCAGTTGCCTCCGGTGCCGGGTATGTGGTGGGTTCACTTGTTACCCCTGTGTGTGGCTGCCTGGATGTTTCGTTCGCCCAAGCGAGCTGGCAAGCGCAGGGTCAAGGGTGCCCGTTCGTGATCAGAATTGTAGATCGGCATATTGCGCGCAGTGCCTTTGCCGGAATGGCCATGGCACTGTTAACGTTGCTGGCCCTGGATCTGTTTCTGGCCGTCATCTCCGAAATCAAGAGTGTCAAGAACGACTATACGCTGGTGAGTGTGTTCCAGTATCTGATGTTGTCGGTGCCTCGCCGCATCATTACCCTGTTTCCGGTTGCCGCCGCAGTGGGCGTATTGCTGGGTGTCGGGGGAATGTCGGCCAATGCAGAGCTGGTCGCCTATCACAGCGCGGGTGTGTCGAGATTGAGAATTGGAATGGCAGCGATATGGGCCGTCATTTTCGCGATTGTCCCCGTCGTGCTGATGGCAGAGTGGCTGGCACCCTCGGCAGAACGGCTGGCAGAAGGACTCAAGTCACGGGCCCAGAATTCGGGTGTGACAGTGACCAGTAACGCCAGTTTGTGGGTGCGTGACGGGGACCGGATTATTCATGCCAACAAGCCTCTGGCAGGGTCTCTGGCTGCCGATCAGGAGCTGATGCTGGCCGATATTGATGTGTTTGTGTTTGCTGCGGGCAAACTGAAGGAACTGTCACATGCCGAGTTGGCTACCCATGATGGTGAACAATGGGTTCTGCGCAATGTCCAGAGCAGCTACCTGACCCCCGAGCGGGTCACAGTCGCCACCGACGACGTCCAGTACTGGCCATCACTGATCGATCCGGAGAACCTCAAGTCGGCTATTTCCAGGCCCGGACAACTGGCGGTCAGGGAGTTGAATCAGTACATCCAGTATCTGAAGGAGAACCAGCTTGATGCGGCGCCCTATGAGGCAGCACGATGGCGGCGCATGGCCTATCCACTGAAGATCATTGCAATTGTGATCGCCAGCTTTCCATTCGTGTTCGGATTCGCGCGCAGCGGTTCAATGGGGCAACGCCTGTTCATAGGAGTGGTGCTGGGGTTGGGCCTGCACTTTCTGTCCAGATCGTTCAGTGATGTGGGCGAAGTCTATCAATGGTCTCCTGCCATCAGTGAGCTGCTGCCAACACTTCTGGTCTTTGCAGTGGGGATCTGGTTTCTGCGAAGGGGCTCTTGAGGATCGGTGCTTCGGCCTACTCGTTGGGTGGGGTCAGGATCAGCCGGGACTGTGTCCAGTGATCATGCCAGGTCAGATAGTCCGGGCCTTTTAGCGCCCAGAGGAATCCGGCTCCCAGAGGAATCAGGCTTAGCAGTGACAGCAGAAACCGCGCGCTGCATCGGGAGATGCTCAGCGGTTTATTGGAAACCAGGCGCAAGCGCCAGGCACGCATGCCAATGGTTTGCCCCAGGCGCATCCAGCTGATGACATAATAAGCCGGAATTGACAGTCCAAGCAGCAGTTGGTGCCACCATGTGCCCACCTTGATCTGATGTTCGGGTAGCACCAGCATGCTGACTCCTGTGATCAGAATCAGCAGGCTGATGAGTGGAAACAGATCGTAACTAAACGCCGCAACTCGTCTGAGCAGCAGCGGATCATGGCCAGATTCCAATGCAATGTCCTTGGTGGTCTCAATTCTCTGAAGCGCATGTTAACCCCTTTTGTCCGATGTGTGCGTTCAACATGGACAGGACACGGAGAAATTCAGCCGGGTGGTACCCAGAGGTCCGATTTCAGATCGCACCTGGCGTGTTGCCAGGGAGCTTGCAGAGGAATGGAGTTGCGAAAACTACAGATAAACTTGCATCGCAGGGGCAATCATTGATAAGTTTGCATACGGGCCTGTATACGAAAAGCAGTGTAGGTTCGTATAGGAAAGGTTCAAACAGTATTCAGGGCTTGCTGCAACTCGTCCCCGTCTCCTCAAATGCTCCTTGTGGGCAGAGGCCTCGGATGCGTGAATCGGTGAGGTTTCCTTTTTCGGGGTCTGACTGTATGCTTGTCGGCCTGAATCGTGTACTTGCTGTCTGTATGGCCATGGAAACTGGCGACTCGGCAAGTTCGATAAGCCGCGTCAATCAGACGATTTCGTATCAATAGTAAAAGTGGGATGGGCTATGCCAAATCATCGAAGAATCTTGAGTAGGGGAATGCTGCTGTGCCTGGTGACGATTCTGTCACTGGCTGGCGTGCAAGCAGATGTGCTCGACACAACCATTCAGACTGAACAAAACACCAATCAGTCGAGTCGGACAACGCAAAACAGGATCGATACACTGGCAGAGCAGACTGAAGATCTGGTCGCTGACTACCGTCAAGTCATTCGTGAAAGCGACACACTGAAAGTCTACAACTCTCAGCTGGAGCAACTGGTCGTCAACCAGCGTGGCGAGATGCAGTCCATTGAGGAGCAGCTTGGAAACCTCGAATCCACCAACAAGGGTGTGATGCCGATGCTTCAGGAAATGGTCAACATGTTGACTGAAATCATCAACAGCGACTTACCATTCCGCAAGCAGGAGCGTCTGGCGCTGGCCGACGGTCTCAGTAATGAGCTGTTACGCGCGGATGTTACGACCTCTGAAAAGTACCGCAAGGTAATCGAAGCCTATCAGCGAGAGATCGAGCTTGGACGCGAAGCTTCGACGTATGAAGGCGCCCTGCCTAGCACCAATGCTACCGTGACCTACCTGAAGGTGGGACGCTCTCTGCTGTATTATCAATCTCTTGATGGTGAAACGGCAGGTTGGTGGAATCCTTCGGCGAATGAATTCCAGCCTCTGGAAGATCGCTATACAAGCGCCATCAACAAGGCCATTCGTATCGCTCAGAACAAGGTAGCGCCTAATCTGGTCAGCATTCCGGTTCCGGCAGCAGGAGAATAAGAATGAAAAAACTGACTATCATGTTGACCCTGGTGCTGCTGTCCTCAACGGCAGCAGTGTTTGCCCAGGATGCTTCCCTGGATGATCTGCTGCGCAAGACGCAACAGTCGGCCACCCAGACCACAGCCGAGAACGAACGACGCGTAGCAACGTTTCGCAACAATCGTGATCGCCAGCGCCAGTCGCTGGCTCAGGCCCGGACTGAGCTGCAAGCACAGGAAGTTCGCAGCGAACAGCTGAAAACCGAATTTGACGACAATGAAAAACTTCTGGCCGATCTGGAAACAGTGTTGACCGAACGGTCAGGCAACCTCGGTGAGATGTCTGGTGTGGTCAAGGCAGTCGCCAGTGATCTGCGCGGTAAACTGGACGGGTCACTGACCAGTGCAGAACATTCCAGCGAGCGCCAGAAGTTCTTGCGCGAGCTGGCTCAACGCAAGAAATTGCCGACCATCCTGGAACTCAAGCGCCTGTGGTACATTATGCAGCATGAGTTGACCGAGCAGGGTAAGATCACCACCTTCAGCGCAGACATATTGCGACCTAGTGGTACCGTTGACTCGTCACAGTCGATTACTCGAGTCGGAGTTTTCAACGCCATGTCAGAGGGCAAATTCCTGCAGTGGAAAGAGCCTTCAGTCGACTACCCATCAGGCATACTGACTGAGCTTCCACGACAGCCTTCAGCACGTTTTACGGGTCTGGTTGATCCCTACCTGAACGCCTCAGCCGGAGATCTCAAGCCGCTTCCGATGGACTTTACTGGCGGTGTGATTCTGTCCAACGTCGTTCAATCCAAGACCTGGCCCGAACGCCTGGGTATTGGCGACGGTGTCCTCTCTGATACTGGCGATGCAGGTGCTATTGGATATGTGATCATGGGCATCGGTCTGTTTGGTCTGCTACTGGCAATCTGGCGGATGTTGGCACTGTTCACCAAGGGTGCTGCAATCAAGTCACAACTGAAGAAGAGTACGGGCAGTGACAAGAACGCGCTGGGTCGAGTCATGAAAGTGTACTCGGACAACCCGGATGCAGACATCGAAACGCTCGAGTTGAAACTTGACGAAGCGATTCTGCGTGAAACACCTCAGTTCGAGCGTGGCCTCAGCTTCATGAAGATGCTGTATGTGGTTGCGCCGCTGCTGGGACTGTTGGGAACAGTTGTCGGCATGATCGCGACCTTCCAGGCGATCACACTGTTTGGTACCGGTAACCCCAAAATGATGGCGGGCGGTATCTCACAGGCTCTGGTCACCACAGTACTGGGTCTGGTTGTCGCGATTCCGTTGACACTGATTCACTCCCTGCTGCAAAGTCGCAGCAACTCGCTGATCCATATCCTAGAAGAGCAAAGTGCAGGCATTATTGCACGCATGGCGGAAAAGAATGATGGCGTGGTTGTCTGAAATATATAACTCAATACTGCAGTTCATCGAAATTGGTGGCAGCGTAATCTGGGCGGTAGGCCTGGTCCTTCTGATGATGTGGACACTTATCATCGAGCGGCTCTGGTATTTCCGTTTCGTTCACCCCAAGCAGATGCGCTCGGTGGTCAATGCCTGGGAGGCTCGTGTAGATACGACCTCCTGGTACGCCAAGCGGATCCGCGAGCAGATGATCTCCGAAGTGTCGGAAAATCTTCGAAGCAACATCAGTGCAATCAAAACATTGATTGCACTATGTCCGCTGCTGGGCCTGCTGGGCACAGTGACCGGGATGCTGAATGTATTCGACATCATGGCGATTACCGGTACTGGTAATGCGCGCGCCATGGCGGCGGGTGTGTCTCAGGCAACGGTTCCAACCATGGCTGGCATGGTTGCGGCACTCTCCGGCGTGTACTTCGGAACTCGTTTCGATCAGATTCGTTCTGACGAAACCGAACAGCTCGAAGATATGCTGTACCACCATTGATGATCTGGTTGAACCAAATGGCTCAGCCGGATACTAAACAACAAGAGGTCTTTTGAATCATGAGACATAGACATCGTCCGGTAGATGACACTGAAATCAATATCACGCCCATGCTGGATATTGTATTCATCATGCTCATCTTCTTCATCGTTACCACCTCTTTCGTCAAGGAGTCCGGGATCGACGTCAGTCGTCCGACAGCCAATACGGCCACCCAGAAGACCAAAGGCAACATCATGATTGCGATCCGTGAAAACGGCGAGGTCTGGATGAACAAGCGTCAGGTCGAAGTCGATTCAGTCCGAGCCAACGTCGAAAAAATGCACGCTGAGAATCCCGAAGGCAGCGTCGTGATCATTGCTGACAAGGCGTCACAGACCGGCATTCTCGTCTCGGTGATGGATCAGGTCAAGTCAGCCGGAGTTGACGCGATTTCGGTCGCAGCACAGACACCACAGGGCTAAGCATATGAGTTCAGGTCTTCGTATTATTGCATCGGGAGCAGGAGGCTTTGTCGTGACGGTGTCCCTGTTTCTGTTCATGCTATTTCTGATTGCGGGTGGAACCGGTGATTTGAAGAAGGAGGAAGAGGCCTCATCGATCCGTTTTGGTCCAGTGGAACTGGACGATGACCTGCAAATCCGACAGCGAGCCAAGCCAAAGCCACCACCGCCACCCAAGCAGCCACCGCCACCGCCGAAAATGAATATCCAGAATATTCAAAAAGTCATCACGCCGATGCCCAACATGAATATGCCAAAGCTGGACATTCCTGTGAGTGGTTCTGGGCCCTTTCTTGGTGCATTTGCCTCCGTAGGTGATCAGGGAGATGGCGACGTCATTCCACTGGTTCGAATTCAGCCGCAATATCCTCGGCGTGCAGCAATCGCGAAAATCGAAGGGTTTGTGACGGTAGAATTCACGATCACCGTGACAGGAACCGTATCCGATCCGAATGTGGTGGATGCGAAACCGCCACGCGTATTTGATCGCGAGGCAATCCGAGCCATTCTCAAATGGAAATTCAAACCTCGCATTATTGACGGTGTCGCCGTTCCGCGTCGCGCGACCCAGACCCTGGATTTCACGCTGGCAGATAACTGATCTAAAACACAACCCTGACAAGGACGGGGAATCTGGCAGAACGAAGCGATTGAACATTATGATGACCCCAGTGACACAGATGGAGTACAGACTATGACCATCAGAAACACTCTGACATTGACCTTTGCCGCGGCCACACTTGCAGTCGCGTTATCCTCGGGCGCTGTCCTGGCGCAGAGCACGGCTGAAACTCGTGATCCTCCTCCAGGCGTATGGAAGAACGAAGGGAATTTCAAT
This sequence comes from Oceanospirillales bacterium, assembly GCA_003233095.1. Taxonomy (GTDB): domain Bacteria; phylum Pseudomonadota; class Gammaproteobacteria; order Xanthomonadales; family SZUA-38; genus SZUA-38. Next base: position 32,483 of record QIKT01000091.1, on the reverse strand, counting down.
GCAGTTCAGAAGGCGTGGGAACTAGTTGCCAACGAGCAGTACGCTGAGGCAATCACCACCTTCACAAAGTTGACTGGCAAGATCAAAGACCCATACGAGCAATCACAGGCCTTGTTTGGTCTGGCCCAGGCGCTGGTTTCCTTAGAAAAATATGATGAGGCTCTGGAAGTGTATGAGCAGATCATCAATCTGGATGTCCTGGACAACAAGAATCATTATGAATCCATGTATCAGATGGCTCAGCTTTTCTACCTGCGCGAGCGTTATGACGATGCGCTGCGCTGGACTGATCGCTGGCTGAACGAGTCCGGAGAGATCAAGCCTGACGCCTATACCCTCAAGGCTTCCATCTATGCACAACGTGATCAGTTTCGACCTGCCCTGGAAAGTATTGACCAGGCGATCGGATTGGTCGAGAAGCCACGGGAAGACTGGTATAGCCTGAAAATGGCCATGCATTATGAGTTGAAGGAATTCAACAAAGTCCGCGAAGTGCTTGAAATTCTGATCCGCGGCTGGCCATCGAAGAAGCTATACTGGGTACAATTGGCCTCAATCAATGTCACCCTGAAGCGTGACGAAGACGCTTTGGCGATTCTGGCTCTGGCCAATCGACAAGACATGCTGTCGTCTGAATCGGACATGATGCAATTGTTCAGTCTCTATGGGTATCTCGAAATGCCTTATGAGGCCGCATCGTCCATGCAGGAAGGCATCGACAAAGGCCTGATTGACGCGGGTGCCAAGGAATACGAGCAGTTGGGCAATGCTTGGTATGCCGCTCAGGAATTTGATAATGCAATCGGTGCTCTGACCAAGGCCGGCGAGTTGTCCTCGAATGGCAAGATCGATATGCAGTTGGCCTACATTCTGGTGGCCAATGAAGATTGGGGCCTCGCCAAGCAAGCCACGGCCAATGCCATCAGCAAAGGTGGTATCACTGATGCGAACCTGGGCAAAATGCAGGAGCTGCTGGGAACCAGCGAATTGAACCTCGGTGATTTAGTCGCGGCACGAAAAGCATTCAACGCTGCAATGAGGTTTGAAAAGTCTCGCCCGGCGGCTCAGCAGTGGTTGAATCATCTCGAAGAGCTGGAGAAGGAGCGTCAGCGCCGCGCAGCCTCAACAGGTTAAGCACAATTTGATCATTCCATACAACCGAAGCCTGTCAGATGACAGGCTTTTTTGTTGATGTGACAACCAGCCTTAACTCATCCAATCGAGCAATCATTCAGCAATATCTGGATGAAAGCTGGGCTGAACGGGGACTCAGCCGCAACACGATCGACAGCTATCAACACGACTTGAAGGGCTTTTCTCTCTGGCTTGAAGAACTGGGCGGCATGCTGGTGACTGCTGAGCGCGAGCAGATTCTGAATTATCTGTCTCGTCGTGCAGGGCTCGGGTTCTCAGCGGCTAGTAACGCACGTTTGCTGTCTTGCGTGAGAGATTTTTACGCCTGGCTGATACGAGGTAATCATCGCCGAGACGATCCCAGTGATCGTATCTCGCACCCGCGTCTGACCCGAAGCTTGCCAAAAGTCCTCAATGAGAAGAATGTTGAGGCATTGTTGAAGGCACCCGACATCACAGACCCGATTGGTCTACGAGATCGATCGATGCTTGAACTGCTCTACGCAACCGGGCTTCGCGTGTCCGAACTTGTCGGATGTCAGGTGCACGACATCAATACTCGACAGGGAGTCATTCGAGTGACTGGTAAAGGTGATCGTGATCGTCTGATACCGATTGGCGAAGAGGCACTGTATTGGCTGGATCAATATCTGGCTGACTCACGGCCAATCCTGCTGGCTGACAATCAGTGCAACGATCTGTACCTGACTCGTCGCAGGAAGGGCATGTCGCGGCAGGCCTTCTGGTATCTGATCAAGCGGTATGCGCTCCAGGCAGGCATTCCACAGTCAATATCGCCACACCTGTTGCGGCATTCCTTCGCGACTCATTTACTCAGCCATGGTGCCGATCTGCGAGTGGTTCAAATGCTGTTGGGTCATGTTGATTTATCGACCACACAAATCTACACGCATATTCACAATGAAGCACTCAGGCAACTGCACGAGCAGCATCATCCGCGTGGTTGACAGCGGTAGCGGGGAAAAAAATTATGCTATCATGTCGCACTATTTTGCACGACCGCTGTCCATAGGACAGGTTTAATATCCATCAATCGAGGCAAGAGAATGACCAAGTTTCTAACTGTGATCAGCCTTCTGGCTGCCGCAACAGTGTCTGTTGCACAGGATGTCGAAGATACCATCCGCAAGGCTCTTTCGACGTTGGCCCCCAATCTGACCGTGGACAGCATCAAGGATTCGCCGATTGAAGGCTATCAGGAAGTGATGGCAGGGTCATTGCTCGTGTATATATCAAACGATGGCAAATATCTGTTGGATGGTCAGTTGATAGAAGTGGCCACCCGTCGCAACCTGACCGAGGGTGCACGCTCGGTTATTCGCAAGAACCAGCTTGATGCGCTGCCTGACACTGACTTGATCGTCTTTTCTCCGGAAGGTGAGACCAAGCACACCATCACTGTGTTCACCGATATTGACTGCGGATATTGCCGCAAGCTGCATCAGGAAATCGAGCAGTACAATGAGTTGGGCATAGCGGTCAGTTATCTGTTTTTCCCGCGCTCGGGTGTGGGTTCAAATTCACACGTGAAGGCAGTGTCGGTCTGGTGTGCTGATGATTCCAACGACGCCATGACATTAGCGAAATCAGGTGCCGAACCCACACCACGCGTGTGCACCAACCCGGTGGAAGCCCATTACGAAATGGGCAAGGGGCTCGGTGTTACTGGCACCCCTGCACTGTTTACCGAAGACGGTACGTTGATTTCAGGCTATGTGCCTGCAGCAGACTTGTTGATTCGCCTGGATCAGATGACGATCAACACACCAAATTCCTGATCGACCTGAGATGACTTTCAAAGCCCGAAACCTTGGTTTCGGGCTTTTTTCCTGCCTGAATATCGCCGCCATCATCCGCTACAGGGTGAGTTTCAATGGGGCTTGCAGTATCATGCGCGCAACTCAATGCTGATCGTGCCACCATGTCCATTCTGGTATTAACGGGTTTGCCTGCGCTGTCTGAATTTCGGATCAGCAAATTCAATCAGAGACTGGCAACAGTTGGCTCGTCTGCTCGACTGAGCATTGCGATGTCGATCTATCTGGTACAGGTTGACGGCGATGAGGCACTGACCGATTCGCAGCAGCAAGGGCTGATGACACTGCTAAATGCTGAATTACCTCTACAAGACTTGCCGCTCGACAGCGTACTGATCGTACCAAGACTGGGAAGTATTTCTTCCTGGTCCAGCAAGGCGACAGACATTGCCGCTCACTGCGGTCTTGATCGCGTGCTGCGTGTTGAACACAGCCGCTTGTTGCAATTTGCCGGTGCGAAGGTCGAAGATGCACAGCTTCATCAGACCAGACTCGTTGACAGAATGACCGAGTCGGTCATGCGATCAATGGCAGACTTGCCGATGCTGTTCGAGCAGCAGCGTGAATCTCCTGTCACCACGTTGCCGCTGCTGGATCAGGGTCTGGAGGTGCTGCGGCAAGCCAACCAGGATCTGGGGCTGGCGCTGTCTGGCGAGGAAATTGATTACCTGGATCAACGCTATCGCCAGATCAGTCGCAATCCAAGCGATGCCGAACTGATGATGTTTGCCCAGGCCAACTCAGAACATTGTCGGCACAAGATATTCAATGCCTCCTGGACACTGAACGGAGAGGACATGCCGAACAGTCTGTTTGGGATGATACGACACACCTATCAATGCGCACCCGATGGCATTATCACGGCCTACTCGGATAATTCGGCGATCATCGAAGGCCTGCCAGCCCAGCGTCTGATGCCGGATATTAGCAGTGGTGACTATGGGCTGACCTGTGAGACTGCACACATTGCCATCAAGGTCGAAACGCACAATCATCCGACTGCTATTTCCCCCCATGCAGGTGCTGCAACCGGGTCCGGAGGTGAAATCAGAGACGAAGCAGCGACTGGACGCGGGGCACGGCCAAAGGCAGGTCTGACGGGTTTCTCGGTGTCGAATCTGAATCTGCCCGATTTTCCTCAGCCCTGGGAGACCTCTGCGGGCAAGCCGGACCGGATCGCCTCGGCAATGGACATCATGCTGGAGGCGCCCATCGGCGCGGCCGGCTTCAACAATGAATTCGGTCGACCCGCTCTGGGTGGTTACTTCAGGACTTTCGAACAAACCGCACAGTCTGGCCAGCGCTGGTATGGCTATCACAAGCCCATCATGATTGCGGGTGGGCTGGGCAGTGTGCGCCCTCAGGCAACTCGCAAGCAGCTGTTTACCGATCAGACACCGGTCATTGTGCTCGGAGGCCCGGCCATGTTGATCGGTCTGGGTGGTGGTGCGGCGTCGTCGATGTCTTCGGGCAGCAGCGACCAGCTGCTGGATTTCAGCTCAGTGCAACGTGATAATCCGGAGATGCAACGACGCTGTCAGGAAGTGATTGACCGCTGCTGGGGTCAGGGCGAATCCAATCCAATCATCTCGATTCATGATGTTGGCGCTGGTGGCTTGTCCAACGCCATTCCGGAATTATTGCACGATGCCGATTGTGGCGGGGCATTGGAGCTGCGAGAAATTCATAGCGATGATCGATCGCTGACGCCGATGCAGATCTGGAGCAATGAAGCTCAGGAGCGCTATGTGCTGGCAGTCAGTCCGGAGCGTCTGAGCGATGTGCTTGCCTTGTGTGAGCGGGAGCGCTGTCCAGTTGCTGTGGTCGGTATGGCCACCTCGGCCATGCAGTTGACCCTGAACGATCGACTGTTTGATAACCAGCCAGTCGACATTCCGATGGATCTGTTGTTTGGAAGCTCGCCGAAGCTGCATCGCACCGATTCAACACAATCGATTGAGCTTGCGGTTGCCAATCGGGATGGTCACGAGCTGGGTGAACTGATTGACCGCGTGCTGGCGTTCCCGGCCGTGGCGAGTAAGAAATTCCTCATCACGATCGGCGACCGCAGCGTCGGTGGTCTGGTGCACCGCGATCAGATGGTCGGGCCCTGGCAGGTCCCCGTTGCAGACTGTGCCGTGACGTTGAACGATTTCGAAGGCCTCAGCGGCGAAGCGATGTCGATGGGTGAACGCACGCCTCTGGCACTGATCAATGCGCCTGCATCGGGTCGAATGGCTGTTGCCGAAGCCATTACCAACCTGGCAGGAGTGCCGCTGTCAGACCTGTCTGATATCAGTTTGTCTGCCAACTGGATGGCTGCGGCGGGTCAGCCCGGCGAGGATGAACGCCTGTATCGCACCGTCGAAGCGGTCGGCCTGGAGTTCTGTCCAGAATTGGGCATTGCGATTCCGGTTGGCAAGGATTCGCTATCGATGACAACACTCTGGGATGAGCAGGGCACTGCACGACAGATGCAGGCTCCGGTCTCGCTTATTGTCAGTGCTTTTGCAGCGGTCAAGAATGTCGATGGCTGTCTGACGCCGCAGCTGCGAGCGCATCAGGACAGTATGTTGCTGCTGGTCGCGCCTATGGGCGATCAGATGCGGCTCGCTGGCTCTTCGCTGCTGCAGACTCTTGGTGGCATGCTGCAAGCCGATGATGCGAGCGTCCCTGATATTGAGCCGAAGCCCCTGAAGCAGCTGTTCAATGCGGTGCAGGCGCTCAACAGGGAAGGCTTGCTTCAGGCCTGTCATGATCGCTCGGACGGCGGGCTGATCACCACCTTGCTGGAGATGGCGTTTGCAGGACGCTGTGGTCTGAGTATTGCTTGCCCCGAATCCATCGACGTCGCCGCCTTTCTGTTCAATGAAGAAATCGGTCTGGTGCTTCAGTGTGAGCGACGCAGTTTGTCTGCAGTCAAGCAAATTCTCGATCAGCATGACCTTGCCGAGTCGACTCTGCAGGTTGCCGTCCCTCGCATGGATGCTCATGTGGTGATCGAACAAGCCGGTCTTGCACTGTTCGAATCGCCCATGACGCGTCTCCAGCAGTGCTGGGCAGCGACATCGTTTCACATGCAGCAACGACGGGATCATCCCGAGTGTGCCGAACAGGAATATCAGGACATTGTTGATCAAAGCTCGCGTCTGTACGCAGAGGTGTCCGAATCGCTCCAGACAATCACGCCTCCAGCAATAGTCGGCTCACGCCCCAGAATAGCGATCTTGCGAGAGCAGGGCGTCAATGGACACAATGAAATGGCGGCCGCCTTTCACTACGCCGGCTTCTCGTCGGTGGATGTGCACATGAGCGATCTGCTGGCGGGTCGTCATCACCTGGATCGATTCGATGCCCTGGTGGCCTGCGGCGGCTTTTCCTATGGGGATGTGCTTGGCGCCGGTCAGGGTTGGGCACGAACGATTCTGATGAATGATGCACTGAGAACACAGTTCCAGTGCTTTTTCGAGAACACTCAACGATTTGCACTGGGCGTGTGCAATGGATGTCAGATGCTCAGTACGCTGGCACCGCTGATCCCCGGTTGTGATGGTTGGCCCGGCTTCGTTCGCAATCGATCCGAACAGTTCGAAGCGCGTCTGACGATGGTCGAGGTTCAACAGTCGCGCTCAATCCTGTTTGACGAAATGTCGGGCCTCAAGTACCCGATTATTGTCTCGCACGGAGAAGGGCGCGTTGATTTCAATGGCAACGTCAAATTGTCCGAACCATCGCAGGTGATGCGCTACGTGGATCAGTCGGGTCAGGTTGCGGCCAGTTATCCGGCCAACCCGAATGGATCGCCGAACGGCCTGGCGGCGATGTGCAACGACGATGGCCGGATCACGGCGATGATGCCGCATCCCGAGCGGGTGTTTCGACGGCTTCAGATGTCCTGGTCACCCGAATCTGATGGTCAGTACACGCCATGGATGCAATTATTCATGAACGGTCGCCGCTGGCTGAATTGATTTGCAGGGCCGTTACGCATGACAATAGAGCCAGTGTGTTTTACAGGAAAAACGACATGAACACAGAGTCACCTTCCAGCTCAACCACAGACGTCTCCCTGAGGGAGTTCATGCTGCTTGCATTGCTGTGGCTGCCGTTGGCGTTCGTCTTCTGGTTTCTATTCTCACCGATCATCGTGGGGCCTACGGCCATGATCGTCGATTGGGTACTGGCAGGGTTCTGGCCAGATCAGTTCGGCGCCTCGATAGTCAATGGTCATGATATCGATATCGGTATCAAGATGGTGCTCGCTGAAGTGGCGGCGCAGAGTACCGATAGCCGGGTTGCCATGCCAGTGGTGACCTATAATCCACTCATCTATGGCTACGGTCTGCCAATGTTGGTGGGGCTCATCCTGGCAGCGCCCACCTCATTGACGCAAAAATCCATACATATAGTTGTCGGTTTTCTGGTGGTCACAGGTATCATGGTCTGGGGTGTCGTGTTCGAGGTATTCAAGGATTTATCGCATAAAATGGGCGAGCCAGGTATGGCGATCATGGAGCACGTGGACATGCCAGCGGAGTTGATTGCCTTTTGCTATCAGTTCGGTTACCTGATGTTTCCGGGTGTGATTCCCGCCATCCTCTGGGTGCTGCTCAATCGAGCCTTTATCGAAGGCCTGGTGTTTGGTCAGCCAGCCGCCAAGAGCAAATGATCGTGGCTCATTACGAACTCATCGACCGATTGGTGGTCTGTTACAGGCATGAGGCCCAGGTGAACACTGCACCGTTCATTCGGGCCTCAGACCGATCGACCTTATCAGTCCTCACATTATATTCTGGAACCCTTGCATGAACGACGTCGTCGCTGAACAGATTTCTCCCTCCGATCGCACTGATGATCAGTTTGCAGCTCAGCTGGTTGCGCATCTGGTCGAGGCTGGAAAACTCCGCGAGCGTGACATTCTCAAGGCCGAGAAACTGCTCGCGGAAAGTGATGTCCCCCTGATGTCGCTGCTGGTTCGTCTCGGACTGGTGTCCGAGCGAGACGTTGCAGAGGCGATGTCCAGTTTGCTGGAGTTGCCGTTTTTAACCGGCAAGGAGCTGCCTGAAGTACCGCCAAGCAGCGTCGAGTTGCCCATGCGATTCATGCGTGAACATCAGCTAGTGCCGTTTGAGGAAGACGACGATTCGGTTCGAGTGCTGATGTCCAATCCAAAAGATGACTACAGCCTCAAGTCGATCCGGATGAGTCTTGGAAAAACAATCCACCCAAGCGTTGGCCTGCCCTCGGATATCGATGATGTCATCGAACGTTATTATGGCGGCGGTAAGTCGGCCATGGGCCAGATCATTGAAGGTCTGGACGAGAATGCGACGTCCGATGAAGACGATGTCGAACACCTTCGGGACCTCGCTTCGGAAGCTCCGGTCATTCGTCTGGTGAATCTGGTCATGCAGCGCGCTGTTGAAGCGCGTGCCTCGGATATTCACATTGAACCCTTCGAAAACCGGCTCAAGGTGCGCTACCGGATTGATGGCGTGCTGCAGGAAGTCGAGGCACCGCCGTCCAGTTCCACCGCGGCAGTGATCAGCCGGATCAAGATCATGGCCAAGCTGAACATCGCCGAGCGGCGATTGCCTCAGGATGGGCGCATCATGCTCAGGGTTCAGGGCAAGGAGCTGGATCTTCGGGTCTCAACCGTGCCGACTTCGCACGGTGAGAGCGTCGTCATGCGGATACTCGATCGCGAGAGCGTGGTACTGAACTTCGAGAATCTGGGTTTTAACGGTCCGTCGCTGGATCGGTTTCTTCGGGTGCTCGGCTTGCCCCACGGGATCATTCTGGTCACCGGCCCGACCGGTTCGGGCAAGACCACCACACTCTATACAGCCCTGCAGAACATCAACACACCGGACCGCAAGATCATCACCGTCGAGGATCCGGTCGAGTACCAGCTCGAAGGCGTCAACCAGATCCAGGTCAAGTCCTCGATCGGGCTGACCTTTTCCAATGCGCTACGGGCGATCGTGCGACAGGATCCGGATGTAATCATGATCGGCGAGATGCGTGACCTGGAGACGGCGCGAATCGCCATCCAGTCGGCGCTCACCGGACATCTGGTGCTGTCGACCCTTCACACCAACGATGCCGCTGGCGGCATCACCCGATTGCTCGATATGGGAGTGGATGATTATCTGCTGGTATCAACGGTCAATGGCATCCTCGGTCAGCGACTGGTCCGCCGTCTTGACCAGACCAGCCGTGTGCCCTATCAAGTCATGCCTGAAGTGATCAAGGAGCTTGGTCTTGATCGGCTCACCGATGAGAAAGACATCACTCTGTACAACCCAGCGCCATCCGAAAAAACCGTCACTGGCTATCATGGACGAAGCAGTATTCTCGAATTTCTCGAAATGAGCGAACCGCTCAGACGCATGGTGATGCAGCGCGCAGATGCCAACGATATTCAGGAACAGGCTCGCTCCGAAGGCATGCGTACCATGTACGAGGACGGACTGATCAAATGCCTGGAAGGGGTCACGACGATTGAAGAAATCCTGCGGGTCACCCAGGAATCCTGATGGCACAGTTCCGCTACAAGGCAGTTTCCGCATCGGGTGAGACGATCCAGGGCCATATGGAAGCGACCAGCACCGCAGAAGTCATCGCGCGTTTGCAGGAAGCGGGCAACATTCCGGTCTCGGCTGATGAAGCTGGCGGCGGACTGGGTGGCGGCTTGCTGGACATGTTTCAGGGTGTCAAGCGAGTCAAGACAAAGGACATCGTCAGTTTTACCGACCAATTGTCCTCACTGATGGCTGCCGGTCTGCCGCTGGACCGAGCTCTGCAGATTCTGGGTGATCTGGCCGACAACGAAGCGTTGGGCTCGATGGTCAACGCCGTGCGCGACCAGGTTCGTGGCGGCAGCTCCCTGTCCGATTCACTCAGCGCTCAACACGGGGTCTTCTCCAAGCTCTACATCAACATGGTCCGGGCCGGTGAGTCTGGAGGCACGCTGGACGTGACACTGGCGCGACTGGCCGAATATCAGGATCGCTCCCAGCAGTTGAAGGCCACCGTTGTTTCGGCTTTGATCTATCCAGCCATTCTGCTGGTGCTGGCTGTTGGTGCAGTCATGCTGCTGATGATGTTTGTGATTCCTCAGTTCATGCCCATCTTTGAAGACCTGGGTGCCGAGTTGCCACTGATTACCAAGATTGTGGTTGGAACGGCCACCTTTATCAGCAGCTTCTGGTGGCTGATCCTGATCGCGGGTTTTGCCCTGTTCTTCTGGATGGCCTCTCAGCTGCGCAACCCGGTCACGCGTTTGGGCTGGGATCAGCGTTTTCTCAATATCAAGTTGGCAGGTGATCTGATTGCGAAAATGGAAATGGCGCGACTGGCCCGAACCGTCGGTACCCTGATCAGCAACGGCGTGCCGCTGCTGTCATCGCTGACCATCGGCCGCAAGGTGCTGAACAATTCGGTCATGGCCAATGCGGTGGGTGTTGCCGCCCAAAATGTCCAGACCGGCGGTGCACTCGGTCATGCGTTGGCTGAAACCAAACTGTTTCCTCGTCTGGCGCTGCAAATGATCAACGTTGGCGAAGAGACCGGCAAGCTTGATGAAATGCTCCTCAAGGTCGCCAACAATTATGACACCGAGGTTAAGATCACCATTGATCGACTGATGGCATTGTTTGTGCCGATGCTCACGCTGACTCTGGCCGGACTGATTGCCGTCATTGTGCTATCTATTCTGATGGCCATGCTGGGTCTGAATGATCTGGCTGGCTGAATCTGAACCATCAACCATGGAGTTCACTATGCGTTATTCCCCGAACCAAAGCGGTTTCAGCCTCATTGAGCTGTTGGTCGTGCTGGCCATTCTCGGCTTGCTCGCGGGCCTTGTGTTGCCCAACGTGCTCGGCAGAATGGGCGGTGCGAAATGGAAAGCAGCCGGCAGCCAACTGATTACCATCCAGCAAGGAATTGATTCTTTCGCGCTCGACACCACACGGCTACCTGACAGTCTCGAGCAGTTGGTACAACAACCGGGTGATGCCGACTTCTGGTCAGGTCCGTATATCCAGAAACAAATCATGAAAGATCCATGGGGCAACGATTGGGTGTTTCGCAAGCCGGGTGAAAATGGCAGAGCATACGACCTGGTTTCCTATGGAGAGGATGGCGTTTCTGGCGGTGATGGCACAAACAAGGATATCGTCAGCGAATAATGCGCACTCAAGCACCTCATCAGCAAGGCTTCAGCCTGATCGAATTGATCGTGGTGCTCGCGATTGCTGCACTGCTGTTCTCACTGGTGGGCACCTCCATCTATCGTTCGCTGGACTCGGTGAAAATCCGCCAGGCCAGCAAGGATCTGATGACTGGACTTCGCTATACCCGCGCCAGGGCGGTGGCCAGTCGTGAAGCACAATTTCTAATCGTGGACATCGAGAACCGCCGTTACCAGGCGGCCGACAGGGACTGGCAAGACTTGCCCGAGGGCATGGAAGTGAGCCTCAAGACCGCGGCCGATGATCTGGACCTGACGTCAGGCAAAGTCCGCTTTTATCCGGATGGCAGTTCCACCGGTGCCATCATCACCTTGCAGGTGAAGCAACGCCAGTGGACGCTGCGGGTTGCCTGGCTGACCGGTGAGATGACGCTTGAGCAACCGTCCTGATGTCATCATGCATCCTCCGATGATGTCCCGACAATCCGGTTTCACACTGCTCGAAGTCATGGCGGCCTTCGTGGTCTTTGCGCTGGTATTTGCCACCTCCTTGCAGGTGCTGTCCGGTGCGATGCGAAACACCTCACGGGCCGAACAGTTCACCAAGGCAGCCTTGTTGGCCCAGTCTCGAATGGACCTGGTCGGTATTGATCCACCGGTCGAGGCGGGCAACTGGAGCGGGGACTTTGATGATGAGTATTCCTGGGAAATTGACATCACGCTCTGGGAAGTTGAGAGCGAAGGGAGTCGGGTCGAAATTCCTACCATCGATCTGTTTCAGGTCAACCTGACGGTGTTGTGGGGCGAGGCTATTGGTCAGCCGCGACAGGCTGTCTTCAAGACCTTGCGCTCAGCGCCGGTGGCGCCTTGATGAGTTCAAGATCACAGTGGAGCAGGCGCGCACAGCGCGGGTTTACTCTAGTAGAATTGTTGCTGTCGATGGTACTGCTGGGGATGATTCTGGTGCTTGCCTATTCCGGACTGAGGACATCCACCCGAGCGGTGGACCGTGGCGAGGACTACATCGACCGAATCAACCGGGTACGACTGGTGCAGCAGTTTCTTCGTGATCAGCTGTCGCGTTCTCTGCCCCTGATCATGGACGATCAGGATCGCGCTCAGGATGATGTTCCGAATGTGATCATTTTCGAAGGCAGTGATGACAGCATGCGCTGGGTTGCGCCGATGCCAGGCTATCTTGGCCGAGGCGGGCCGCATGAGCAGGTACTGAAGCTGGAGCGGAGCGCCGAGGGCTATGAGTTGTTGTATGCCTTTCAGTTACTCGGCACGACCGAAGCAAGTGACCCGATGGATAACCCGGATCGTCCACCGGTGGTGTTGCTGGACCAGATCGAATCGGGCAGTTTTCAGTACATGACCGTCGATGATGAGCAGGAACCAACGGACTGGCTCGACGACTGGGAAGACCCTTCGGTGTCACCGCTGGTGGTCCGAATCGAATTGGAAATGGAGCGTGAATCTCGTCTGTTCTGGCCCACCATGAATGTCGCGACGCTGATTGACGGAATGACCACGCGAACGGCACCCAATCTGCTGATTCCAGGCGGTGGTTCGAGCGAAGACAATCGGATCACCCCTGACGCTGTCCGACGGAACAATGAAGCCAATCGGGAGGCCGAACAATGAGAGCCCTCATGCAGCGACAACAGGGCGTCGCCTTGATTCTGGTGCTTTGGTTTAGCGCGCTGCTCGCCATCGTGGTGGGTACCTATAGCAGCATGGTGCGCACCGAGATCATCCAGTCCAGGCATCTGTTCAATACCACCACAGCCTGGTACGCCGCGGAGGCAGGTCTGCACCGAGCTGTATTCGAACTACGTAACCCGGACGTCGAGCTGCGCTGGTTTGCCGATGGCCGAAGCTACGAAGTGCCCTTCGGCGAGACGATGCTGGATATCTCGATCATTGACGAAAGTGGCAAGATCGACATCAATGTGGCCAACGAAGATACCCTTATTTCCCTGTTCGAATCGATTGGACTGGAGGATGAGCAGCAGATTCTTGAGCTGGTTGACGCGGTGCTGGATTGGCGTGATACCGATGACCTGGTACGCGTCTATGGCGCCGAAGATGACGACTACGAATCGGCTGGTTTTCCCTATGGCGCAAAGAACAATCCGTTTGATACCGTCACCGAGGTTCAGCAGGTCATGGGCATGGATTTTGATCTGTATGAACAGATCGAACCCTCGATCACCGTGTTCTCCTCCAGGGCTCGCCCGGATCCTGCATTTGCACCTGAAACTGTGTTGGCAACTTTTGAGGGAATGACGCCGGATCTGATCACTGATTTCATTACCCAGAGGGAACAGAATGAAGAATTCGGTGTCCCATTGCCCATACTCCCTGACGGTACCCAAGCGGTGGCACGGGCAGGCAGTTACACGTATAGTATCCGGTCGCGCGCGACCCTGCCCAACGGCACCTGGGCAGAACTGGAAGCCACCATTCGACCCGGTGGCGCAATCAGAGGACGACCGTTTCGGATCATCCGCTGGAAGGATTCCTGAGCAAGCTACGCCTTATGTTTGAAACACTTGTCAATTCACTGAAGAAACAACCTGCTGTCAAGTCAGCTGGACGCTTTTTCGCCTGGTGGAAGACCGAATTGTTATCCGGTCTGCCGGTTGGTATGCGTGAATTTCTGGCGCCACAAAAACCCCATCTGTATGTCTGGGTCGACGACAATGAGCTGATCTTCTCCGAGCAGGTCAAAGGTGAGGCGCTCAAGCGAATCGGTCTGGATGATGAGCCGGCCACTGCCAACCAGCAAATTGCCCAGTTGCTCAATCGATACACCGACAACCAAGTGCGGGTGGTCTTGTTGCTGGACTCGGACAAGGTACTGACCGTCGAGCGAAAAGTGCCTGAAGCGGTGGCAGACAATCTTCGTCAGGTCATCGGCTTCGAGATGGATCGATACACGCCGTTCACCCGGGAGCAGGTTCGTTTTGACGTGCGCATTCTGGCTGATGCCAGTAGTGGCCAGTTGCCGGTCGAGCTGGTCTATGCACTGGCGGCCAATGTCGATCCTCTGATCCGCGTCGCACAGGAGCGAGGCTTGCCCCTGGATGCAGTCGATGTGATCGAAGCGGTCGAACAGAGCACGCCCAGCGATGATGACCCTGTGGCCATTCAGGCTCATGGTATCAACCTGCTCGAACCCGATGAGCGGGCCAAACACAATCAACGCCAGTTCTGGCTCAACATGATGTTTGGCGGTCTGTTTATCGCCTTGTTGTACAGTCTGATGTGGCTGTCGATCGGGTCTCGCGGTCAGCAGATTGAGGAATTTCAGGCGCAGGTCGATCAGGCACGTCGCGATTCGGCTCAGGTTCGCAGCTTGCGCCAACAGCTGGATGACACTCAAGAGGCTGCGCAATTTCTTGGCAAGACGCGCAGCCAGTCTGCTCGAACCGTCGAGCTGCTGCGCGAGGTTACGACTCGACTGCCGGACGAAGTCTGGTTGAGCCGATTTCAACTGACCCGGAATGTTCTCCGCTTGAATGGCGAAGCGCCCAAGGCCGAAACGCTGATCGCGATCCTGGCAGATTCCCCACTGTTGACGAATGTGACCGTAGATGGGGCCATTACTGCAGGGGCCGCTGGCAAAGAGCGGTTCCGATTGAAAATGGATATTGTCATCCCAGAGAAAGAGGAAGCCACCGATGGCACAGTTGCTGCCCGATAAGGAAAAACAGAAGCCTCTTGCGTTCATGCTCTTGGGTATTGTGCTGATTGCGATCTACTGGTTGGGATTCCACTGGTATGTGGTCAAGCGCGGCGAGCAGTCCGAGCAGATCGCAACCTTGCAGCAGACCGAAGCTCAGAATCAGGGCTGGATCCAGATGGGGCCGAAGCTGCAGCAGCAGATCAACCTACTGGAACAGACCCAGTCAGAAAGCTCCAGCTTTCTGCCACAGGAAAATGTCAATCTTGCCTCGGCGTCCCTGACCTCCCGACTCAAGGGCTTGATTGATGAGCATGCCGGCGACAATTCCGAGCAATGCAAGATTACCTCCAACTCACCCAACACACGGGTCAGTGGCAAGGAGCGGTATCAGCGAGTGGTCAACAAGGTTCGACTGCGCTGTGAGGTTGATTATCTGTTCAAGATTCTCTATGCCATGGAAACCCAGTCGCCACTGATCTTCTTTGACAACTTTTCGATCTACCGACAAACCTCGCGAGTCCGTCAGAATCGTCAGATGGTGACCACCCAGTATCTGGATGTCCGCTTTGACATGTATGGATACATCCGCCAGCCGGGCGATGCGACATGAGCATGACGCCTGGAAAAGCCACCATGTTCGGCCTGATCGGCAGCTGCACCTTGTTGGGTGGGTTGATTGCACTGGTTCAGAGCGGTGTCGGGCAGGGCGTTGACAGTCTGCCGCCTGAAGCCAGGCAGGTCCCTGATGTTGCTGTCGGACGTGGACTTGGAGATGCATTGCAGCAAGACGACTATCTGGTCGTGGTTGAACGGCCGTTGTTCAATGATGATCGCCGACCTGCGCCACCGCCTGTGGTCACCGATTGTGAGCCAGAGGATGCACGCCCTGAATGTGATGATGGCACCACCCCGCTGATAGAGGTTGTCGAACTTGACGTCACGGTCCGCGGCATCGTGATCACCCCTGAGGTCAAAATGGTCACGCTGACCGACAACAAGACCAAGGAAACCATGCGGATCAAAGAGGGCATGCCATTGGATGGTGAGTATGGTTCCTGGACCATCGCCTCGATTGAACCTCGATCGGTCACTTTTGCCGATCAGGAAGGCCAGAGTGTTCCGTTAGACCTTGAAGTCCATACCAAGGCCATGGTTGGTGGCAAGGCGCCACCACCACGAACTCCGGTCAACCTGTCACGGCAGGCTCAACAGGCTCAACAGGCTCAGATAATCGATACGCCGACCGAAAAAGTTGATGATGAAGATGACACTGAAGCCGTCGCTCGTGCGGCTCGTGCCGAAGAAATTCGTCGCCGCGTGGCAGAGCGCCGTGCCCAGCTGAGGCAGGAAGCTGCTCGACGCAGAGAAAGCCATGAGGACGGCCAGCGCTGAGCGCGGTCAACTCTCAACCACCAAACATAGCAAAGGCATTACCGCACCATGACACACTACAGAATCTGGATCATCAGCCTGTGCGCCGGGCTTCTGGCCGCTTGTGCCAGCACTCCGCCACCAACGACCAAAACGACCAACAGCTCGTCGTTTCACGGCGTTGACGCCGATGGACAACCCATCATGGCTGAACGCTCCGAGTCGATCGAGATGACCGGAGCAGAGGCCGAGCAAGCGGCCATGGAAGAGCAGCGCGCCAGCTATGAAATCGTCAAGGGAACCGGTGAGTTCATCAACACCGAGGCAGTGTCCACGCGTCCGAGCGCCCCACCCAGTGACGGTGAGGTAATCTTCAACTTCGAGGGTGAAGCGCTCCAGGAAGTGGTCAAGCTGATTCTGGGTGACCTGCGTCAGGAAAGTTACGTCATCTCGCCAGGTGTTTCGGGCAATGTCACCTTTTCAACCTCCGAGCCGGTCACGACCGATGAAATCATGCCGATTCTGGACATGCTGCTGTCCTGGAACAATGCCGCGGCTGTCTGGCTGGAAAACCGCTGGCACATCGTGCCGATTGAACAGGCCATCCCTGGGCAACTGACCATCACTACCGCCCCCATGGCCGGTCAGCGCGGTTTTGAAGTCCGTGCTTACGTACTCAAGTATATCTCGCCCACCGAAATGGAAAAGCTGTTGCAACCCTATGCGCGATCGAATTCGATTATTTCGGTCGACAATACCCGCAACATGCTGGTTATGGCGGGCACTCGGCAGGAGCTGATGAACTATCAGAAGACCATCGAGGTGTTCGACGTGGATTGGTTGGCTGGCATGTCCGTCGGCATCTATCCGATTGCGCGGGTGGAAGTGGCTACCGTCGTGACTGAGCTTGAAGCGGTCTTTGGCGATGCCTCGGGCACGCCCCTGGCCGGCATGTTTCGTTTCATGGCCATCGAAAGACTCAATGCCGTGCTGGTGATTACCCCGCAGGTCGAGTATCTGAAGAAAGCCGAAGAATGGGTCATGCGCCTGGATCGAGGTGGCAGTGAAGCGGGTGAGCGGCTCTATGTCTATCCGGTCAAGCACGTCAGGGCAGCCGATCTTGCCGATACCTTGTCATCTGTATTCGGCAACAGCTCAAGCAGCGGCTCATCACAGCGCAGTACTCAAGCGAACACCTTTGCGCCAGGCCTTGAAACAGGTGAAATTACCTCGATCAATGATCGTCGCAGCAGCGCTCAGGAACAACGCACACAGAACAATACGGCCACGACCCAGAATTCAGGAGTCTCTCTGGCCGGTGGCGAAGACATCAGCATCATTGCGGTTGAAGAGTCCAACTCGCTGCTGATCCGTGCAACGCCGTCACAGTATGACTCGGTAGAGTCTGCCATCAAACGGCTCGATACCATGCCTTTGCAGGTCTTGATCGAGGTCAATATTCTTGAAGTGGTCCTCAACGACGAGTTGTCCTACGGCGTTGACTGGTTTCTGCAGAGCGCGCTGAACGACTTTGCCCTGCAGCCTTCTGGGACGCCACCTGCTCGCGTACCCAGTACGCCACCTGCTCGCGTACCCAGTACGCGAGGTCTGTTTGACAGTCAGGGTACGATCAGTGACTTCCGCTCGGGAACGCTCGGCAGCGCAGGTCTGAGTTACCTGATTCGCGGTGCAGACATTGGTGCCATGGTCACCGCTCTTGATTCAGCCAGTGAAGTCACTACGATTGCGGCGCCATCGATGGTGGTTCTGAACAATCGCGAAGCCAATATCAACGTCGGTGATCAGATTCCGGTCAACTCACCAGTATTCAATACCGGCACGGGCTCGAATCTGTCGACCTCCCGCGTGCAGTTCCGCGACACCGGTGTGATCCTGAACGTCGTGCCTCGTGTCAATCCCGGTGGCATGGTGTTCATGGAAGTGCAGCAGGAGTTCTCCCAGCCATCCAGCGCGCCTGATGCCAACGGCAATGTCTCGGTTGCTCGACGCAGTATTGATACCGAGATTGCCGTTCAGAGTGGCGAAACAGTCGTACTTGGGGGCTTGATTCGTGCCACCGAACTAGTGGGCCGGGCCGGAGTGCCAGGGCTGTCGCGTATTCCTGTGCTGGGTGCGTTGTTCGGGCGCAATTCAACGACATCCTCGCGTACGGAATTGTTGGTGACCATCACGCCGACGGTCATTTCCAACCCGCAAGAAGCGAAAGACATCACCGCTGAGTATCGTGACAAGCTCAGGGAAATCAAACCGATCTATGGCAGCAGCCTGGGCATCGGTAGCCAGAAAAACAGGAACTGAACCCCATGACTAATCGAAACTCTTTGATCCTTCTCATGCTATCAACCAGCCTGTTATTCGGCTGTAGCACGACTTCGTCCAAAAATGAGGAGGCTGGCGAGGGCGTCAGTCTCGAGCAGCGCGTCAACGAACGCTGGGACGCCCTGGCATCGAAAAACTTCAGAATCGCCTATCGCTATCTGTCGCCGGGCTTCCGTGGCGTCATTGACGATGTCACTTACGAACGTCGCATGTACCAAAAAACCGTCAACTGGCTGGCAGGCAAGCACACCGGTCAGGAGTGTGAATCTGAAACGCTGTGCAAAGCGGATGTATTTCTTGATTTTGAGGTGAACACGCATATGCCCGGCGTGGGGAAGCAGACTGCATTCCAGCTGCTCACGGAAAACTGGATTCAAAGCGACGGCATCTGGTACTTCGTCCCGAAGAGCTGATCACTGTCCTGTGCTCTTAAGCGATCTTAACTGTCAAGCAGTGAGTTAGTGGATTCGATGGGCAGGACTGACCCAGTCCAATCTGCTTGGGGCGTGACCGGTCTGGCAGCCTTGACAGGCGTTGGATTGTATCTGGTCGCCTTCTATCCAGGCTACATGAGTCATGATTCGGCCTTTCAATATTGGCAGTTAAGACACCAGGATTACTTCAGTATGTCACCGGTGACGATGACGCTGATCTGGCAAGGACTCGATCACTGGCTACCCGGACCGGGCGGCATGTTTATTTTGCAGGTGTTGATGTTCTGGTCTGGCCTGTGGGTGTTATTTTGTCAGTTGAAGGGACTCTCGCCCATCTGGCTGGCTGTGATCATGCTGGTCTTCGGTCTGTGGCCCTTCAATCTGCTGATCGTGCCTCACATCTGGAAAGATGTGCTGATGCTCAACTGCCTGATCTGGGCAACGGCACTCTTTTTACGCGCTGTACAGTCGACGGAACACCGCAGTCAATGGCGATTGGCCGCCAGTGCTTGTGCTGCCGCCAGCACCCTGTTTCGCCCGGATGCGGTGATTCCAGCAGGCGTGATGATCGTTATGTTCTGGATTCCGTGGGGCCGTTGGCCGCGACGACAAACTGGGCAAATTAATCTACTCAGCTTGTTCAAGCCGCTGTTGATTGGTCTGAGCGCCATCGTGCTGGCAGCAGGTGCTCGCATCAGCATCGAATCTCTCACTGATGCGCGGCAACAGTCGCTGTTTCCCAGCGTGGCACTTTGGGATCTGGCCAGAGTCTCGGTCCGCGAGCAGCAAAACCTGGTGCCAGCCTTCACCGCCATGAATGAGAAGATGAACGAGCAGACCCTGTCAGCGTATGTGCCTGCCTGGTCAAACGTACCCGTGCTCACGCATCAACTGCATTCAGGTCTTTGGGAACCGTACAGCTCGGAGCAACAGGCTGCCATTCGCAAGGCCTGGCTCAACTTATGGGTGAGCTTTCCGGGTGCCTATCTGGAACACCGGCTGGAGGTCTTTGCAGAATTGCTTCGCTGGCAGGATGATCCAACCAAGCCGGAAACGGTTTATCGGGTTCGGGCGCTGACCCCTTACCGCGACAATCCGTTTCATGCTATGAATCAAAGTGCTCTGCATCAGGCGCTGTCCAAAGGCCTGGATGCAGTGATTGAATCGCCCTTGTTCAAACCCTGGAGTTATCTGCTGATCAGTCTGATTCTGTGCTTGGGGCTGTTTCGGCAACGAGCAGGGGCCGTTCCTGCGCTCATTGTGTGCTTGTCAGGCGTCGGTCACGCCCTGTCATTGATGATTTTGGCACCGAGCGCCGAAATTCGCTATCTGTTATGGAGCGTCAATTCTTGGATGCTGGCAATACTGATTCTGCTGACGCTGGAGCGGGGTAAATCATCCCTTTTGGCAACACCATCGAGCCGCTCGCAACAAAGAAACGCAGAAAGTGGCCATTGAGCGCCCCAAAGGGCTTGCAGATTCCTCTGAAATCATTCATCCTCTGCATTGCGATAAGTGGTAGAGAACGGGGGAGTATCACGCAATGACCAATCGCAATCCCTTGCCTCTTTCCTGTCGAAATAAAGTTTGATTTGGTGATTTAATTATCGTACCATGTCAACGCTCTTGCCTAATGTACGCACAATAAATGCGGCATTGATCGTAATAAGAGTGTGACATTAGGAGCTCTAAGCTTAAGCCCTGTATAAATTGTGTTAGGAGTGTTTAAATGAAAAGAAGAACCTTAACGACAGCGGTAATGGCAGGAATCGGCGGTGTCGCTGGTCTTGCTGGTATTGCTAATGCGGTTAATCTGAACCAAGACGGCCTTGGCCAGGTTTTGATTTATCCCTACTTCACTGTTAATGGCGGTAACCAGACATTGTTATCGATCGTTAACACTACCGACCGTGTCAAAGCAGTCAAAGTCCGGTACCTGGAAGCCTGGAACTCACGTGAGGTTCTTGACTTTAACTTGTACCTGTCGCCGTTTGATGTATGGACAGCTTCGATATTCAGCATCAGCGATGACGGCCCTGGTAACCTGGTCACCCGCGACAACTCATGCACCGTTCCGGACATCATTGGTCAGACCGCTCTGGCACCTCCTTTGCCAGTGCTTGGTAGTGGTGATCGATACGTCCCGTTCAGAAACTTTCAGTACACCGGCGCCAATAACGACGAAGGCCCTGATAGCTTGACGCGAGCCCGCGAAGGTCACTTCGAAATGATCGAGATGGCTGAAATCAACAATGATACTGCGAACGACTCTGCTAGCGCAGCCACACACACTGGCGGTATTCCTAATAATTGCCAACAGCTCAACGCTGCATGGGGACAACGCACCCCAGGCGTGCCGCTTGCTAGTGAGTATTGGGTAGCCGATCCTAACGTCGACACAGATCCACCAGCGGGCGGTTTGTTTGGTTCAGCCAGTATTATTAATGGCGGAGAAGGAACCCAGGTGTCTTTCGACGCTGATGCGATCAACGCATTTTTTGAGACTGTTACGCACACTAATCCAGGTAGCACGCAGCCATCTCTTTCCAATGCCGACTTTGACTCTGATGCTGATGGATTTGTGAACAGTATCGTGTTCGATCCGGCAACAGGCCTGGCAGTCAGTTCTGACTGGGACCGTGGAATTGATGCTGTTTCAGCGGTCTACATGCATAACGAAATCTACAACGAATATGCCTTGGATTCCTCTTTGGATGCGTCGACTGAATGGGTAATCACCTTCCCAACCAAGAATGCGTACGTTGACGAAGTCATCGTTGGTATGAATGCACGCGCGCCATTCACCGATATATTCAGTGAGGAGGATGCGGCTGGAGATGGCGCTTGTGAAATCTTCGACTTCCAGATCTATAACCGTGAAGAAGAACAGCCATTCATAGGCGGCGGCGGATTCTCTCCTCCAGCTCCAGGTGGAGCCACTGGTGGACAACTCTGCTTTGAAGTTAACACCGTCAAATTTGATGATGGACTCGGTGGTGGTAGTGGTATATTCGCTTCTCTGATCGAAAGCACCTTTAGTGGTGTCTTTGAGAACGGTTGGGTTTCAATCGATTTCGCTGCACAAGCGGGTCGTACATTGACCGATGAAGATGGAGATGTCTATTCGGGACTTCCCGTGACTGGTTTCTCTGCTCAAGTGCTGAAGAACAACAATTTCGGCGCGACGACCATTGCTAACTATGCTGGTTTGTTCCGTCATAAATCTGATAGAGATATCATCGACTTGTAACTTAGGTCGTTTGATAAAGAAGACAAGAGCGGGGCCAAATGGCTCCGCTCTTTTGCGTTTGGATTAACAAGATATTAACGGAGATTTATGTAATCTCACACAGATCAAGAGGTATGATGCATCAGCTTTCGCGCATTGGAATTTGATCAAATGCAATCAAAAATGTTGATAATCTATCTGTACATAATCACTGTCGAGGTAAAGAAATCATGCTTTGGATAAAAAGAATAATAATTTCAGTGATCATCACACTGTCAACAACCGTTGCTGCACAGCAGCTCATCCTTGATGGAAATGCCATCGATCTAGATTCGAACACACAGGTCATTGTAGAGGCAAACGGGAATGTTACCGTAACCAGCACTGATGGTGATCTGATGTGTCAAAGTGACGTCCCATTACCTACGGCTAGTTTGATATTTACCAATAACAATACAAGCGCCATTACCGTTCCATCCGGCGGGAATGCCACGGTAAGATGGACGCATCAATTTGCAGAAAGTTGCGAGGCCCGTCAGGGCAATGCTGCCTGGCGGTCAACGAACGTGTCTAATTCAGGAGTTACGACTACCTTAACGAATTTGACTAGCAACTTGACGCTGGAGTTATTTTGCAGTAATGCAAGTGGTACACAGGAAGTAAGTGAGACTGCGACAATCAGCATTCAGAGTACTGGCGGCGGCGGCAACTTTGCAGGCTTCAACCCACCAGCTGATTGCGCGGCTACGGCACCACCTCCTGTTGGCACCGTTCGGAATAACCCATTGGGAGTCGGGCTTACCGCAGGGGTAAATGTGGTCAACAACTTTGAAGGATTTTTCGGAGACATGTGGCCCGGACTATCCAATGTAAATATTGTTGGACGCATGATACCTAATCAGTATGTTGCTATCGGCTTTAATACTGGAGATTTGTGCACAGGGGCAGGTTGTGATCGTCTTGCTGGTGGATTTTCGTATGACCCTTCAGCGATTGGAAATGGCTTGTTGACAGTCTCCATCTCACGTTGCCCTGGTGATTTTTCTTCAGCACTCGGTAACTGTAGAATGGAGGGACTGGGTACCTTTAACTGGGCATACTCACCTTTTGGAAATTCGTGCGTGCTTGAACAAGGACAGCAGTACTTTCTGAATGCAATCAATGCAGCAGAAGACGATCCAAGTACGACTAGCTGTACGAATAGTACAGGTCTTTGTGGATGGTTAGTTAAACCAACGAACTGACAAGCCAAACGCTTTGTAAAATTTGAGCTAACTGTAGATTGCTTGCAATCTACAGTTTTTTTGTGGAGAAAAAAAGAATATGAATTTCAGGAATAGAAGATTGCTGCTGATATTAGTAGCAGTGCAACTATCACCAGTCGGAGCAGAAGAGTATCTTGTAAAACAGGGTGATGTATCCGTTGATGTGCAGGATATCGATGCGGTAATGAACAACGTGCCGGCAGCCACACGAGCAGGCGTGTTGGATAATCCTGTCCGTATCCAACAATATATCAAGACGCTGATGATGCATCGAATTATGTCAAGGCAAGCTCAGGCGGCGATGATTGGTGAAGACCCATTGGTTCAGCGAGAGATACAGCAGGCCATTGAAAAGCTAATGAGCAAGCATCTGATCGAAACACATCTGGCTAACATGGATTTGCCTGACCTGGAACCGTTGGCAAAAGAGCAATACCAGATTTACAAACAGCAATATGTGTTACCGGAATCGGTGGATGTCTCTCATCTACTCATTACCGTTGATGATCGGACCGATGAGGAGGCTCTGGAACGGATACAATCCTTGCGTCAACGTGTTGTAGACGGTGAAGATATTGCCGCGTTGGCATCAGAGTACTCAGAAGATCCATCGGCGGTTAATAACGCGGGTCGATTACAACGGGTTGTGCGAGGAAATATGGTCCCAAGTTTTGAAAAGGCTGCCTTTGCCCTCAGCAAAGACGATCCAATCAGCGACATCGTGAAGACCAAATTTGGCTACCATATTATCATGCTGCGTGAAAAAGAGCCTGCCCGTCAGCAAGGCTTTGAAGAGGTCAAAGATAAGATGATGGCAGGCATGCGTAAAGAACAGTTGAAAAAGGCACGTGAAGACTATATCGACAGTTTTTCGACGGGTGGTCCTGCAATGGAATTTAATGCAGAGGCGATCGAATTATTACGGACACGCTATGCTGATGGGACTATTCCGGGGCACGAGGAGTGATCCAGGCGGGATAGCAGCGTGACGATAGCATGAGCAGGGGACAGTTGCAGGTTCAGTACACGCTGTTTCAAAACCTGCTGAACCGGCAAATTCGAGAACAGTACTTGAGCAGTCTGGGTGGACTGTTGTGGGTGTTGCTACTGCCGATGATGTTATTGGCAGTCTACTCGTTTGTCTTCGTGGAAATTCTCAAAGTCAAAGAATTGCCCGGATTTGATGCCACCGGGTTCATTCCGTATCTGGCCGTTGCGTTCTGGCCCTGGTTCATGTTTTCCGACTCCCTGAGCAAGGGCTGTCAATCGATCACGTCCAATCGTGAATTGATCGGCAAAATTGCATTACCGCGACATATTCTGGTCTTCTCCGATGTGAGTGCTTCCTTTGTACTGCACCTGGCCGGCTACCTCGTCATTTTACTGTTACTGCAAATCAGCGGCACTACCATTCACTGGGTCATGCTTCCTGTGGTGTTGTGTCTGCTGTTGATTCTATTTGTGTTCACCGCTGCGCTGGCTCTGTTTGTATCGGCCACGCAGGTGTTTATCCGTGATCTGGCGCATATGCTCACTGCGCTGCTAATGCTGCTGTTCTTCACGACACCTATTCTGTATACGCTCGAACAGATTCCAGACCAATACCGTCAGTGGTTCGAGCTGAATCCATTGCACCATGTGATGACAGCTATCAGAGAGTGCCTGCTGACAGGGCAATGGCCACAGCTGTCAACGATGCTGATCATGACTGCAACAGCGGTCCTGTTGCTAGTGGCCGGGTGGTGGTATTTCAATCGACTCAGTACTCGATTCGAGGATTTCCTGTGACGCCTCTGGTCACTCTGAGTGATGTCAGCAAGGACTACCCCAGAACGACCACGAGGCGGGACCGACTACTGGGATTGCTGCATACCTTGACCCGATCCGCAGATCGGCACGTAGAGAGAGTGCTGGATCAGATCAGCCTGGTCATAGAGCCGGGGCAATCAATGGCCATTATTGGCGAAAACGGTGCCGGTAAATCCACGCTGCTCAAATTGATTGCCGGTGTGCTGCATCCTACTGAAGGTCAGATTGTTTGCAGAGGGTTGGTGGCCGCCATGCTGGAGCTGGGAGGTGGCTTTCATCCCGAGTATTCCGGGATCGATAATCTCAAATCTGCCGCATCACTCTACGGAGTCAGTGATGAGGGCATCATCTCTCTGCTGCCAGATATCATTCAGTTTTCAGGATTGGATGAAGCAGAACTGAATCAACCGGTCAAAACCTACTCATCCGGGATGCAGGCAAGGCTTGGGTTCTCGCTAATGACGGCCCTCAAACCTGATTTGCTGATAACCGATGAGGTGCTTTCAGTTGGGGATGAGTCGTTCCAGAAGAAATGCATCACCTGGATCGAGGACTATCTGTCCTCAGGTGGAACCTTGCTGATGGTCTCTCACAGCACGTATCACATCCAGAAGCTGTGCCAATCAGCGATGTGGCTGGAGCAAGGAAAAGTGCTTGCTTCAGGAGATGCCTTTGTAGTTTGCCAGGCCTATCATCGTCAGTCCCTGGAACAACATGGTGAATCTCTGAATAGCATCGATCATCGAGCTATTCAGCTTGATCAGGCCATATGGGACCATCAGAAATGCGCGAGTCTTGATGATATCCAGATCAACGAAACGAATGTACTTCGGATGTCCTGGCCTGGCCAGCAGCGATTGGAAGCTGGTTGGCGCTTTCGGTTTCGAGTGTACGGGACGGATGGTCAGCTCATTTGCTGTCAGAACCTGAACGCTGAGGAGCAATTCCGACGGGCGCAAGATGAGCCCCACGTCCTCAGAACACATTGGTCGTTTTCTGATCTGCTACCAGGTCACTACACTCTGGATGCGGTGATTCTGGATGAGACCGATGGGCTGGTATCGAATCTGGTTGACCGATCATTTCGCATACCAGGGCGCTCACGAGCATTTGGTTCCTTGCGTGTTGCCCACCAGTGGCGAAGCGAATGACCGCTATCATCATTCCAGTCTACAAGGCGGCGAACGTACTCAGGCGCTGTCTTGATTCAGTGATTCAATACACTTCGGATTCAGTGCCAGTCTTGTTGATCAATGATGCCTCCGATGACCCCGCAGTTGATCAGGTCATCGCCAGTGCACTGGCCCTGCGGCCAGGCTGGCAATTGATTGAGCACACGCTCAATCAGGGTTTCGTTAAAACCGTGAATGAGGGAATGGCTCAGCTCGATACGGATGTGATTCTTCTCAACTCTGACACGGTGGTTAGCGAAGGCTGGATCGATGGACTGCAGCGATGCGCAAGAAGCGATGCGCAGATTGCCACCGTTACCCCGTTTTCAAACAATGCCGAAATATGTTCCTATCCGCTCTTCTGTCAGGTCAATCCCATGCCGGAAAAAGTCTCAGTGGTTGCAGCCGCGGTCAGACGGACGGGTTCAAGGCAATATCCAGATCTGCCCACAGGCGTCGGGTTCTGCATGTTCATCCGCCGCCGTGCACTGGATGAGCTGGGCTTGTTCGATGCCGAGACTTATGGCGCCGGGTATGGCGAGGAAAATGACTTCTGCATGCGAGCATCAATGGCTGGATGGCGAAACGTACTCTGTGATGATACCTTCGTGGCACATCAGGGCGGTCAATCGTTTGCACAGACTGAACACCAGCCGGGCGGTGAGAACCTGAAAAAACTCATTCAACGATACCCTGACTACGAGCAACGAGTGGCTGAGTTCATTCAGACCGATCCAATACGACCCATCAGAGAGGCTATTGACCTGGAAATAGCGTCGTCACTGAGCCTTCAGGAGGCATCTGACATGAACCAATCTCTGCCCTTTACTGGCGAGAGGTTTACTCCTGAATGTGTTCGAGAAATATGGTACGAGCACATGCATCGTTATGCGATCGTGGGCCGCTTGCTTGCTGGCAAGACGGTGCTGGACATAGCCTGTGGAGAGGGCTATGGCAGCTCGCTGCTGGCGCGTTCGGCGAAGCGTGTGATAGCCATGGATATCAGCGATGAAGCGGTTCAGCATGCGACTGCTCGGTATGGCAGCCAGTCCAGGCTTCAGTTCAGACATGGTGATGCCACCGCAATCGATCTGCCTGCTGACAGTGTGGATGTGGTGGTCTCATTTGAAACCATTGAACACCTCTCCGATCATGCATCGATGATGTGCGAATTCGATCGAGTCTTGCGGCCAGATGGATTCGTCATCATCTCCTCACCGGACAAGGCAACCTACAGCGATGCTGTTGGCTATCGCAATGAGTTTCATGTCAGAGAGCTGTATCGAGAAGAGTTCGAGTCTACCGTTGGTGTCCATTTTACCCATCAACGATTGTATGCGCAGAAACTGGGATTCATTTCGTCACTGTATGCGCTGGATCAGTCGCATCAGACGGACTTCAACACAGCCAGTTGGCAGGTCATCGATGAAGATGGCTCGACTGCGGGCCCAGCCGAACTTGATCCACTGTATTTTGTGATGCTTGCCGCTCGTCAGGCATCCCATCTGCCAGAAGGGTTGAGCGAACTGATGTTGTTTCAGGACCGAAGTGAAAGTGTCTATGCTCATTACCAGCATGAAATTCGAATCAATATGCAGTCCGGAGCACGCCTGATTGAACTGGAGGCGAGCAATGAACGATTGCAGCAGCAGCTTCAGCGAGTGCCCCGTTGGCTCAGGCGACTGCTGAAACTATCATCCTGAATCGGCGATTCCTTCCGGTCGTCCCAATTGATCCAAGCAAGAGAACCCGATGAGCAATATTCAACCACTCAAAGACTCGATCACTGCGCGCGACCATGGCAACGACTGGCTGTGGGCCAGTGTTGAAGGCAGGGTGGCGACGCTGTCAGATGAAGAAGCGATCTTTCATCGCTACGATAATGGCGAAGCTCACGTCATGACACTCGATGTTCTAAGAGCCATGGGGCAGTGCAAGCAGTTTGATACGAGGGCGAGTCATATCCAGCGCATCCTCAGGGAACTACCTGATCTGGCTGACAATTCCGATGCAGTCAGCCGCATGTTCGATGTGCTGATACAGCGAGGACTGATCGAGTCTGCCGACAGCGTCATCAGCGCAGCATCCACATTGACGATCGAAACGGATATGGATGCGATCTGCGAGGTGTTTCTCCTGTCGTATGGTGACAGTGATCGACTCAAGCGCATTGTAGAGCATTGGGTGGCTGATCCGGACGTTCAGGGGACTCGATTGACGCTGCTGCCCATGGATGGTCACCTGATCAGTGACAGCGATCGGGCAGGGCTCGAGCAAACGCTCGATTCAGCTAACATTCAACTGATGTGTCTGAGTGCGGACTGGCTGACACGCATCGAGTCCGAATGTGATCGGATGCTGCATGAGGCGGGCATTGAATCACAATCAAGCGATGAGGAACCCAATCCCGCATTGATGACAGCGCGATGGATGAATGCAGTGCTCCTGCTCACCGCTGGCCTTCGTTGTCTGATCCTGGATTCGCGATTCGATGTCACACCCAAACTGCTGCCGCACAGTCGCATGGATCAGGTTCAACTGAGAAACCCGCCTTTGTATCCAGCAGAATTCATTCCGGACGATTCTCTGCTAGACGATGCCTTGTCCAATGCTTCCGAAGGCTTGATCAGCCTATGCAACCGTTGCCTGGGGCAATCGGTCAGCAGCTTGCTGACAGAATCGGTCAACACCGACCTGATTTCTCTGAAGGGAATGACCTGGTTGGCTCTGAATGAGGCTGTCATTGACCAACAGGTGGTCAGCCTGCAACTCGGCAGTGTGGGTGACAGTCGCCTGGATAGCACTCTGGCCTACTACACCATGCCCTGGCAGATGAGTGCTGCGCTGCGCATCGACGAAAAACACTATCGATCACTGCTTAATCGTCCAAGGTTGGTTGAAGCGTATCCACTTATGCAACTGTCAGACCGAGGCAAGTATATGCCGATGGCGATCGATAATCGCCAGATGGTGCCGCCATTTTCAGGCGGGGATGAAGACCTGTCCCGTTTGTGGCACAGCTGGCTTACCCTGGTCCGATCCGACAGCCGGGTGCTGAACTTGCCAGCGATGCTTCAGTGGCATCGTCCACGCACAGGGGAAAGTCCTTATGCCGAGGAATATGTCCCTTCGTTCAATCGTTTCCTGGCCGAATTGGCTGATCAGGCGCGTGATCAGATTCGCGCTGAGCTGCCTGAGCAACGGCTGGAATCACTGGCCGCAGTGTATCGAGATCTTCAGTCGGCCAGTGATCAGACGCTGATTCGGCTGGTTCGGGAATACCACGGCTATCTGCGCTCGGGAATTTTGCGCCAACTTCAGCAGCAGCTGACCTCGGCTGCCGAAGTGCCGCAGTTCTGGTATGACGATGTGACCGAGTGGATCACGGTTCACGGCTCGGCCTTGCGTGAGTCGAGCTGTCCGATGTTTCTTGGGTGGCCGCAGACGTCCGATCAGCAGTTGGCGGATCGAATTCGTGATGAGCTGGATTCTGTGATTACATGTCTGGAGGGCTGGAGCAATCTGTGGCATGGCAGTCATGGTCGAATGGACAGCCTGTTGAGTCTGTGAGCGCCGAACCCACGGTTCAGGATTGCCTGGTGGTGGTGGTCAGTTTCAATGGCCTGAACTGGTTGCAGCGCTGTGTCGCCTCAGTGGAGTCTCAGATTGTTCCGAAGCACCTCAGACTGAGGCTGTGCATTGTCGACAATGCATCTGAAGATGGGTCTCGAGAATGGCTTCAGAGCCTGCCGGGTCGCAAGGACCTGAACCTTATCATCAACCAGACCAATGAAGGCTTTGCCACTGCCTGCAACCGTGCTGCCAGATCGCAGAATCACGATCTTCTGGTCTTGCTCAATCCCGATTGCCTGCTGTCAGAACAGGGGATCGCCATGCTTGCCGGCTGGATGGCATCAGAGAGCCGCGCAGGATTGCTTGCCCCGCGAGTCGATAACCTGGACGGCAGCGAACAGCGTGGCTCAAGGCGGCGTCTGCCAACACCCGGGCGTGCAATGATCACGGCGTTGGGTCTGCAACGCCTGGGTCTTCAGGGCGTCAACCTCAAACCGGTCAGCTCATCGGAATCGATGATCGAAGCTGAGGCCGTTTCAGGCGCCGTGATGATGATTCGCTCTGAATGCTGGACACAGATCAATGGCATGGATGAGCACTACTTCCTGCACTGCGAGGATCTGGACCTGTTCATCAGGATCAGACAGGCAGGGTGGAAGGTGTTCTACTGCCCGCAGCTTCGTGTGGCACACGCCAAGGGCGTTAGTCAGCAGTGGTGCAGTCAAGCCTCCGCAGCGCACAAGTACCAGAGCATGCTGCGCTTTTTTGAACAACATCTGAGCGCTCGCTGCGGACCTCTGACGAGATGGATTTGGCCGCGGTTTCTCGCTCTTCGATATTGGCTGCAACAGCGACTGGGTCGATGAATCACGTCCCTGGCAGCCCAGCCAATGCGGATGACGAACAGATCCTCATCCATGGCGGTAACAACCAGGTCGCCCAGGCCATTATCGAAGCACTCGAAGATCAGGGTGAACGAGTGGTCGTGGTATCTCGCTCCGGTAGTGACCGAACCGATTCCAGCAGTTCCAACGCGCGCTGGTTATCAGGATTGACCGACACCGATCAGGCCTGCTCCAGCGTTCACACGTTGATCTGGATTGGGCCATTCGAGCCGCTCGAGAGTGTTATGGGTATGCTGGGAAGTCTCAGTAGAGTGATTGCCTTCAGTTCCAGCAGCCTCGACAACAAGGCTGATTCCGCTGACATCCACGAGCAGCACGTGCTCAGTGCACTCAAAGACGGTGAAACTCAGGTCAGGTTGCAGTGCGATGCAGCAGAGATTGCCTGGACCGTGTTTCGACCGACATTGATCTACGGCCTGGGCAGGGATCGAAACCTGACTCGATTCGCGAATTTGATTGATCGGTTCGGCGTCATTGCGCTACCAATGGCAGCCAATGGCCTCAGACAGCCGGTCCATGTGATGGATCTTGCCTGCGCGGTCCTGGCGGTGATTCAGCAATCGTCAATATGCTCCGGCGTCTATTCCCTGGGAGGTGGGGATCGGCTGTCCTACCGAGAGATGGTGGCACGGATTTTTGTCTCGCTGGATCGACCTGTGCGTATCATAGTGCTGCCGATGTGGATGCTGCGATGTGGCATCTGGTTTCTCAGACGACGACGTCGATTCGACGACGTGAACGCTCAGATGCTGCTGAGGATGTCTCGCGATCTGATTGTGGATCATCAGGCAGCTGTTCGCGATCTTGCCTACCAACCTCGTCCATTCAAGCCGGATCGCCAGACCTGGCAGTCAGCAGATGATGTCCGCATCATGGCTCTGTCACTCGGTTCGGAGTAGAATGCGGGCTTGAACATGAGCCCCGATCGACCGCCAATCTGACAGGATAGAGACATGTTTTCCCAGACCATGACCATCGAACAGTTCGACAAGCCATTGCACGTCGCCATGCAGGCCGAAAGCCAGCGTCAGGAGGATCATGTCGAACTGATCGCTTCAGAAAACTACGCCAGTCCTCTGGTGATGCAGGCACAGGGGTCGGTGTTGACCAACAAGTACGCCGAAGGCTACCCAGGCAAGCGCTATTACGGCGGTTGCGAGTACGTCGATGTTGCCGAGACACTGGCCATTGAACGAGTCAAAGCGCTGTTTGGCGCCGATTATGCCAACGTTCAGCCCCATTCGGGTTCACAGGCCAACGCCGCGGTCTATCTGGCCCTGCTCAGTCCCGGCGACACCATTTTGGGCATGAGTTTGGCTGATGGTGGCCATTTGACTCATGGCTCCAAGGTCAATTTTTCCGGCAAGATATTCAACGCAATCCAATATGGCATCAACCATGACACCGGCCTGATCGATTATGATCAGATCGCACAACTGGCTCAAACGCATCAGCCGAAAATGATCATCGGTGGGTTTTCGGCCTATTCGCGACAGATCGACTGGGCCAGGTTTCGCGACAT
>QIKT01000168.1 GCA_003233095.1 Oceanospirillales bacterium | reverse complement strand
GAAGTTGGTATCCAATTCGACTCGAACGGCTCGGCAACTCTGCGCTGCAACCGTATTGTGAATAACACAACCGGCATCACTGATGTCACCCTGGTGGCGATTGATGATGATGTGGAAAGCCTGGGCGACGATAACTGGTGGGGCTGTAACGATGGCCCGAACGCCGGTTTATGCGACACCATCGATAGTAGCGCCAGTGTCACCGTTGACAGTTGGCTGGTGGCCACACTGATGGCCGCTCCAGACAGCCTTCTGGTCACAGAAATGAGCAACCTGACGCTGGATGGCACACGCAACAACAATGATGTGGAAGTCATTGATTGCACCCTGCCCGATGGTGTGCCGGTGACGTTTGCAACCGATTTCGGCAGCGTCACCCCGATGAATACCGATACGGTCGGTGGTATGGCACCTGCTGTATTCAACGCACCGGTCATACCAGGTACAGCCAACCTGATCGCCACCATCGATAACGAAATGGCGCTGGAACAGATTACCGTGATGAGTGGCGTCATGATCACTTCGGTGAATCCCAATCCGCTGCCAGGCAATGTCGCGGGAGTTGACGCCACCGTCAACGGTGCTGGGTTCATCCTGGAGACAGTGATCCTGGCAGATGGACAGGCACGAACCACCACGTTCGTCAATGCCACGACGGTGACGGTGAGCCTGATCGCGGCTGATCTCGCCGTCATGGGTGTCGGCACCATTGACCTGGTTGCTGATAACACGGCAGTCCCCGGTGATGGTCAGTCAGCACCGTTCACCGTGAACGTTGCGGATGACATGTTGTTCAGCGACGGCTTCGAAGACTAGAAAGCCTTAGAGAAACGCAACGACAGGCAAGTTGCAAACCCGCTCTCGGACTCCGATAGCGGGTTTTTTATTGGGTCATCCAGTGCGCCCAATC
This sequence comes from Oceanospirillales bacterium, assembly GCA_003233095.1. Taxonomy (GTDB): domain Bacteria; phylum Pseudomonadota; class Gammaproteobacteria; order Xanthomonadales; family SZUA-38; genus SZUA-38. The sequence goes on along the minus strand of QIKT01000168.1, from coordinate 42,162 downwards.
AAAGCGAACCATAGTGTTGCTATGGCTCGCTTCGGTCAACGCCGAGCGGGCGTATTTCACGCTCAAGACAGCCGATCACCACTTATTCAGAGGTTCCTTAGCTCTATCTCAATCAGAAACCGTCAGACCGAGACGACAAGGTCGAACCAGGATTGACTTTACAAGGTTGATGCGTGATCTTGCCAGCACGACACTCCGAGGGTCCCATGCTCAGTTACCAACATCACTACCATGCCGGAAACCACGCCGATGTGCTCAAACATTGGGTACTGCTGGCTGGCGTGCGCCATTTGCTGCGCAAATCCAGGCCGTTTGATTACATCGACACGCATGCCGGTGCGGGGCTGTATACGCTTGATCACATGATGGCTTTGAAGACGCGTGAATCGGAGGACGGCGTGGGCCGTTTGCTGGCCGATCCCGTCGATGGCATGGCCGATTACATCAACCAGATCAGTCCATTGGTAGCAAACGACAAATATCCTGGTTCTCCACGGCTGGTTCAATCATTGCTGCGCCCGGATGATCCTTCCTGGTTGTTCGAGCTACACCCGCAAACCTGCCCTGAGTTGATCGAACAGTGCGGCAAACGCCGCAAGACTCATGTGCGGCAAGCTGATGGCTATGCCGCGCTGCCCGTCTTGCTACCGACGCCTTCGCGTCGGGCACTGGTGTTGATGGACCCGTCCTATGAAGTCAAATCGGACTTTTCGACCGTCATCAAGGTGCTTCGCAAGGCCTGGCAGCGGATGCCCCAGGCGATGTTAATGTTGTGGTATCCGATTATCGATCGATACCGGGTTGATGAGCTGATGAAGGAGGTAATGCGCTCGAAGATGGCGGATGCGCATCGCTACGAGATCGGCGTTCAGGCTGATGAGGAACCGGGAATGAGTGGTTCGGGAATGATTGTGATCAATCCACCCTGGACGCTGACTGATCAGGCCAGGGCTGTGCTACCGGTGCTCTCCAAAGTGCTCTCGACCGATAATCAGTCTCGTTCGACTATCGAAAGATTGACGGCCGAGTAAGCCTGTTCGAATTTGAGGGCACGATCACTCTGACAACACTCTGAGCGTCCCTGCTCCACCGTCCACTTCCACCTGCTGCCCATCAGTCAATCGCGTGGTCACCCGATCGATACCGGCGACGCAGGGCTTGCCAAACTCTCGCGCCACCACGGCACCATGCTGAAGGCACCCACCCACTTCCAGTACAATGGCGGCTGCATTGGCAAACAACGGCGTCCATCCTGGATCAGTCGTATAGGCCACGAGGATCTCGCCTTCTTCGATGTGTGCCTGGTCAGGGGTCTGAATGATACGGACGGTCCCTCGTACAACACCGGCAGAAATCGGCATACCCAACATCACCGATGGATCGTCTCCCATTGGCGGCGGTCGTGGAATGCGCCCACGCGAATCGATCATTGATGGAAAATTGCGAACCTGTCGACCTAACGTTGTCATCTCATCGCGTCGACTGCTTACCATGGTTTGCAGATCATCTACTGAGTGTGACTGACTCTCAGACAGTTCGGACAGCACCAGCATGAAGACTTCATCAGCCTCCTTGAGCCGGCCAGAATCCACGCAGCGCCGCCCCTGACTCAAGGCACGCTCGCGCAGCACCTGCAGGTATTCCACCAGTTGATGTTTGGGCGTGTCACGTTCACCGCCAAACAACATGCTGACTCGATTGAACCGCTGGATCAGCAGACGTTGAATCGGTCCGACAGAGTCAAGAAGCTTGTGCAGTGCTTCGGCGCGCCCCTCGCGTTGCTGCTGATGGGTTGCGACAGGGTCATAAGTCTCAGCAGCGTGAGCCAGGCCAATGACCTGATGGAGCAACAACTCTGGATCATCACTGTATCGGTTCTGAGCAATATCGACTTCATTAGGGCCGCGGCATCCGAACTCTTCAATCATGGCACCCCAGGCAGCCAGAGACGGGGCTGATGCCGTTCCCTGCGTCAAGCTGTTGAGCAGACTGGCACTATCCTCAAGGTCAGAGGGCTCAAGGCATCGCGCAATGCGGCTGAGCGCCAGGTTCATTTCGACCACCCGATTGCCCTCCAGACCGAAGGCCAGTCGCTCCGCCAGGGCAACTCTGCTTGGGTGACGCTTGCCAACCAGGCGTTCAATGAGCTGCTGGGCCAGCAAGGCTGGGCCCAGTATTGCGACGGAGCTATTCATGAATCGATGCACGAAGCGGTCGTTGTAGGTCGCCATCAACTCATTCAGTGGCAGCTGACAGTTCCGAATCTCGCTCATCAGGTCATCAAACTGCTGCATCCGTTTGCGATGGCGATGCGCCACCCAGGCGGGCATCAGGAACGCTCCCAGCGCAGTCCCAATCAAGGCCCGCATCCGCCAGATCAGTGCAGGGACGCGTAGCAAAGCACCCCATCGCGCCCACTTGGGCCGCTTGGGCGAGCGATATTGTGCACCATCAATGTCAGCAAGGGTTCGCGCCACCAAGGCATCAGACAGCGCCATGCTGGCACTCATCCTCGAAGGGCCGGCCAACCAGAAGGAATTGGACAAGTTGGCGTACAGTCGCCCACCCGCCGCAACGATATAGACATCGTCCGGTCCCATGCTCTCGGGCCATTGCCCCAGGTATCGACGCCCCATGGCCTTGAATATCTCCTGAGTCACTGACAGCCCCAGGGGTGAAATCGGCTGATTGGTGGTGAAACCCTTGGACAGTCCCGCATCCAGATACAGCGTGCGCTGCTGACCCGGTTCACTCATCAACGAGTCAGGCAGCGGCACCCAAGTGGTGATCGGTCTGGCCTGCAGGATGAACAGCTGATCGTCAGAAAATGCCCATTCCACGTCGACCGGATGCCCGTAGGCCTGTTCGATGGCAATCAGCTGGGCGCTCACCTCAGCGACCTGATGATTGCTCAGTGCCAGGTCGGTTGCCGAAGCATGTGTCAGGGTCCGTGTCCCTCCTTCGGGGTCCAGATGAACCGACTCCAGTTTGCTGCCGATGTGCTGATCGATGATCTGACCGGTCAGCTTGTTGATGACGCAACGGTCCGGCTCGATCCGGCCGCCCACCAGGGCTTCTCCCAGACCGAAGCAGGCCTCGATGACCACTTCGTCGAAATCGTTGGTCAGGGGATTGAGCGAAAAACCGACCCCGGCCACTGAGCTGTCAATCTGCTGTTGGATCACCAGGGCAATACTCGGGGAAAAGGGATCCAGACCTCGCGCCAGCTTGTAATGCAGCACCCGCGGGTCGAGCGCAGAGGCTGCACAGCTTCGCAGCGCCTGCTCCAGGTCAGTGACGCGCACGCCCAGCAGGGTCTGATAGAGTCCGGCAAACGAGTCCTGACCAAGGTCTTCGTCCGGTGATGAGGATCGAACCGCATACGGTGCCCCGCTCTGGACAGCATTCAACTCTTGAGTCAGTTGTTGCAGCGTTTGCTGCTGATCGGGCGTGATCGAAAGAGCCATGAAACGCTGATGGAGAATCTCCAGCTGTTGTGGCCACTGCTGCGGAAAGTCCTCATCAAGAGATCGCCACTCTGTAGTGGCCATGATCGTCTGGAACCAGGGCAAGAAGAAGTCTGCCGTGAGGATGTAACCGGGTGGCACATTCAATCCCTGCGCGGCCATCCAGGCCAGTGAGGTGCCTTTGCCACCCAACTGTTCGGTTGGCATACTCTGTTCAGGGTCCTCAGTGTTCGGAAAATGGACCAGATTGATCATTCGCTTTGCTCCGGTTTGTCGGAGGTTTGAGCCGCTTCCACCATCTGACGAACCAGAGTCTTGCCTGCCTCCGAATCAAAGCCCAGCAACGGCGTCATCCAGCTGTCGAGCATGCTGGCGATCGCATCGACGAGTGGACCCAGTTCGGGAATCTGATCCTCTGACATGATCTGGCCCATCGAGATCAGGCCATAGGACAGCATTTTCAGAATATGCGCGGCGATGATCGGGTCGATGTCCTCTCGCACCGCACCTGCCTGCTGCATTTGCTCGATCAATATCGCCCGGGTATTGCGCCCACCCTGCTTTCTGAGCAGATTGTCGGGCTTGCGCAGATATGAACCGAGTATTTGTGAGTCTTCCCGCAGCATGGCACTCATGAAGGGGTGGTCCGCCAGCGCCAGCAACATGGCACGAAACATTCCGCCCATCGTGCCGCCGTCCGGTTCACTCTGGACCACAGCAATCCACTGAGAGGCATAACGATGCATCTCGCGCATCAGCAGGGTTTCTAACAACGCCTCCTTGCTGGGCACATGAAGATACACCGCTCCCTTGCTCACACCCGCTTCGCGTGAAATGTCATCCATGGTTGTCTTGTCGTATCCAAGACGACAGATCAACGACGATGCCGCATCCAGCACACGTTGTTCTCGTTGCACATGATGCATGTCTTTTGCTTTGTCATGGCTTGCTTTTGACCGTTTGACTGATTTTGCTGTTTTAGTCATATGGTCAAATATAAACTGGTATCTACATAACCACAAGCAGTGGGTACTACTGACAAACCCTGACAAGATCTGAACCTGACCTCAATCAGATCAATCAGCCAGGGAAGCTTCTGAGCAAGTCTGGTCGGATTGGATTGAGATGGAAATGGGCCCAATCAAGGCGCATGGACTGAGTCATAGTGGTGCTATGGCTCAGCTCATGCAACGCATGAGTGGACGGATTTGACGCTCAAGACAATCGATCACGACTTGTTCAGAGGCTCCCTGGCAGCCTGTCGAACTTAACGGGTCGTCACGAGGAACAATCGATTCGAGTCAGATTTTCCGATCTTTTGAGGCGAATAGCACCGCGACTAACGAACAAGATCGGGACATCTGGCCACACTCGGGTTTTTCGCTGTAGGTCACCTCAAGTCCGACAGGCTGCTAGTCTTTCGAACCGACCGACAGGCATTCAGGTAATACACCGCAGGCAAGACCAGCAAGGTCAACACCAGCGTACTGAGCATGCCACCGACCATCGGCGCAGCAATCCGGCTCATCACCTCTGACCCCGTTCCGGTGCCATACAGAATGGGCAACAAGCCCACGATGACGGTCGCGGCCGTCATGACCAGCGGTCTGACTCGTCGCGATGCGCCCGTGATGATTCGATCACGCAATGTGTCTGCGGTCATGTCTGCCTGAGGATGGTCAGACGTGGGTGCGATGGCCTGATTCAGATACAACAGCATGATCACACCGGTCTCAACGGCCAGTCCAGCCAGTGCAATGAAGCCGACGCCGACTGCAATCGACAGGAAATAGCCCTCTGCCCATAGCAACCAGATGCTGCCAATCACGGCAAAAGGCAGAGTCCCGAGCAACAACAGGACTTCGGTCATTCGCCTGAAGTTCAGGTACAGCAGCAAGGCGATGATGAGCAGCGTCAGCGGAATCAGGACACTGAGCCGATCATTGACCCGCAGCATGTATTCATACTGCCCTGACCAGCGAATCGAATAGCCCGGTGGAAGATCAATCTGTTCGGCCACGGCCTGGCGGGCCAGAGCCACATACTGACCCAGATCCACACCGTCGATATCTATAAACACCCAACCATTGATTCTGGCATTTTCGCTCTTGATGCCAGGCGGCCCATCTTCAATGGCAATTCGTGCCAGATCACCCAGTGGAATGTGATGTCCCTGTGCCGTGACCACCGGAAGCAGCGCAATCTGCTCTGGTGTGTTTCTCAGTGACTCCGGATAGCGAAGGTTGACCGGGTAGCGTTCGATACCCTCGACGGTCTCGGTCACATTGACGCCGCCAATGGCCGTGGCGATCACCTGTTGGATATCAGCGATGTTCAAGCCATGTCGAGCTGCGGCAAGTCGATCAATATCGATGGTCAGATAACGACCACCCGCCACCCGTTCGGCGTACACCGAGCTGGTTCCCGGCAGTGTGCCGATGACCCGTTCAAGAGATTCGCCTATACGCTGAATTTCGCTCAGATCCGGACCGGCAATCTTGATCCCAACCGGGGTTCGAATGCCGGTTGCCAACATGTCAATCCGCGTCTTGATCGGCATCACCCAGGCATTACTGAGGCCGGGGATCTGTACCAGTTGGTCCAGCTCCTGTCGCAAGGATTCGGGCGTGACCCCTGGCCGCCACTGGTCTCTGGGCTTGAGTTGAATGAAGGTCTCGATCATGGTCAATGGCGCCGGATCGGTGGCCGTCTCGGCTCGACCTGCCTTGCCGAAAACCGTCATGACTTCAGGCACCGTCATGATCAACCGATCCGTTTGCTGGAGCAACTCGCGTGCCTTTCCAATGGACAGCCCGGGATGGCTGGTAGGCATGTACATCAGGTCGCCTTCATCCAGCGGTGGCATGAATTCACTGCCGAGCTGACTGGCCGGCCAAAGGCTGACTGCGCACAGCAGCACAGCAGCTGCAACCGTCAATCGCGGCCAGTGCAGGACAGCCGTCAGGATAGGACGGTAGACTGCCAGTAGCACGCGATTGATGGGGTTGGCCTTCTCGTCGCGAACTCGACCACGAACACACAAGCCCATCAACACCGGGACCAGGGTAACCGCCAGCACGGCCGCAGCAGCCATCGACCAGGTCTTGGTGAAGGCTAACGGTGAAAACAACCTCCCCTCCTGGGCTTCGAGGGCAAATACCGGTAGAAAGCTGATGGTGATGATCATCAGACTGAAGAACAACGCCGGTCCAACTTCGATCGCGGCGCGACTGACCACCTGCCATCGATTGTCGTCTGTCAGCGGCGTGCGTTCGATGTGCTTGTGCAGATTCTCCACCATGACGATAGCCCCATCGACCATGGCCCCGATGGCAATCGCGATTCCGCCCAGGGACATAATATTGGCATTGATACCCTGCAGATGCATGATGCCAAACGCTGTGAGAATACCGACGGGCAGGCTGATCAGTGCGACCAGAGACGACCGAATATGAAACAGGAACAGCATGCACACCAGAATGACAATCAGAAACTCCTCGACAAGCTTCTGCATCAAGTTACTGACCGCATTGTTGATCAACGTGGAGCGGTCATAGACGGTCACTAGCTCGACACCGTCCGGCAGACCTTTGGACAACTCGGCCAGACGCTGTTTGACGGCTTCGATCGTCGCTAGTGCGTTGGCACCCGAGCGCATCACCACGATGCCGCCTACCGTTTCGCCCTCGCCATTCAACTCGGCCACACCACGGCGCATCTGTGGGCCGAAGGTAATCTCGGCCACATCGTCCAGTAACAGGGCAATGCCCTGTTCATTGGTGCCCAATGGCACGAGTTTGAGATCCTCGAGGCTGTCGATATATCCGGTGGCGCGAATCATGTACTCCGCTTCGGCCATCTCGATCACCGAAGCACCAATCTCCTGATTGGCCCGGCGGATGGACTGCTGCAGATGGCTCAGGGTAATGCCGTAGGCACGCAATCGATCGGGATCCACTGTGATCTGATACTGACGAACCATGCCTCCAACCGTCGCCACTTCGGACACGCCGGGCACTGCTTGCAGTTCGAATTTGAGAAACCAGTCCTGAAGACTGCGCAATTGCGCCAGGTCATGTGCGCCGGTCCGATCGACCAGGGCATACAGATAGACCCAGCCCACCCCAGTGGCATCGGGGCCCAACTGCGGTCGGGCCTGTTCGGGCAGCTGCGGCGCCACCTGGCTCAAATATTCCAGCACTCTGGAGCGGGCCCAGTACAGATCGGTATCATCATCGAAGATGACATAGACGTAGGAGTCACCGAAAAACGAGAAGCCACGCACGGTCACTGCACCGGGGACCGCCAGAAGTGCTGTGGTCAGCGGATAGGTCACCTGATCCTGAACGACCTGAGGTGCCTGACCAGGATAGGACGTCTTGACGATGACCTGCACATCGGACAGATCGGGAATGGCATCCACCGGGGTTCGCAGGACAGCCGTCATGCCGCCGATAGCCAATCCCAGCGCAGCGATCAGAACGAACAGACGATTGTGCAACGACCAGACAATCAGGCGCTCAATCACTGGACAAGCCTCCCCTCACATCCTGCGCCGCTTCAATGGCCTCGATGAATTCGATCCTGAACTCACCCTGATCGATGACGAAGACGAACTGAACTTGGTCACCCGCCATCCATTCCGACGGATTGAGAGCGGGTGCCATGCTGAATTCGACGGTTGCCGAAGGTCTGTTCCATTTGACGACAGGGCCACGATCTATCACCAGCTGTCGCTGACTCGAATCGACCGACACAATCAGGCCCTCGACCATCGCACTCGGCAGGCTTGGCTGAGTCGTTCTGGAAGGCTGCATCGCACTCAGTCGGTCCAGTGCCTGTTCACTGGCCGATTCGGAGTCCAGCAGAAACTGGGCCGAGGTCACGACCCGTGATCCAGCCTCCAGACCAGCGAGGATTTCGATCTCGGTACTGGAGCGGCGCCCAAGACGAACCGACACAGACTGAAAACGCCCCTCACCCAGCGCCAGCACGACCCGATCCGACTGACCTGTCCGTATCACCGCCTCAATAGGCACGATCAGAGCCGGCTCGGACGAAGGAGCGGTGAGGGATACCGAAGCAAACATGCCCGGTTTCAACAGACGGTCAGGATTATCGACTCGAAGCCTGGCTGTGACGGTCCGCATCGGCATGTTGAGCATTGGATCGACAAAGATCAGATCGCCCTTCCAGGTCTGTCCCGGCAGATAATCGAGCGACATGTCGGCTTGCATGCCTTCGGTCAGAAACGGCAACTGCCGCTCGAACAGTTCCAGATCAACCCAGACCGATTCCAGCGAGCCTATCGACATCAGGGTTGTGCCTGGCTGAACATAGAACCCCTGTCGAATTGACAGGCCGCCGATCACACCGGCCTGCGGCGATCGGAATGTGATGTTCTGGCGAACCGTTCGATCCAGTTCGATCTGACGAATCAAACTGTCGGAGATATTCAACGCACGCAGACGATCCCTGGCGGCACTGAGCAAGGCCTGATTGTCGCGCCCCAGTGCCAGCAGCAGTTCCTGCTGGGCATTGACCAGTTCAGGCGAGTACAAGCTATACAACGCCTGGTCGGCGCTGACCTGTTCGCCATCGGTATTAACCATCAATTGATCGATCCAGCCGGACACTCGAGGATGGATATGCACCATCTGATCGTCCGCCATCATGATCGTCCCGTAGGCGTGTATGGTCTGTTCCAGCGAACGGCGTTCTGCGGGCGAGGTTCTCACACCCAAAGTATTGATCATTCCGGAACTCAAGCTCACGACGCCCTGCTCATTGTTCCCTCTGTCGCTTGCAAACACCGGCACCAGATCCATGCCCATCGGTGATTTGCCTGGTGTATCACGCCTGAACTTGCTATCCATCGGAGCCACCCAGTACAGCGGTTGTGGTTCTTCGGTGACATTCGACTGTGAGGCAGAACCCAGCGGGTCATAGAAGTGGAAAACAAGCAGACAGCCTGCCACCAACCCGCACACTCCTGACAGCAAAACCTGTGATGTGCGATTCATGAGCCTTCTACCGATTCTGTAGCCATCACTGCAGGCAGGAAGTAGGCAATCTGTGCCAGAGACTTGAGAATACTGGCGTCAATATTCAAGGCGTCAATCCCCGCATTGAGGGCATCGATTCGAGCGCGAACTACTTCAGAAAAATCCCCATCATCGTGGGTATAAGCATTCAGCGATGCACTGGCCTGCTGCTCGATTTCGGTCAACAGTCTTTGCTGATACAGGGCCCGTCTGGACATCAAGCCCTTCAGATGTTCTCTGTGCGCGCTCAGCTCACCCAACATTGTCCTGAGTTGTTGCCAGCGACGCGTTTCACTCGAGCCCAAACGCGCCTGTGCCGCATCACGGCGCCGATCCTGACGGCGTGATGGAAACAGTGGCAAGTCCAGGGTGGCGCCAACGCTGAGAAAGTCGGGCCTGTCCAGACCGTTTCGATCGTCTTCCCGATATCCATAGGTCGCTCGAAGCGTCCACTGCGGTCGATATTGCTGTCGAACCAGGTCGACCTCGGTTTCCCTGATTGCGATGCTCTGGTCGAGTACATTGAGGGCCGGATGATCCATCAGCCACTCAGCCAGAATCGCTTCATCAATGCCATCACTGTTGAGAAACCCGTCTGGCAATGCGTTGAGCGCGGCCTCAAGATGCTTCTCATCGTCTCTGTCAGCCAGCTCGATGTGGCTGACTGACTGAGCTGAATCCCACACACGTGCGCTCAACCGGGCCAGAGCACGTTGCTGTTGCATAGCCAGGTCAGTCAGTCGATCATCGAGCCTGATCAGTTCCAGCTCGGCACGAATCAGATCCTGCTGTCGGGCATCGGCCAGTGAGCTTGAGTACTGCGCAGTCACGACCTCAACCAGATATTGAAACAGTTCTCGATCGGAGTTGATCAGGCGCAGACTCTGACCCGCTTGCCAGGCATCGAGCCATTCCAGCGTCACCGCGCGTCTGATGTCTGCGCGCCTCAGTTGACCTCGCCATTGCTCAGCTGTGGCTTGTTGCATCAGCGCCTGTCGGCGAAGTGGCAGCGACTGTCCTCTTGGCAGCGTCTGCATCAGGCCGACTCGGATCTGAGTCATGGGCTCTTGATCCAGGTCAAAGGTATCGCGAGGAAGATTGGCCATCTCCAGTAACAAGGCCGGATCCTGCCATTGACCTGCAGCATCGGCCTCAGATTCCAGTGCGGTCTGATCCCATTGCGTCATCAAAAGAACAGGGTCCAACCGAATTGCCTGCTGAATGGCTTCCGCCAGCGACAGCTGATTGGAGGTCATGCCCAGTGTCGACCAGAGGCCCATGATCGCGGTGACAAACCATAGGATAATTTGCCGACAACTGAGTGGCCGACGAGGGTGATTCATTCGAGTCATGATCGTGCTCCTGACTCTGGCATACGCCAGAATTTTCAAACCGTGTTTGAGATGAATGAGATGGCGCAGGCCCCAGTCATACTGGGCTGAAACCATCAGCAGAACGGGTCAGGAATAAATGGGGGGTCGGAGCAAGGGCGCGTCGGCACGGCTGTCCATCTGGCTGATGGCAGCTTTTGGACCATGATCGACGTTCAGTCCGTGAGATGACAAGCCAGTGGCTGATTCAATGACAAAGATCGAGAGTCCAAGATCGCAGCCATTCGAGCTGAAGCAGCAGTCAGTGATTGACTCAGCGGCAATCTCCAGCTGGGCCGCCAACTGATGATGCGCGTGTGGGTCAACCATCAAAGTCTCGTCGCTACCTGTGGTGCTGTCGGAGCACATGACACAGGACTGACCAGCAATCTGGAGTGATACCGACAGGGCAAACACAGTGATCAAAATCAGTCTGGCGAACAAAGAAGGCACCTGTTGCGGCGGTGATAATAGATGTACAGTATCACAAAGATGAGATATTGGCGTCTATTCAATCGATTGAGTGGATTGTTTCGCAGAGTTTGCCAAGCTGAAGGTGTACCGAAGCAAGCGGGATAGATGGGGTTGGACGGGTCACCTTCGTGATGCGTCCGTGGGTGAGTTTGGCCTGTGTTCCGTGAAGGAGCAAGGTTTACTTGAGCCACTCAACAAAGGCGAGCAGCATGTCAGGCCGCCGAGGCCAGGCATCGCTCTGGCCGACCATTTCGAGGATGTCCCAAATTCTGTGTAACTGCCTATCATTAAACCCGGTTACGGGTGTTCGAACGGGTCGATTCTCAAGGGCCATCATCCAGGCGGTGATTCAAATGGCTGAATCACTGGATCTATCCGTGACGGCCGAAGGAGTCGAGAACGAATCTCAGCTCAAGCTGTTATCGGAATTGGGATGCCATGAGGTTCAGGGGTATCTGATTTCACGACCCCTGACCCTCGATGCGCTGATTGAGTACCTGACAGTCGATCAGAATCACATCAATGCCCTGAAACTTGGCGCCTGATCAGGATTGATATCGCTTAGCGGCGTTCGCTGAAGAATTGGCGCATCAGCGCACTGGCCTCCTCTGCCATCACGCCATCTCGAACCAGCACCTCATGATTGTGGCGCGGCGATTCGAGCAGATCAAAGACACTCCCGCAGGCCCCTGTGTCGGGCTCACAAGCACCATACACCAGCCGTGCGATCCGGGCATGGATGATGGCCCCCACACACATCACGCAAGGCTCGACGGTCACATACAACTGACAGTCGGTAAGCCGATGGTTACCGATGACCTGAGCCGCCTGTCGCAGCGCTGAGATTTCTGCATGAGCCGATGGATCTTGATCCATTCGGGTTCGATTGCCGGCCCGCGCGATGATCTGACCTTCCCGCACAATCACACAGCCGATGGGAACCTCTTCACGATCGAGTGCCCTGTCCGCCTCAATCAGCGCCTCACCCATGTAAGGCAGATCATAGTCCATCATTCATTCAGTCCGATCATTGTGATCTCAAGTGTGCCACGCAGCCCATTCCCGCTCCACTATCAGCGAGCGGCCATGGCGGTCAAATACCATGCGGGACTTTCTTCGATACTAAGGAGCCCCTGAACAAGTCTGGGCGGATTTGATGCTCAAGACAGTTGGCCACGACTTGTTCAGAGGTTCCCTGAAGACAAGTGCGAGCCAATCACGTTTCCACTCTGCCCGACTCATGCACTGATGAATCCACGCCTCCATCACAGGGAAGGTGCAGCAGGCTTTCGCTACGCCAGGCGCGAACTATTCTCACCCGCCGAAAATCACGCCGATACACGATCCGAAACGGAGGATGGATCAGTTCGCGCAGGAACGGCTGATGGAATTCAGGCACAACCCGTCCTGTGTCGGGATGCTCAGCCAACACTTCAACACGCTGGAATATCTCTTCCACCAGCCGGGTCGCAACGTCTTTCAACCCTTGGTCGACGTTATCTGGCAAAAACCAAAATGATTCGGCAGAAACTAAAAAACCAGCCATTACACCAAGTTTTTCAGTTTTGGGTCTGAGGTTACCAGCCAGCGCCAGTCACTCCCACTCGATGGTCGCAGGCGGTTTTCCGGAGACATCGTAGACGACTCGTGAGATACCACGCACTTCATTGATGATTCGATTGGCCACATGGCCGATGAAATCATAGGGCAACGGTGCCCATCGCGCGGTCATGAAATCGATGGTCTCCACCGCTCGCAGAGCGACGACGTAGTCATAGCAGCGGGCATCACCGACCACACCGACTGACTTGACCGGCAAAAAGACCGCAAAGGCCTGACTGACCTGATCGTACAGATCGGCTCGCCGGAGTTCTTCGATGAAGATATGATCCGCTCGGGCCAGTATCTCGGCAAAGTCTTTACGGACCTCGCCAAGAATTCGCACACCGAGGCCAGGTCCGGGAAAGGGATGACGAAACACCATCGCCGGCGGCAAACCCAATTCGATACCCACACGTCTGACTTCGTCCTTGAACAGTTCACGAAGCGGCTCGATGAGCTTCAGGTTCATGGTCTCTGGCAGGCCACCGACATTGTGGTGAGACTTGATGACATGAGCCGTGCCGTGTTGAGTCGCGGCGGATTCGATCACATCCGGGTAGATGGTGCCCTGCGCCAGCCAGCTGGCATCGGAATGTCGCTTCGAGGCCTCCTCGAAAATCTCGATGAACAGACCCCCAATGACCTTGCGCTTGGCTTCGGGGTCGGTGACGCCACTGAGGGCAGCAAAGAATCGGTCGGCCGCATTGACACGCTCGACCTTGACGCCCATGTGTTCAGCCATGGTGGCCATGACCTGGTCGCCTTCTTTGAGCCGCAGCAGCCCGGTGTCGACAAAAATACAGGTCAGCTGATCACCGATGGCCTGGTGCAACAGTGCCGCAACAACGGAAGAATCGACGCCTCCGGACAAACCCAGGAGGACATGATCAGAACCGACATCATGACGCATCCGGTCGATGGCATCCTCGACAATCTGTTCGGTGGTCCACTCGGTGGGACACTGGCAGATATCTTCAATGAAGCGGCGCAAGATTTCAGCGCCTTGCGTCGTGTGAGTAACTTCGGGGTGAAACTGAATGCCATACAGCGGCAAGCTCTCATGCATGATGGCGGCGTAAGGCGCTGACGCCGTCCGTGCCAGTCCGACAAACCCGTCCGGCAAAGCCTCGACCCGGTCGCCATGACTCATCCATACATCGAGCAGTGATTGACCCTCATGATCGCTCAGACCATCCAGCAGCGGCGATGGCTGGATCACCTCAACACTGGCATAGCCGTATTCGTGATGATCGGACTGGGACACCACAGCGCCGAAATGGTCCGCCATGATTTGCAGGCCGTAGCATATGCCCAGTATCGGGACACCCAGGTCGTAGATCATCGCCGGGGCCCGTGGGGTATTCTGGGCATGAACAGATTCGGGGCCACCGGAGAAAATCACGCCGTTAGGTGCAAAGGTCACAATCGCATCCGGGTCGACATTCCAGGGATAGATTTCACAATACAGACCAATCTCTCGGACCCGTCTGGCAATCAGATGCGTGTACTGCGATCCGAAGTCGAGAATGAGCAGTTTGTGCTGGTGAATGTCTGCCATCAGTCCATCCGGTAGTTGGGTGGTTCTTTGGTGATGGTCACGTCATGGACATGACTCTCGCGAACGCCTGCGTTGGTGACCCGCACAAAGCCTGGTTGGGTCCGCATCTGGAAGATATCGGCGCACCCGCAATAGCCCATACTCGCTTTCAGGCCGCCGGTCAGTTGATGAATGACCTGACTCATCGGGCCTTTGTAGGGCACGCGACCTTCGATGCCTTCGGGGACCAGTTTGTTGGCATCGACATTGTCCTGGAAATATCGGTCAGACGATCCTTTCTGCATCGCGCCCAGTGATCCCATGCCACGATAGCTCTTGTAGGAACGCCCCTGATACAACTCGACTTCGCCCGGTGCTTCGTCAACACCGGCGAGCAAACCGCCAATCATGGCCGTATGAGCACCGGCTGCAATGGCCTTGGCCAGATCACCTGAATAGCGAATGCCACCATCGGCGATCAGAGGCACATCGTGTTCGGCAAGCACTCTGGCCACATTCGATACGGCTGTCACTTGAGGTACGCCCACACCGGCAACAATCCGGGTGGTACAAATCGATCCGGGTCCCACACCGACCTTGACGCCATCGGCACCGGCGTCCACCAGTGCCAGGGCAGCGTCGGCCGTTGTGATGTTGCCGCCGATGACTCTGAGGTCTGGAAAATGCTGCTTGACCCAACGGACTCGCTGCAACACCCCTTCGGAATGACCGTGTGCGGTATCGACAATGATGACATCCACACCGGCTCCTACCAGCAATTCGATGCGTTCTTCGGTATCGCCGCCAACACCGACTGCCGCCGCGACTCGCAGTTGCTCCTGCTCATCCTTGCAGGCGTTCGGGTGTTCCTTGGTTTTCTGAATGTCCTTGACGGTGATCAGCCCACGCAGCTCGAAGTTGTCGTTGACCACCAGTACTTTCTCAATGCGATGCTGATGCAGCAGCTCCAGTACCTTGTCCTGGCTGTCGCCTTCGGACACGGTCACCAGTTTATCCTGCCGGGTCATGATATTGCGCACCGGATCATCCAGCTTGCGTTCGAAACGCATGTCCCTGGAGGTGACGATGCCGACCAGTTTCTCATTGTCGACCACCGGCACCCCGGAGATATTCTTTAAGCGAGTCAGTTCCTGAACTTCGCGGATGGTGGTGTACGGTGTCACCGTGATCGGATCGCGAATCACCCCTGATTCATATTTCTTGACGTGACGCACTTGGCGCGCCTGCTCAACAGCCGGCATGTTCTTGTGGATCACGCCAATCCCACCCAACTGCGCCATGGTAATGGCCAGACGTGCTTCGGTGACCGAATCCATGGCCGCTGAGACCAGAGGAATGTTCAGCTCGATGCCGCGAGCAAAGCGGGTTTTCAGTGAGACATCTGCTGGCAGCACATTGGAATAGGCCGGGATCAATGACACATCATCAAACGTCAGCGCTTCTTCTACCACTCTCATCATGGGGTTCCTTCACTGGACAACAATAACCGGCCATTATATCGACTTCTGGGACCAGGCACATTGCTGAAACAGGAAATAATCGCGCTGGGGGCCTGACGAAGGCCCGTCGCACTGGTCGAGCCAGTGGCTCTCGACGTATCATGGCCGAATGACAGATCCATACGCAGCCAGACGCGAGACAAGCACAACCTGGACACCCACCAGCCTGAACCGTCAGGCCAGACAGATTCTGGAATCGGAGTTGGGACAAATTGTGATCGAAGGCGAACTGTCCGGTCTGGCTCGGCCGAGCTCGGGCCATCTGTACTTCACCCTCAAGGACGCCCGCGCACAGGTGCGCTGCGCGTATTTCAAGCAGCGCATGACAGGACGCCGAGGTGATCTGGACAATGGGCAACAGGTGCGCGTGACGGCCCAATTGAGCCTGTATGAACCACGCGGCGACTATCAGCTGATCGTGCATCAGGTCGAAGCAGTCGGCGAAGGCGATCTGCGCCGTCAATATGATGCCCTGAAGCTCAAACTCAAGGCTGCCGGACTGTTCGACACTGATCGCAAGCGTGCCCTGCCTCGATATCCGAAACATATTGTTCTAGTCTCGTCACAAACCGCCGCGGCAGTCCAGGATGTGATTCACGTGCTGTCCAGGCGATGGTCACTACTGAAATTGGGACTGGAGCACGCCAGCGTTCAGGGAAAACAGGCTGCGGGTGAACTGATCAATGCGCTGCAACGCGCCGAGCAACGTCGCCCGGACATCATCCTGCTCACCCGGGGCGGTGGATCGCTGGAAGATCTCTGGTCATTCAACGATGAAGCACTGGCTCATGCCATCGCCAACTGCTCGGTGCCCGTGGTCTCAGCCGTTGGCCATCAGACCGATGTCAGCATTAGTGATTTTGTCGCTGACCTCGCCGCCCCCACGCCATCGGCTGCCGCTGAGTTGATGGTCCCCGACAAAGGTGAAATTCTTGATCTTTTCGCGAGCTATTCCAACAAGTTACAACATGAATTTGAGAGTGGTTATCACCGGCGGATTCAGCAACTGGACGTGCTCCGCGCGCGACTAGAACGTCATCATCCGGGTCGACGCCTGGCCGAGATCAATACCAGAGTTGCGCATCTTCGTCAGCAGCTTGATCAACAAATGCGCCACCGGCTACAACGCGCTGCTCAAGAGCTTCGGCGCGTTCGTCAGCGGCTTGATGCCCACCATCCTCAGGCGCGAATGACACAGCTCACAGAGCGATTGAGTCAATTATCCGGTCGATTTGACCGAGAAATGCATCGCAGCCTGCAAGCGGCAGGGCAACGAATCGTTGCTGCAATCAAGACGCTTGAAGCGGTCAACCCGTTGCAAGTGCTCAGACGCGGATACTCGCTAAGCCTGAATGACGCCGGTCAGGCCATCACCTCAAGCGATCAGGTGACTGTGGGTCAAACCCTCACGACTCGTCTGTCCGAAGGCTCGCTGGTCAGCAAGGTGACCCATGTCAAACCAGAAGGTGCCTGAGCTCAGGCAGATATTTTTCCGATGACCCGGTGTTGATCACCACCACCGAGTCACCACTTCTGAGTTCGCCCTGATCGAGCAAGGGCTCGACGGCGGCCAGGCACGCCACTCCCTCGGGACACAGCCACCAGTGGGTTTGCTGCCAGAGGCTGCGAGTCAGTTCAGCAATTCTGGCTTCGCTGATCGCGATCGCCCCGCCTCCGCTTTGCTTGAGGATGTCGAGGACCCGAAAATGGCCGACACCACCAGGAACGTTCAAGCCCACCGCCAGTGTCTGCCCGCCTGCCACCGGCGTGGTATCAGCCTGATTGGCCTGCCATGCATTGACAATCGGCGTGGTCGCTTCACTCTGAATGCTGTAAATACGAGGACGATCGGAACCAATCAAACCCAGCGCTTCGAGCTCGTCAAAGGCTTTCCACATGCCGAGAATGCCGGTCCCTCCTCCGGTCGGATAGAGGATCACATCGGGCAGACTCCACTGGCCGCCTTCTGAACCGGGTTCTGCGATTTCCAGGCCCAGTGTCTTTTTGCCTTCGATTCGCCAGCCGGGCTCCTGAAAGGTGGCCACATTGAAGTAGCCCTTCGGCAGCCATTCGGCTTTCATTCGCTCACCCGCCTCACGAATCGTGCCTTTGACCAGGTCCAGCTGATGACTCTCATAGCGATGTGCCATCGCCGCCACCTTGCCCATGATCGGCATCGGCGTGTCATCAGGCATGATCACCACACAGTCCATCCCTGCTGCCAGCGCATACTGACTCAGGGAATCACCGGCATTGCCTTGCGTCGGCACGGCCACAGCGCCGATTCGGTAGCGAGAGGCCATTGATGCGGTCATCACCATGCCACGATCCTTGAAGCTCCAGGTCGGATTGCCGCCGTAGCCTGGCCAGTGAGTGCCCTCGTCCTTGATGGACAACGACAATCCAGCTGACTCAGGCGTCAACGCAAGCTTCTGATCACTGCTTTCCAATCTCAAAGCGGCCCCGTCCAGCATGCGGGTATGGCCTTCTCCCAGCGAGACGATGTGTTGATGATCGTCCGGGTCGTCGAAATCCAGTGCCAGCAGACTGCCGAATCGCCACAGTGACGTCCGCTCGGGGTGATACCACTGATGATCGGGTTGCTGGTGACGGAGTCGGTCGATATCGATCACAATCTCAACCGGTCTGCCATCAATTGGATCGAGATTCATCGGTGACTCGATGGAGTATTCCTGGCCGCTGGCCAAACCGCGATAGCAGCGCGCGTAGCTCATAGTTCAGTCCCTGCAGTGATCTGTCATCAAATTGTCTGTTCCCGGACGCCGGGTTGACGCGGCTATTGTGCACCATCGTCAGGGGCTGGTTAACCCCATCCATGATTCCGGCGCGTTAACACAGGCAACTCTTTCACGCACACCGGAGACCAATCGCCATGAATCAACACACAAGACACCCCCTGACCACTCATCCGCTCAGAAAGACAATACTGGCCACGGCACTGGCCTCGGCCATTGCCTTGAGCGGCTATATAAGCCGATCAGCCGATGCTCCAGCCGCTGATCAGACCACGATGGAGGAACAAGTACTTGCCAGGAGCAGTGCGGATCGTTTGAGACAGGACCGGCTGACAACAGCGACGCAGAAATCTCGCTCAGAAGGCGAACCTGATCTGGCTCCTGTTGAATCGGTCAGTGTGCCGATGACGGTAACGGTCCTGAATGATGCCGAAGTGAAATCACTGGCCACTGCGAACAAACGTACCGTGGAACGCAAGATGATGGCCCCTCAGGCATTAATGGCCACCGGATACACCCAGCCGGCCGATCCTGTCGTTGGTGAACAGTATGCTGATCTGGCCGAAAACACCATCAAGCAGGTCAGCAGTGATCCCGTCTCGACCTTCAGCATCGACGTGGACACCGGCGCCTATTCCAATGTCCGCAGAATGCTCGAAGACGGACTGCTGCCGCCAGCTAATGCGGTGCGCGTCGAAGAGATGATTAATTACTTCGATTACGGTTATGAGCCGCCGCGTGGCGGCACTGCACCGTTCAACGTCATTACCGAACTGGCCGAGAATCCATGGCGTGACAACAGTATGCTGCTGCATATTGGTCTGAAGGGTCAGGTCGTTGATCACAGTGAACGTCCAGCATCAAACCTGGTGTTCCTGATCGATGTCTCCGGCTCGATGCAATCGGCCGACAAGCTATCGCTACTCAAGCCGGCCATGAAAATGCTCTCAGGTCAGCTCAGTGAACAAGACCGGGTAAGCATTGTAGTGTATGCCGGCGCAGCCGGTGAAGTGCTGACGCCAACGCCGGGCAATGATCAGCGACGCATCGGCGAGGCGCTTGATCGTCTTGCCGCTGGAGGTTCCACCAATGGCGGTGCAGGGATCGAACTGGCCTATACACTGGCCAGAGACGCACACATCGATGGCGGCATCAACCGGGTCATCCTGGCCACCGACGGTGACTTCAATGTCGGCAACTACGATATCGACGCGCTAAAGACACTCATCGAATCACAGCGCGACAGTGGCATCGAACTGACCACTCTGGGATTCGGCACCGGTAACTACAGTGACAGCATGATGGAACAGCTGGCGAATATCGGAAACGGCAATTATTTCTATATCGATTCGATGAATGAGGCGCGCAAGGTGCTGGTCGAGGACATCAATGCCACACTCCAGACCATTGCCTCAGACGTCAAGATTCAGGTTGAATTCAATCCCGAAGTAGTCCGTGAATACCGGCTGATCGGCTATGAGAACAGAGCACTTCGTCGCGAAGACTTCAACAATGACAAGATTGATGCCGGCGAAATCGGTGCCGGTCACACGGTCACCGCGTTGTACGAGCTGACACTGACTGACCAGCCCGGCATGATCGACCCGCTCCGCTATGGATCAGAAGCCACTGATCAGAGACGTTCAGATCGCGGTTCCTCGACAGAACTGGCCTTTCTGAAACTTCGATACAAGCCAGTCGGACAGCGCAGCAGTGAACTGATCTCGACACCCATATTGCTCAGCAGTGCGGCGAACAATCTGTCCAGAACCTCCGAGGCATTTCGTTTTTCTGCCGCCGTTGCCGGATTCGGTCAGCGCCTCAGAGGCAGTGACTATCTGACTGATTTTGACTACAAGGATGTGCTGATTCTAGCCCGTAATGCTCGAGGCGATGATCCACATGGCTATCGCAGCGAATTTCTGCAGCTTGTCGAATTGGCAGCCACACTGGATAATTCAACCATCTCGCTCAGTCAAAGGCAGTAGTTCATTGAATGAATCGCTCGAACAGCTGGCCGACGAACTGCTGATGAGTCGCTACCGGGACGGTGATGCCGATGCATTCACCGTCCTGTATACCCGCCATCGACAGTCGTTGTACCGCTTCATGCTCCGCTCGATCGGCGACCGTGGTACAGCCGAAGAGCTTTACCAGGACGTCTGGACTCGACTCATCGATGCCCGTGATCGATATGAGGTCTCTGCGCGGTTTCAGACCTATTTGTATCGAATTGCTCGCAATCGGCTCATTGACCACTATCGCAAGCACTGCCCCTCACTGATTGAAGATCCGGATCGAATTCCGGACCTGGACGGCCTCGACTCCGAGACCCATGTGATCGAGCTGCTCGAGCAACAGGACAAGGCCGTTGCCCTGGCCGATGCGCTGCGGCAACTCCCGCTGGAGCAGCGAACCGCATTCATCATGCGCGCTGAACGCGACATGTCACTGGAAGAAATCGCGGCAGTCTCTGGCGTGGGCCGTGAAACCATCAAGAGCCGCTTGCGCTATGCAACCGGCAAACTCAGGATACTACTCAGGCAGACCCATGAACCCGCATGATTCAAGCAACGAGACCGACGCGCTGATCAGACACTATCAGCAGGTCGGCGACGCGCAGCAACCCTCACCCGATCTGGACGATGCCATTCTCTCCTATGCTCGATCCAGCACTCGTCGCCCCGAACGCTGGATCTGGCCAGTCAGCGTGGCGGCAGCGTTGCTGCTCACCGTGGGCCTGTTTGCCCGTATGAGTCATTTGCCTTCGCCAGCGGAACGCAGCCAGTGGGACACCACGCCAGCGGCCGTTGAGGCGCCAGCAGCGAATTCTGGCCGACTTGAACAGATGATTGATTCGGACGTCGAGCGCAGGCCCGAGACACCCGCTATCGGCGGCAGTCAGTCCATGACTGACTCGGTCACTGGCAATGGGGCATCAGAGCCCGAAGCTCGCCTGAATCGATTGCAAAAGAGCGACTCTGCCAGGGGCGTCGTGTCTTCACCCGCCGTGAAGATTCTGACCGAAGCTGAACTTGCCACCGAACGAATGGATCGGGCGGCGAGTACTGACAAGAGTCGCCAGTCGCTGCCGGACGAGCAGGACCGCGAGTCTCCCCAAAACTCAGCAGCCAGCGCGCAGTCTCAGGAGACTCGCAAGCGTCTGCCATCAGACGATTCAGTGACCCATGAGCGGCAAGCCTCCGAATGGTTGAACGCGGTACAAAAAGCCTGTAATGCCAGTGACACACTGACAGTGAACACGCTGATGGAAACACACGTCACACGCCCGGCAGGCGACGAGCTGAGCGATGAGGCTCTTCTCTGTCTTGAACGACTGGGTATCGATCTTGAGTCTTTTTCCGAACGAGTCTTGCGTGAACAAAACCTTCCAGAACAGTGAACAGGTCGAGTTGATCATCAAGCGCAGCCGATTCATTGCGATCGGCTGTCTGTTGACATCCGCCGATGCGGCGGATCAGGAACTGTCGCGTCTATACCAGCCTGCTGCCAATCATCATTGCTGGGCCTGGCGGGTTGGACAAAGTTACCGATTCAACGACGACGGAGAACCGTCTGGTACCGCTGGGAAGCCGATCCTCGCTGCCATGGATCGACTGCCAATGGATCATGCCCTGATCGTGGTGATTCGATATTTCGGTGGTATCAAACTCGGCACCGGTGGTTTGATGCGAGCCTACGGCGGGGCCGCAACGACCTTGCTCGATCAGTGCGCACTGGTTGACCAAGTGCCCACCATCAGGCTCGGTTGTCGAATTGACTTTGCACAGGCTGATCTGACCTTGCGTATTCTTCAGGACGCATCCACAACGTCCATCGAGACCGAGTACTGCGCAGACGGCATTCATTTGAACTGCGATATTGATTCGCGAACGATTGATTCAGTCAAGGCCACCCTGTCCGATGCGCTTCGTGGTCAGATTGTGTGGGATACTGAACCTGACACCATCGGTGTGCAAGATTGAACTCAGACACGAATGCAATTGACAATCATTCTCATTTGCATCTAAAATAACTCACCTGCTTGAGATTCGGAATTCAATCATGTACATCTGCATTTGCCAGGGTGTCACAGACAAGACCATCCGCAAGGCTGTTCAACAAGGTATCAGTAGTCTGTCTCAGTTGCAGATGACTACCGGATGTGCCACACAGTGTGGTCGATGCACCGAACAGGCTGAGCAAATTATCAATGATGAGCTGACCAACGCCCGTCAATCATTTCTGCCTGTATTCACAAATCGACCCGAACTGACCAGCACTCTGGCCTGATCCGGATCACTCACCATAGGGAACCTCCAGAAACCTGTTGCGCGGTCCGATTGCGGCGTTGCGCGGTGCCCGGAATTCTCATGTACAGCCAGGTACACTGCGGTTCCTGTGCTCCGTGCGCCTTGCACTCGAACCGCTCGCTAGAGGTTCCCCAGTGAATCGGCCCTGCCCGGCCCTGCTCTGCACGGCCTGCTGCACAGTTGTGTATACTTTTACAATCATCTGACTCTGGAGCCCGTATGAAAGGCGATACCACCCTGATCCAGCATCTTAACAAGGTGCTTTATAACGAACTGACAGCCATCAATCAGTATTTTCTGCATTCACGAATGCTCGGCGACATGGGATTTGCCAAGCTGGCCGAATACGAATATCACGAGTCGATTGACGAAATGAAGCATGCCGATCAGCTGATCGAGCGGATCCTGTTTCTGGAAGGCCTGCCCAATCTGCAGGACCTGGGCAAGTTGATGATCGGGGAAACGCCTCAGGAAATCCTTGTCTGCGACCTGAAGATGGAAATGACCGCTCTGGTTGATCTTCAAAACGGTGTCGAGTATGCAGAATCGATTCGAGACTACGCCAGTCGTGATCTGTTTCAGTCCATCCTGAACGCAGAGGAAGAGCACGTCGACTGGCTGGAGACTCAGCTGCAACTGATCGAAACCATCGGTCTCAGCAATTACCTGCAGACACAAATCCACAAGGACGCCTAAGGAGCCTCTGAACAAGTCGTAATCGGCTGTCTTGAGCGTGAAATACGCCCGCTCGGCGTTGCATGAGCTGAGCCATAGCACCACGATGACTTCGCTCATGCGCCTTGATCGGACGCATTTCCCTTCTCAATCCAACTCGCTTAAGACTTGTTCAGAGGCTCCCTAAACGGATCATGCCGCTGTAGGCCTGAACTGCTGCGGCAAAGATTTCAGCTCACCCACTTCAATCCGGACAATGACCTGTCAGCGAACGAGCCCCAGAGCGCGCATCATCAACCACAACGACAATCCTGCAATGATTATCGCCTGAGCACACATCAGCGTAACCAGCAGCAGGTAAGGCACGTCGGGAGATCCCTGAATCCAGATAGCAAGCAGGTACGCAGGCAGGAACATCAAACCCAACCACTGCAACATGGGTACGCTTTGAAGAACAGCCCAGGCACTGAGCATCGACAGCAAGCCACAGATCAGGATCAGCAGCGCCAGCAAATGAAGCCGCTTGACCGTCATTGACGGTGACCGGTCTGCATGTCATCTGACTGCTTGGGTAATGAAACACGCATCATGGCGGCAGCTGATCAGGATGGGGATCATCCGGATCATCAATCTCTTCCAACAGGTCCAGGTCAGCAATATCTTCGGCGACGCGGGTGTGATACCACGCCGCAATTCGGATGCCTGCCCTGTATCCCAGATAGGCTGCGACGAACCAGACAGCGATGTGATTGCTGTCAATTTCATCCATCCAGTGCACCGGCCAGGTGATGGCCGTGATGAAATTCATCAGCGAGTTGATGAAAAAGTCCACGATCAAGCCAATCCCTATGATCTCAATGAAATGAGAAAAGCCATCGAAGCGATTGAAAAACTGGATAATTTCATTCAGCTCGACCAGGGCATAAGTCAATAGCGCGACGATTCCGTAGAAGCCGCCACCAAACTTGAGCCAGTTCTTGTGAAGCAGATCGCCCTGCCCCACCTTGCTATGATCCTTGCGGTCCTTTCGCTTCATGCTCTTCAGTGCGTGCTCTACCGAGCCATGCGATCCATCCTGTTCTCCCAGCAGGTCTTTGCGCAGCGCGATCAGAATCATCCCGAAGGTGACCATGGCCACAGGAATACCTGCCAGGGCTGCGGCTTTGAGAAATTCGATCAGCATGCTCATCTGCGCTCAGGCCGTTCGGTCCACAGCAGGCTGCAATAGATCGACACCTGCCAGACCACGAAAGCGCCTGTGGCCAACCAGTCCGACACTTGCTGAATCCCCCAGGCGAACGGAATGCCACCCAGCAGTCCGGCCAGAGTGGGCGTAATCCAGCCTCTTAGGTGCCAGCCTCGCCCACCCAGAAAACTCATCGACAGCGCAACCAGCAAGCCACCAATGCCCGCAGCCAGAATCAGTGACACCGTGGTATTCATTCCGTCAATCCAGAAATCGTGAATCACCAGGCGGGTATTGAGGGAGTAGATCAGCACGCTCAGTAACGCAAGACCCAACGCTCTGATCCATCGCTGGGAGAGTACTCGCATCATTGGCAACAGGATGAAGACCGCAAAACCCAGCCCGACCAGAATGGTTGACCAGTCAACCCCTTTGATCCATGCAGGCAATGGCCACTCGTTCGCCAGCCATTGACCTGCGGTGCTGAGTGGCCAGGTCAGCAGGCCTGAGACGATCGCCAGCGCCAGGCCAGTCAACCATTCGAATCGTGTCGGCATCATAAATTCTCCCTTGGACCACCAGTCTAGCCAATCAATGTCATTCGGTCAGCCACCAATGGTCATGAATGTTGGGTGTGGGTTCAGGGTGCCAGAAATCTGACCGCGTCACCCTCACACAAACGTGTGCCCCAGCAACTGTTTTTCAAACCACCTTCGACACAAGAGACACCCGCCAATGCATCTGCTCCGAGTTCAAAGGCTTGCTTGTGCAACCTTGCGACCACTAGGGAGCCTCTGAACAAGTCGTGATCGGCCAGGGTCTCCCGTATAGGTATGAATATCCGGTTCAATCCGGTGAGGCTGGGACAGAGTTCCCACTTTTACAAAGACCATATTTGGTCCAGCCCCGCCGTAGTGACCGAAGAGGACGGTATGACAGCAATCACACTGACAACATTGCTGATCCTTGCCGCTGGCAGTGGGAATGCTGATCGTCTCGATAACTCCAGATTTCGGAATGATCGCGTCAGTTTCTGTCAGGGCGTTGACTGCAAACGCCGATCAGGACTCGCGCTGACAGGCCAGACAATGACAGCAATGAACAAATAGTGGCTCTCGGATCAATTCGTAGCTCACCAGGTGGCAAGCGCCGTATCCATGAATACAATCTGTTTTATGGGTCGTCACGGCGTTCTTTTCATCACAGTCAATAGGCCAATCTGTTCTGAGTCACATGGCTGATTCGAACTGTGGAATTGGTGACAGATCGAGTACCATGATCGACCATTCCTGAAGGATAGCTCAGTGATCAGACTCAGAATCGGTGGTGTACCCGAACACTACAACATGCCCTGGCACATGGCCATGGCGAGCAATGATCCGACATCAGCGGGAATCGATTGCCAGTGGACTGATTACTATGAGGGCACCGGCGGGATGATTCAGGCGCTTCGCGATGATGAGCTGGACCTGGCGATCCTGCTGACCGAAGGGGCCATTTCCGGCATTTCCAGAGATGCGCCGTATCGGATTGTCAGTTTCTTCTCCGATTCACCGCTGGTCTGGGGCATCCATGTTCCCACCGAATCAGCGCTGATCGATGTCAATGAGATTCACCACCATCGTTATGCCATCAGTCGCTACGGATCTGGCTCGCACCTGATGGCCTATGTGCATGCACGATCCGAGGAATGGCCGCTGCACAAACTGCAGTTTCGAGTCATCGACAATCTGGATGGCGCTCGGTTGGCGTTTCGCAACCATCAGGCCGACGTCTTGTTCTGGGAAAAATTCACCACCAAACCTTATGTCGACAATGGTGAATTTCGTCGGATCGGTGAATATCCTACCCCATGGCCCGGATTCGTCATTGTGGCCAGTAACAAGACGCTCACCCTGCATGCCGATCGCGTCACTGCACTGATGAAAATCGTCTTCAAGCATGCGCACCTACTGAGCCAGTCGCCCTATCGAGTATCGAGGATTGCTTCTCGCTATGAACTTGAAGAGACCGATATTGAATCCTGGCTGTCGTATACGCGCTGGTGCGACAAAATCCATCTAAGCAAATCGGTACTCAACGAGACGACCGAGACCCTCAAGGAACTGGGTCTGGTGCATCAGTTATTTGATACTCAGCAACTATATCAAGACATTTGAGATCGGCTTGAAGTCATCGGGAGGTCGTCAGTCGGCGGCGATTTATGTCAAATGGCAGTACCCAGCACGGTCAATCTTTGCGATAATGTCCGGCTGACTGACAGACACTTCTCAAGGACTTCACATGACCGATTTTCTCAAGACTCTGGGCATCAGCCCGATCAATTCCGGCACCTGTTTCGGACCTGGCGACTGGTCTGCCACCGATTCCATCGGCCAGATCGAATCCATCAACCCAGCCACTGGCAAGCTGATCGCCTCCGTACAATCGGCCAGCACAGAGGACTATGAACGCATCATGAACATCGCTCAGGATGCGTTCAAGATCTGGCGTGAAGTCCCTGCCCCTCAGCGAGGTGAAGCCGTACGTCTGTGTACCGAAGCGCTTCGCAAGCACAAGGATGAACTGGGTTCTCTGGTCAGCATGGAAATGGGCAAGATCAAGGCCGAAGGCGACGGAGAAGTTCAGGAAATGATCGATATCGGCGATTTCGCCGTCGGTCAATCGCGCATGTTGTATGGCTACACCATGCACTCCGAACGTGAACAGCACCGGATGTACGAGCAATATCACCCACTCGGTGTTGTCGGCGTGATTTCAGCCTTCAACTTCCCGGTCGCCGTGTGGGCCTGGAATGCTTTTCTGGCGGCGATTTGCGGCAACATCACTGTCTGGAAGCCGTCTCCAAAGACGCCACTGTGCTCAGTCGCCGTTCAGAAGATCTGCAATGACGCGCTGGCCGGTGCCGGTTTCCCACCAATCTTCCTGCTGTTCAACGACGGCAGCAATGAGTTGGCTCAAACATTCGTCGACGACCGACGGGTTGGACTGGTGTCATTCACCGGCTCCAGTGCAGTGGGCCGACATGTCGGTGAGTGCGTTGCAGCGCGTATGGGCAAAAGCCTGCTGGAACTGGGCGGCAACAATGCCATGATCGTCGACAAGACGGCCGACATGAAACTGGCCGTTCCGGCTATCGTTTTCGGCGCTGTGGGAACCGCTGGACAGCGTTGCACCTCTACCCGACGTGCTTTCGTTCATGCCGATATCATGGAAGAGCTGGTCGAGAAGCTCAAAGCTGGCTATCAACAAGTCCGAATCGGCGACCCCCTGAACCCCGATACACTGATGGGTCCACTGATCGACCAGGACTCAGTCGACCGTTATCTGGCAGCGGTCGGAGATCTTCGAGCCACCGGTGGCGAGATTGTCTGCGGCGGAGAGACCATCGACGGTGACGGCTATTTTGTCAGCCCGGTGATCGCACGTGCCCGCAATGACATGGATGTCGTCCAGAGCGAAACCTTCGCGCCGATTCTCTACCTCATCCCGTTCAACACGCTGGACGAAGCGATCGAGATGCAGAATGACGTGGTTCAGGGTCTCTCATCGGCCATCTTTACCAACGATCTGCGCTCGGCTGAACAGTTCCTGTCGTCCATTGGCAGCGACTGCGGCATTGCCAACGTCAACATCGGCACCTCGGGTGCGGAAATCGGCGGGGCGTTCGGCGGTGAGAAAGAAACCGGCGGAGGTCGTGAATCCGGTTCTGATGCCTGGAAGGTGTACATGCGTCGCCAGACCAATACCATCAACTGGGGTCGTACACTGCCGCTGGCTCAGGGCATCAAGTTCGATCTCTGATGATCTATCCCATCGCCCGCAAGATTCTGTTCTGCATGGATCCAGAGCGGGCGCATGATCTGAGCCTGACCCTGCTGCAGCGGGGTCATCGACTCAGTCGCGCGATCTGGAAAATGCCCGAGCTTGAGCCTCGGGTTGTCGCAGGGCTGACCTTTCCCAATCCGGTCGGCTTGTCCGCCGGGTTGGACAAGAACGGAGACTATATCGACGCCATGGCCGCCCTGGGCTTTGGCTTTATCGAGATCGGCACGGTCACTCCGCTGTCGCAACCGGGCAACCCCAAACCAAGGATGTTTCGGCTGACAGAATCCGAAGCCATCATCAATCGCCTCGGGTTCAACAACAAAGGGGTTGATTATCTGGTCGAACGCGTCAAGAAAACTGATTACGACGGCGTCCTGGGCATCAACATCGGCAAAAACAAGGACACACCCAACGACCGGGCAATCGACGACTATCTGATTGGCCTGGACAAGGTCCATGCCCATGCCAGTTACGTCACCGTCAATATCTCTTCTCCAAATACACAGGGTCTCAGAGATCTGCAACAGGCAGATGCGCTCGAGGAGCTGCTCAAGACGTTGATTGAACGAAAGCAGACTCTTGACCAGAAACACGGTCGTGCAGTCCCTCTGGGCGTCAAAATCGCACCGGACCTTGAGGCTGAGGAAATCGAACAGATTGCTGATGTCTTCAACCGATGTCGACCTGATCTGGTACTCGCCACCAATACCACCATCGACCATTCATCGGTCGCTCACCTGCCTGATGGCCAGCAAGCTGGCGGTTTGAGTGGAGCGCCACTTCGAACCCGTGCGACCGAGGTGCTGCGCAGTCTAAGGCAGCAATTGAGTGATGACATTCCATTGATCGGTATCGGCGGGATCGTCAGCGCCGAATCAGCGCTGGATAAATTCGAAGCAGGCGCTGATCTGATCCAGATCTACACGGGCCTGATTTATCATGGCCCCCCATTGATTCAATCCATCCTCAAGGCTGCCAAAGACCGCGATAGCCAGATCAAGGCCCGATAACGCAGCCCCATCCTGCGCTATGCTTAATTCATGAAACAGTCCCATCAGATCAGCATGAAACCTTTCAATAGTTTCGCTGTTGAAGCATCTGCTGACACCTATGTCGAGATCAATCACTGGTATGAACTCGACGAGCTGGACGCAGCGCAATCTGCCGATGCCCCCCTGTTGTGTCTTGGCGAAGGCAGCAACGTCCTGTTTGTCGATGATTATCCGGGCACTGTGCTGCGCATCAGAAACCAAGGAATCAGCGTCGTCGATGAGGATGATGAACAACTGGTACTCAGAGTTGCAGCGGGCGAAAGCTGGCATCAACTGGTCACCTGGTCAGTCAACCATGACCTGTGGGGCCTTGAGAACCTGGCGCTGATTCCAGGATCGGTCGGTGCGGCGCCAATCCAGAACATTGGCGCCTATGGGGTGGAACTGGCCCATTGCCTGCAGTCGGTTCAGGTATTTGATCGCCAACAATCCTGCTGGCTGAGGATGTCGCTTGACGAGGCCGACCTGAGCTATCGAGATAGCCTGTTCAAGCGGGATCAGGATCAGCGATACCTGATCAGTGAAGTCTGTTTCTGTCTGAGCAAGCGCCCTGAACCGGTGTTGACCTACCCTGGATTGATCGACTATTTGCAACGACACTCTGATCGCGAAGCCGGTCGTGAGTACTCCTCATTTGAAATTGCCGAGGCCGTCAGTGCCATCCGCCGCAGTAAACTGCCCGACCCAAGCCAATTGCCCAACGCCGGCAGTTTTTTCAAGAATCCACAGGTGAGAGCCGCTCAGTACCACGGGCTCAAAGAACAGTATCCGAATATTCCAGGCTTTGCCGTGGACTCACATGACGATCCCTACCCGAGTGAAGAGGATTCACTGATCAAACTCAGTGCGGGCTGGCTGATCGAACAGGCGGGCTGGAAAGGACATCGTCTGGGAGATGCCGGCGTCGCTCCGGGTCACGCGCTGGTGATGGTCAATCATGGCTCGGCCAGTGGTCGCGACATCTGGTCACTGGCACAGGCCATTCAGTCGGATGTGCACAGCCGCTTCGGTGTCAGCCTGCAACCAGAGCCACGCATCATTGGCGCCTGATCAAGGCTCCTGGCAGCCTGTCATAAAATCACGCTGAGCGCATACATCGCGACCTGATGATCTGCTAACCAGATGAGCGGATATGGAGCCAGTCTTCCTGCTGAGTAGGTCCGGCGGTGTTTCCAGTCATCCTGAGCAACCTGGGCTCCCGACAAGGCAACCGGCTCGCTGACGCTGGGTAAGGACAAATTGAAATCCTGTGATGGCGTCAACGACGCGTAGCTTGACGTTTTCATTGGCAAGCTGTCGGTGTCACTGATTGTCGTTGTAGCGACCGGCACCACCATGAACAACCACCAAGCCCAGACCAGCATGCTGCAGGGCCACAACATCCAGCTCCATTCACGTATCAGGCTCAGATCGATAGATCGCATGTCGGTACTCCAGAAACAATGTCGACACGATAAGTGCAGAGTACGAAATAGAGCGTAGGATTTATGTTAAAAAGTTGTTGCCCGCCTCGGTTTTGTGAAACCGATCACTACAATCTGAATGATGTCTGTCTGCTCGACTTCTAGCAGCTTGTCGGACTTAACGGGTCGTCGCGAGGAACAGTCGATTTAAGTCAGGTTTTTCGATCTTTTGAGGCGAATAGCACCGCCTCGGGTTTGCCGCAGTAGATCACCTCAAGTCCGACAGGCTGCCAGGGAGCCGGTCGGCGTGCTGTTGGCAGTATTTGCTTACGTCCTGGGCACCTATGGTGCCTGGCTGATCGGCCCGATCATGCAAGCGGTCTCACCCATCACAACAGTGGCGGGATAAAGGTCAACTCTGCAGCCGATGTTCTCCAGGCTGCAGAGACCCCAGCGACCATTGACCCATTCGAGTGCGAATCAGCCGCAGCGTCGGAAACCCCACGTGTGCGGTCATCCGTCGGATTTGTCGATTGCGCCCTTCACGAATGCTCAGCTCGACCCAACTGGTCACAATGGCGGCTCGAAAACGAACTGGTGGATCGCGCGGCCAGACTTCAGGCTCGGTGATCACTCGAGCTTCGGCAGGACGGGTTTGACCGTCCTTGAGCTCAACGCCTTGTCGTAATTTAGCCAGGGCCGTCTCATCGATCTGCCCTTCCACCTGCGCCCAGTAAGTTTTTGTCATTTTCTCTGACGGGTGAGCAATCTGATGTTGCAAGTGCCCGTCATCGGTCAACAGCAACAAACCCTCCGAATCGGCATCCAGACGACCGGCCGCATACACCTTCGGGATGTGGATATGGTCGGCCAGAGTCTGTCGACCCGACTCATCGGTGAATTGGGATAGCACCCGGTAGGGTTTGTTGAACAGGATCAGCATGATCAATGCATGCTAGCGATTGTTGCCTGTCTTGGGAAGTCGCCGCCGCGCTTGAATCGATAGGACAGATGCTCAGCGAACGGATGGCTGACAGGTCGGACACAGATACAGGCGGCGACTGGCGACGCTGATCTTGCGAGTCCAGTCGCCGCATCGATGGCAGGCTTGAGCGTCCCGATAGAACACAGTATGACGATACTGCGCGCGTTTCCATCCGCCTCCTTTGAACGGCGCGACGCGATCCGGATCATTAGTGATGCCACCGATCTGATCAGATGCGCGCAGCGTGTGAAACACAAATGGCAGGCTAATGATGCCCAGCGCGGTGAGCAGATACAAGATGGATAAGAACAGATGAAGCAGTCCGATTTTGAATGTGACTCGCTTCGATTGAAGCGCGTGTAGTCAACCCTGATGAAACTTCAGTGACAGATCAGTCACTGCGACGATTATTCGACGCAGCTGTATTCGATCAAGGTCTCGACAGAACGTTTGTCAGAGAACTGGCCGAGGCTGATGATGCCTTCGCGACGCAGATGGGCTTCGTCACGGTGCAACCTGAATTCCTGGTCACCGGCAGTTTTCAGATACGTGCCATTGGTGCTGCGATCAATCAGAACAAAAACACCCTTGCGGCATTCGATCGATGCATGGTTGCGCGACACCCATTCGTCATCGAGAGTCAGATCATTGGACAAATCTCGCCCTATCATGAACGGTGGGGAGGTTTCCTTCAGGTCAATGACCTTGCCCTTAAATCGAAGTTGAACCTGAATGCTGGAGGTCAGATCTTCCAGGTTCAGTGCTTGTGACACGGTCGTTACATTGGAGGTATCTTCCTGCCAGAGTATGTCAACGGTATCAATCGGCAGCAGTTTGCCCTTGACGCGTGTCTTGCCAAGCGCACGGATCTGCATATTGTCACTCAGCGGCATGCCGTCGGCAGAACTGGCTGTGGTCACAATCTGATGGGCCTTGGCGAGCCCCGCCATACGTGCAGAGATATTGACGGCATCTCCAAACACATCGTTGTCTTCTTCGATCACATTGCCGTGATGGAGTCCCACCCGAATGGCAATCCCATGTCTGAGCATGTTGATATCGCCGTTCACACAGCGCTGCATGTCACAGGAGGCGAGAATACCGTTCTCGGCCGTTGGGAAGGTGCACATGATCTCGTCGCCAATGGTTTTGATCACAACGCCTTGATAGCGATCGACAATCACCGACAGTTCGTTGAGAGTATTAGAGATGAGTTCACGCGCCTTGACGTCTCCATACTGCTCAAAAAGCTGTGTACTTCGGCACACATCGGCAAACAGGATGGTCAAAGTGGTCTGTCGTGACATATCGCTACGTTCTCCCCCTCGGGTCCTTACAGGAACTGCTTGCCATTATGACGAAACTGGCTAGTGGCCACAACTCAAAATGCATTGATCCCAGTGATTTCACGACCAACGATCAGTTCGTGCACCGTTTCAGTTCCCTCATAGGTGATCACACTCTCCAGATTCAGCATGTGCCGGATCGGACAGTATTCGGTGGTGATGCCTGCACCGCCGAGCAAATCACGTGCATCGCGGGCGATGTCCAGGGCCATGCGGACATTGTTCCACTTCGCCAGTGACACCTGACTGGGTGACAAGCGACCCGAATCCTTCAGCCGCCCAAGCTGCAGTGACAGCAGTTGTGCCGTGGTGATTCGACGAGCCATGTCAGCAAGACGGCGCTGAACAGTCTGGGTTCCAGCGACGGGCTTGCCAAACAGGATACGCTCCTTTGAATACTCCAACACTTCGGTGTAACACGCAATCGCTGCTCCGATAGGTCCCCAAGTGATCCCATAGCGTGCCTGATTGAGGCAGGACAACGGTCCTTTCAGACCTTTCACCTCAGGCAGACGGTTGCTGTCAGGAACGCGGATATTGTCGAAATACAACGCCGAGGTGACCGACGCGCGCAATGAGAATTTGTGCTTGATTTCCGGTGCACTGAATCCTTCGAAATCCTTCTCGATGATGAACCCCTGGATACCGTCATCGGTGATCGCCCAGACCACCGCCAGATCTGCAATCGAGCCATTGGTGATCCACATTTTTGAACCGTTGATGATCCAGTCATCACCGTCTCGTTTGGCATGCGTCTTCATGTTCATCGGGTCCGAGCCGCCCTGAGATTCGGTCAGACCGAAACAGCCAATCGCCCTGCCCGCTGCCATTTCCGGCAACCACCGCTGGCGCTGTTCTTCAGTGCCAAACGCGTAAATCGGGTACATGCAGAGGCTGCTCTGGACCGATACGAAACTTCTCAAACCGCTATCGCAGCGTTCCAGTTCCTGACAAATCAAACCGTAACTGACGGCATTGAGGCCTGCACAGTTGTAACCCTCGATGCTGGAACCCAGCAACCCCAGATCCGCGACTTCACTGATGAGTTCGGTCGGGAAATACCCTTCTTCAAAGGCTTTGGGCATCAGGGGCAAGGCGCGTTCATCGACAAATCGTGCGACCGCATCCTGAATCATGCGCTCATCATCGGTCAACATGGCACGAACATCGAACAGATCAGCAGGATTGAGGCTGATTTTGGGCTGGTTGGGAGACATCTGACCTTCCTGGAGTATGGCTAACGGGCTATTTTATCGTGTTACGGCGCTACTGTTTAGTGAAAACATTGTCTTATCGTCATTCTGTTGTGATATTGCCGAGCCGGTCGTGTAATGGCCGTGAATTGGCGGGCTGGTTTTGGCCGCTATCGCCAGCTCTGCTGACCGTTGGAAAATTCAGCGGCCAGCCCCGAACTGTGGATTAGTCCATTGCGCCATCATTGCTGGGCGATTCATTGCTCACCCCATGAGGCACATGACCGGTTGTCACCACGCCGCTCGCCCTGGAGATGTTTTTCGGATGATCATCAAAGAAGATATCAGCGCCGAATGACTGCAAAAATCCCGACTTGTCCTTGCCGCCTAGAAACAGTGCTTCGTCCAATCGAATTCCCCAGCGGCGCAAGGTCAATATGACCCGCTTGTGTGCCGGTGCAGATCGCGCCGTCACCAATGCCGTTCGGATCGGATTATTCTCGAGCGGGAAAGCCGACTGGATACGGTGGATCGCCAGCAAGACCGATTTGAACGGGCCGTCGTTCAGAGGAACCTCGGCGTGTCGCAATTCATTATCCGAAAACGCATCGAGCCCCTGCTCGACATTGATGCGCTCGGATTCATCAGAAAAAATGACGGCATCGCCATCAAAGGCAATCCTCAACTGGCTACTGGACGATTGTCGGCGTGACCCTGGCAGCACGGTTGCGGCGGCATAACCTGCAGCCAGTACTGAACGGACGTCGTCGCCGCTGGCTGACAAAAAAAGATCCGCACCAAATGCCTTGATATAGGCATCACGGCTGCCGCCATTGGTGAATGCTGCCGAGGTGATATCCAGGCCATAGTGCTCGATGGCATTGAATATCCGCAGACCAGTATCACTGGAATTTCGGGAAATCAGAACCACTTCGACGTGAATATGTGGCTCATCCAGGTCGTTCAGATGAAGCAGCTTTTCAACCAGATTGAAGGCGATCCCCGGTTCCAGCAAATCATGTTCATGGGCAATCTGATAGGCCGCATAGGCATCCAGCCCCTCCTGCGTGAAGATTCGATGACCTTCATCCAGGTCAAACAGTGCGCGTGAGGAGATAGCAACGACTAGTGGACGTGGCTCCTCATTGAGCGTCTCAGAAACCATCGATTGACTCAGTAGGCAAACTGTTCATTGAGGATGCGGTCTTCCAGATTGTGTTCTGGGTCGAACAGCAGGCAGATATCAACGGTCGGGTCCTCGGCGATTTCAACTTCGACAATATCACGTACCTCGAATGCGTCAGCCGTGGCGCTGACCGGTCGCTTGTAATGTTCAAGCACTTCGAAGCGTACACGAGCAGCGCAGGACAGCAGTGCTCCGCGCCAACGCCGAGGCCGAAAGGGACTGATTGGCGTCATGGCCAGAATTTTTGAGCCCAGAGGAATGATTGGCCCATGTGCAGACAGATTGTAGGCGGTGCTTCCAGCCGGTGTTGCCAGCAGAATTCCGTCACAAATCATTTCATCAATCTTGACCGCATCGTTGATGTAAACCCGGATCTTTGCCGCTTGCTTGGTTTGTCGCAGCATCGATACTTCATTGATGGCCAGCGACGACATTTCAACACCACCTTCGCCGTGAGCAGTCATTCGCAGCGGATGCAAAGTCGCCGTTTCGGTGACCGCAAGCCGATCGGGCAGCTCTATCTCGGAATCGTACTGATTCATCAGAAACCCGACTGAACCCTTCATCAGCCCATAGATGGGTTTGCTGTTTTTCATCTGTCGGTGCAGGGTTTGCAGCATGAAACCGTCACCGCCTATGGCAACGACCACATCTGCATCGGCCGGTTCATGATTTCCATAGCGCTTGGACATCTCCCGAAGTGCCTCCTGTCCCTTTTCGGACCGGCTGGCTACAAACGCTATTCTTTCATACCCCATGCCCTCTCCCGTGTTGGTTGCGTGATTGACGTCGCATCATAGCATGTCATCAACGCCCATCCAGCCATGGGATCAAGCCTATATCTGCTGTCCTGGATTGACTCAGCTGCGCGTACTGGCGACCAGTTGATCCAGTGCCCTGACCGCCACCGAGACCTTGGCATAATCCATCTCTCCGGTCCTTTTCATGTCGACCAGCATGTTCTGGAAAAACTCGGCCTGAGTGCGATGGTCTCCACGCCAGGCACGCACTCGCTGGTCGGCGCTACCCGAGTCGTTCTGGGACAACAGATTGGCTGTCAACTGTCGGTGATGATGATACAGTTCATAGCGTAATCCACCACGAGCGTGGGCATGCCATTGACCGCTGACCGGCAAGGACTCGACCATGCTCATCAACCAACCAAAACGGAACGTCTGGTCGAGCTTGAAGTAGCACTGCGCGGTAATGTCCAGCGACTGATCGGACTGTTGTGATGCATCGATAATGTCCAGCACTGGCTTCAGAAATTCACAAATGGCCAGATCTTTGGCAGTGGCCTTGTCAACCCCGGCGCTGAGCATGACCTTGACCTGACTCTTGACTCGTCGATGTGCCCCTGGCGACAGGTGCTTGGGTATCTGTCGCAGCAGCTCTCGGGCCCCGTCGCGATACATGCCCACCAGATGACTGATATCCAGGCCGTCACGATGATGGGTCAGCAACCATCGGGTGATGTGCCGAATCAAGTTCCAGACGTGCATGAATGCAGTCAAACGGCTTTGAGCATCACTACCAGCGGTGTTTTGAGCCTGATCAATAGTCCGCCACCAGTCGTGAGTCGGGAAAATTTCACAGGCCACCGTAAAGGCCTTGGCCACCTGTCCAGGTGATTCACCGGTGTCCTCATGCAACCGCAAGGGGAATGTCGCCCCCATCCGGTTGATCATGTTGTTGGTGACCGCAGTGGCAATGATTTCACGCTTCAAGCGGTGTTGGGTCATTGACGCCGAGTACTGTGTCTTCAGTGGGGTCGGGAAATATCTGATCAACTCATTGGCCAGAAATGGATCTTCTGGCACATCAGACTGCAGCAGGTCCTGATACAACGTGATTTTCGAATACGACAGCAAGATGGCCAACTCAGGGCGCGCCAATCCCTTCTTGGTCCGCCGACGATCCTGAAGAACATCCACGGTTGGCAAGGCTTCCAGTTCACGATCCAGCTGGCCGCGCTTTTCAAGTACATTGATCAAATGGGACTTCGAACCCAGCCTGTCGATCATCATGCTTTCCATGACCGACAATGCCTGGGCCTGAAGAAAGTTGTTCTTCAACACCAGATCAGATACTTCGTCGGTCATCTCGACCAGCAGATCATTGCGATCCTCGGCCTTGAGTTGGCCGCTCGAGATCAACTGATTGAGCAGAATCTTGATGTTGACCTCGTAGTCCGAGCAGTTGACCCCTGCGGAATTGTCCACGAAGTCGGTATTGATCCGACCTCCAGCCAGCGCGAACTCAATTCGCCCGCGCTGAGTCAGTCCCAGGTTGCCCCCCTCGCCCACTACCTTGCAGCGCAGTTCACTGCCATTGACCCTGACCGAATTGTTGGATCGATCACCGACGTCAGCGTCGGTTTCAGAGGCGGCTTTGACATAGGTGCCTA
Source organism: Oceanospirillales bacterium (assembly GCA_003233095.1). Taxonomy (GTDB): domain Bacteria; phylum Pseudomonadota; class Gammaproteobacteria; order Xanthomonadales; family SZUA-38; genus SZUA-38. The sequence goes on along the minus strand of QIKT01000168.1, from coordinate 3,818 downwards.
TACCACCGTTCCAGAGCAGATCGACCGGCGCCTTGATCAACAGACGAATCAGGTCACTCGGTGCCATGTGAGTCGCCTTGACGCCGAGCCAGACGCCGATTTCGGGCGAAATCGGAATCGCCTTCATGTCTCTTGAATAGACACCGCCACCTTTGGAAATCAGCGACACGTCATACTCTTCCCAGCTGCTGCGATCCAGGCCGAACAGGCGTTGCCGCTCGGCATAGCTGGCCGCAATTTCAGGCGCGGGATCGAGGAAGATGTGTATGTGATTGAACGCGGCCTTGAGCTGAATCTGAGTGGACAGCAGCATCCCGTTTCCAAACACATCGCCACTCATGTCGCCAATGCCCACCGCCGAAAACGGTTCCGACTGACAGTCTCGACCCATGCTGTAGAAGTGATGTCGTACCGACTCCCAGGCACCTTTGGCGGTAATGCCCATCTTCTTGTGGTCGTAACCTACCGAGCCGCCAGAAGCAAACGCATCACCCATCCAGAAGCCATGATTGATGGCCACCGAGTTGGCGATATCGGAGAACGTGGCGGTGCCCTTGTCTGCGGCAACCACCAGATACGGGTCATCTTCGTCATGGCGATAGACCGACAAAGGTGGCACCACCTTGTCATCAACCAGATTGTCGGTAATCTCCAGCAAACCTTTGATAAACGAGCGATAACAGGCTACAACCTCAGCCATCAGCGCCTCTCGCCCGCCGCTGGCCGGTGGTTTCTTGACCACAAAACCGCCCTTGGCTCCCACTGGCACAATCATTGTGTTCTTGACCTGCTGTGCTTTCATCAGGCCAAGGACCTCGGTTCGAAAATCCTCGAACCGATCGGACCAACGCAATCCACCGCGAGATACCATTCCGCCTCTCAGATGTACGCCTTCAACGCGCGGTGAGTAAACGAAGATTTCACGCCAGGGTCTGGGCCTGGGCAATTCAGGCACCTTCGCTGAGATCAGCTTGAGACTGATGTATTCGCGAGGCTCTCCCTCATCCGACTGTTGATAGAAATTGGTTCTGACGGTCGCTTCGACCACCCCAATGAAGGCTCTGAGAATCCGATCCTCGTCCAGCGAACGAACCTGGGATACCATGTGATTGAGCAAGGTTGATACCGCTTTGATCTGATCATGGCGAGAACCGTCTCGAGCCTTGAACAGAGCGTGCTGCATGGCAGCCGCTTCGGGGTTTTCATCCATATTGATGAATGCGGTCAGGATCTCGTTGAGCGTGCTGGTACGACGACTGGCGTCGTCATCGCTCTCATCACGCTGCGGGTCAAATCGGCTTTCGAACAATTCGATGATCAGTCTGGAAATGACCGGATGCTTGGTCACGGTCTGCGCCATGTAATTCTGAGACAAATTGACGCCAGTCTGTACCAGGTATTTGCACAGAGTTCTGAGCAATGCGACCTGCCGCCAGTCGAGCATTGCGGCGAGAATCAACCGATTGAACCCGTCATTTTCGAAACTGCCATCAATGATTCTGGCAAAGGCTGTCTGGAAATTTTCCTTGACGCGTGACAAATCCAGATCACCTGAGCTGAGCCGCATGTCGAAGTCCTGAATCCAGCAGGTCGAACCATCAGCCAGATGCAGTTGATACGGTCGTTCGTTGACGATCGTCATGCCCAGATTCTCGAGATACGGCAACACTTCACTCAGAGGAATCGGCGCATCATAGCGGAATATCTTGAATCGAAAGAAACCCACATCCTGACTGCGCGGTCGATAGAGACTCATGCGAATGTCATCTGGCTCCAGCAGTGCGAGATTTTCAATGTCGAACGCTGCGACCCATGGCGTTACGTCTTCGATATACGCAGCCGGGAAAAAGCCGGCAAACTGATTCGACCAAAGTGTGGCGGTTTCTGCATCGTGCTTGCGAGTCAGAACCGACTTGAGTCGATCCTGCCAGGAACGGACTGCCTGAATCACCTGACGTTCGATGTCCTCGACGTCAAACTGAATATCCTGATGCTGATCCACATTCACGACAACGTGCAGACGCGCCAGTACGGACTCACCGATCTGCACCGCAAAATCTAGGCTCTGACCCTTCAACTCAGCCTTGAGGATGGACTGTATCTGTTCACGAGTCTCGGTATTGAATCGATCACGCGGGATGAATACCAGACAGGAGAAGTAGCGCCCAAAGCGATCCTTTCGAATCATCACACGGGTGACGTTGCGTTCCTGCAGATCATAAATATTGACTGCAATATCGAACAGTTCCGCCTGGGTAGCATGAAACAGTTCTTCGCGTGGTAGCGATTCCATGATGTGCAACATGGCTTTGCCACCGTGACTGTCCGGCCTGAAACTGGACCGATTGACCACGTTCATGACCTTCTTGCGGACCAGTGGAATATTCCAGGGGCGACAGTTGTAGGCGGCCGAGGTGTATAAGCCGAGGAACCGCATTTCACCAATCAGTTCACCCTTGTCACCGAAACGCATAATGCCGATGTAGTCCATGTTGGAATTACGGTGAACGGTGGACTTGGCATTGGTCTTGGTGATCACAACCGGACCAGAGACGGATAATTTCTTCGGATCCAATGACTGCAATCGCGCTTCAACCTCGCCGATCGAATCCTTCTTACGAAGGATACCGAGGCCTGTATCAGTCAGCGGATGCAGACTGTAGGCCTGATCCGAGGGCGCGATGGAGTATTCCCGATAACCGAGGAATGTGAAATTGTTCTCGATCATCCAGCGCAACAGTGCCTGAGCTTCGCTGACCTGATCAGCACTATATGGGCACTGCACGCTGTCAAGGGTGTCAATGGCGGCCTGGGCCTGGCTGAGCAGCGCCTGCCAGTCCACCACTGACAGGGCCACGTCTTCAAGGTAGTTGGTGATCAACTCAGTCAATCGTGCCCTTTCTACAGGGTCTGATTGTCGATCAATCTGAAAGTGCAGGATTGACTCGGACTGAGTCTGTTCAGGCTGTTCGGTTTCCGCATAGATGTCCATCAGGAATCCGCCAGGGTCACGTTGCACATTGAATACCGGATGAATGATCAGATGCGTGGCATAGTGCTTGTTGGCGATGGCAATTGCCGCCGAATCAACAATGAAGGGCATGTCATTGGAGATGACTTCGACCACCGTCAGCTCGAGCTGATAGCCGTGAGAGGATTCAGTGGGGTTGAAGACCCTGACTTTGATGTCGTTGCCGGTCCGCTCCTGCATGAAATCCAGCTGGGATTCCATCTGCCGGATCCAGCCATGAGCTTCTCGACCGGTCAGCGCGTTGTAGGGAATACGTCGAAGATAGTGGGCAGCGAATCGCTCGATTTGATCACGTTTGCTATCCGGTTGCGCGGCCAGAAACTCATCGAGTATGGATTTTGCAAAGTCATTGATCGGAGCACGTTGTTGGGCACTCATGGGGTCATCCATCGTCTGGTACAAACTGTCGCAGGATACTCTTAGCGTCCGATGGTTGCTAGCCGGATCGGCGACTATTTATGTCATGCAAGAACCAACCAAACTCAATATATGCCTTACATCAGGGAACCTCTAGAAACCGTAGCGAGCGGTTCGAGTGCAAGGCACCGGAGCACAGGAACCGCAGTGTACTTGGCACATGAGGATTCCGAGCACCGCGCAACGCCGCAATCGGACCGCGCAGTAGGTTTCCAGGGAGCCTCTGAACAAGTCTTAAGCGGATTGGGTTGAGATGGCAAATGGGTCCAATCAAGGCGTATGGACTGAGTCATCGTGGTGCTATGGCTCAGTTCATGCAACGCAGAGTGGGCGGATTTGACGCTCAAGACAGTCGGTCACGACTTGTTCA
>QIKT01000180.1 GCA_003233095.1 Oceanospirillales bacterium | reverse complement strand
GTCAGGTTGTGGGCTACCTGGGTAGTACCGGCCGTGTTACCGGCGCCCATCTGCATTACGAGTTTCTGCTCAACGGTGTTCATCGCAACCCCAGAACCGTTGAATTGCCCAAAGCCGAGCCTTTGCCACCGGCCTTGATGGCTAATTTCATCGCCGAATCCTCACCATTTCGTGATCGATTGAATCTGATGCAGCAACAAGAGCTGTTGCTAGCCGATTCACGATGAGCGAGTCGGGTTTGTATGTTGGCGCACTGTCTGGCACCAGCATGGACGGCATCGACGTGGTGATTTGCAAGCTGAATACCCAAATGGCGTCCAGGCCCAGCATTATCCATGCCCGTACACACACCCTGAACTTTGCACTCAGGCAACGTCTGTCCGTCATACTTGGCAAGGCAGGTGACACAACCCTCGATGACTGCATGCGAATGGATCAGGATCTGGGCAGTGCGTTCGCCGACGCCATCAACCGTTCAATCAAACAGGCTGGACTAAACGCTGCTGACATCAGCGCGATCGGCAGTCATGGTCAGACTATCGCCCATCAATTGGACGCGCGGCATCGTTACACAGTGCAGATTGCCAACCCCAATATCATCAGCGAACGCTGTGGCATAGTCACGGTCAGCGATTTCAGACGTCGCGATATGGCAGCCGGTGGCGAAGGTGCACCTCTGGCTCCGGCGTTGCATCGCTTACTGTTCCATTCCGACACTGAAAATCGGGTGATCGTCAACATAGGCGGCATTGCGAATATTACCTGCCTGCCTGCCTGCGAGTCAGCGGGCGAGGACCTGATTACAGGCTATGACTGTGGTCCGGGGAACTGCCTGATGGACGCCTGGATTGATGATCAACAGGGCCTGGCACTGGATCGACATGGCGAGTGGGCTTCTGGCGGCGATCTTCAGCAAGCGCTATTGTCTCGCATGCTGGCCGATCCGTATCTGATGCGGCCCGCACCCAAAAGCATTGGCCGTGAATACTTTGACCTGGCCTGGCTGAGTAAACAGTTCGCCGGCCGGGTCTATCGCCCCATTGATGTTCAGGCCACTCTGTGTCAACTGACGGCCGAATCAATCTCGCAAGCCATCGAGCATTCCCAACCCAACAGCGCACGGGTCATGGTCTGCGGCGGCGGGGTACACAACCTGGATATGATGAAGCGACTGAAGCATCTTCTGCCCCATGCCGTGATTGAATCCACCTCACGAACCGGGATCGATCCGAACTGGGTTGAAGGGATCTTGTTTGCCTGGCTGGCTGCTCGACGACTCGAAGGTCTTCCCGGCAATTGCCCCTCGGTGACCGAGGCAAACGGAAAACGAGTGCTGGGTGCCGTCTACTCTGCCTGATTCGACGACTCGATCGAATCGGTCACTGAACGTGACTTCATTCGACGACTGATCCACCACAACAGACACAAACCTGGTATCACCATCAACGCTGTTATCACGAAGAACAGCGCCCAACTACCGTGCAAGCCATCGACCAACTGGCCGCTGGACGCTGACAAGGTGGTCCGACCAAAATTTCCCAACGATGCCAGCAATGCATATTGAGTGGCGGTATAAGTGCGCGAGGTAAAATACGAGATAAACGAGACAAAAGCCACGGTCGCAAATGCTGCCGTGAAGCCGTCGACCAGAATAGTGGCCAGCAACAGCGATTCCGACGGCCCAGCCAGGGCAATCACGCTGAACATCAGATTGGAGCCGGCCATCGAAATGCCACCAATAAATAACCCACGAATCACACCATAGCGTGCACTGATCGCAGCACCCATGAATGAGAACACAACAGTGGTCATCCCTCCGATCAGTTTGGAGTAGGTGCCAATCTGCTCGGTACTGAAGCCGACTTCCTTGTAGAACAGCAGCGACATTCTGCCGAGAAAGGCTTCGCCCAGCTTGAAGGTAAACACAAACAGCAATATGCCAATGGCTAATTGCCAGCCACAACGCCGAAAGAAATCCACGAATGGATCAACGACAGTCACCACCCACCAGGCTGAAAATCGACCGAGGTTCAACTGCTGTTCATAGGCTTGTCGCCGTATTTCCTGCGCCTCGGAACGACCATACTCTGGAGAAGGAATGAAAATGACCATGATGATCTGTGCCAATAGCATCAGACACAGACACTGATACACCTGCGGCCAGCTCAGGCCGATAGTCTCGCCACCCAGATACAGGGCAACTGCCCCACCGATAAACGCATATCCTGCCCACCAACCACTGGTCGCTGCAGCAGCTGCATGGCCATACATCTGCTCGTCATCAGGTGCAAACGATTCGATTCGATACGCATCAATGGCAATATCTTGCGTCGCAGAGATGATGGTCACACCAAGCGTGAGCACGCTGATCAGCACCAAATTGTCACTGGGGTTCTGCTGAGAGATCAACCAGACCAGAACCGTGATCATCGCCAGACACAAGACAATCCAGGATCGACGCTGACCGAATAATCGATACAGAATCGGTAACCGAACCCGATCCAGAAACGGAGCCCACGTCCAATTGATCGCATAAACTGAAAAAACCAGCCCAAAATAACCCACACCGGTTCGCGAAAGACCTTCAGATTGCAACCACAGGGTCATCACTGAGCCCGCTAACACCCAAGGAAATCCCTGCACGAAACCCAAGGCAAAAATCATCAGTAATCGGGGATTGCGGAGTGTGCTGAACACCTGCCGCCAGGAGGATGAACCCGATTGAATCATCGGATCCTAAAAATCATAGTGAATCGTCAAGGGCGCATGATCCGAGAATCGCTCTTCCTTGTAGATCGAGGCCGACTGAATGCTCTCACGCAGTCCCGGCGTCACGATCTGATAATCGATCCGCCATCCGGTATTGTTGGCCCAGGCTTGGCCACGATTCGACCACCAGGTGTATTGATGATCTCGCTGATCAACTTCTCTGAACGCGTCAACCAGTCCGTACTCATCAAACAGCTTGGTCATCCAGGCTCGTTCTTCTGGCAGGAAACCCGAGTTTTTCTGATTGCCACGCCAATTCTTGATATCAATCTTGTGATGGGCAATATTCCAGTCGCCACAGATGATGAACTCCCGGTCCGCCGCAACCATCTGCCTGAGATGAGGTTCCAGGTTCTCCATGCACACATACTTGAACACCTGCCGTTCTTCTTTGGAGGAACCCGAGGGAAGATACAGAGAGATCACGCTGAACCGATCGAAGTCGTACTGAATCCAGCGCCCTTCGGAATCAAATTCGAGGTGGCCCAGCCCCTTAATCACCGAGTTCGGAGGTACTCTGGAGTAGATAGCCACCCCGCTATAGCCTTTCTTTTCGGCATCTCGATACTGACAGTAATATCCCGCCGGGTTGAACAGCGCATCTGTCAACTGATGCACCTGCGCCTTGGTCTCCTGAATGCAGACCACATCGGGAACCTCTGCCTGCATCCAGTCAAAAAAACCCTTGCGGGCCGCAGCTCTTATCCCATTGGCATTCAGACTGGTAATTTTCATGACAAGATTCCAGATTCAATCCCGCTATTTAACCGCAACCATCCGCCAATAGCCACCCGGAAAAGGCCGCTTGAAAGGATTGATAGTGCATGGGTCTACTCAGTCTCAACGGCGTGTTTTCAAGGCTGCTGACTTTTGGCCTATTGCTTTGTTTACATTTGTATACAATAATTACTTTCCATTTTGATGTGTAAACAATATGACCGGGAAAAACAATCTGATCAGCGTCCGAGTCAGCGACAGCGACCTGGCATTTCTTGAAGGCCTGGCCATTGATGATGCGGAAACACCGTCCGAAAAGCTTCGGGCGATCATCAAACAGGCTCGACTTCAGGACGCAGGGACCTATAGCTACCAAGCGGCTCTGGAAGTCATGAGAGGACTGCTTGAGCCGGTCGCCGGCCAGATACGCGAGATCGAACGACGCGAATCTCGCCACTCCGAGCTGCTCATCCAGACCTATCACTGGCTCAAGGAGATTACGGCCTACATGCTTTCAGGCGTCGATCAGGAAGACGATGAAACGCAGATGATTGACCTGGCCACCCTCGAAGAGAACGTGATGGAACGACTGATACGACACTGCGAGTACATGATGCGACTGGCCGTCACCGAGCATGCGCCCTGCTACGACCCAACGTTGGTTCGTCGCAGCATGCCACAGGTTCTGACGCTTGCCAGGCTGGTCATGACACAACAGCAACAGACGACAGAGGAGAACGCCAATGACTGAATTTATCGGACTGTCGGCCAACTGGCCTTTTTCAGCGGCACTGCTGCTGATGCTGTTGCTCGCCTTGCTGGAAGTGGTCGGCCTGATCATGGGAACCGGTTTTTCGGATCTGATGGATTCCTTTTTGCCAGACATGGACGCCGATCTGGATGTGGATGTGGATGCCGATACTGCATCGGGGCCCTCGTCAATGCTCGGCGGTCTGTTTGGTTGGCTGCGACTGGGAGAAGTGCCCGCTGCGGTCAGTCTGGTGGTTTTTCTGGCCTCGTTTAGCGGTCTGGGTCTTGGCCTCCAGGCCACGCTGATCTCGATCAACGAAGATCCCATGAGTGCAATGGCCGCATCGCTGATCGTACTGCCAGCATGCCTGCCCGTGATGAGAATCCTCACTGGCTGGCTGGCAAGAATCCTGCCTCAGGATGAGACCGAATCGGTGTCCTCCGAGAGTTTTATCGGCAAGTCAGCGATTATTATCATGGGCCAAGCGACCTCTGGTTCGGCAGCCCAGGCAAAACTGGCCGATGAATATGGCCGTGACCATTACATCATGGTCGAACCTGCCGAAGAGGAACACGCCATCCCACAAGGGACGGACGTGATCGTTCTGGAGCAGAAAAACAGTATCTATATCGTTTGTCGGAAATAACCCAGCCCCGATGAACTTGGTTGCCTGCTGATTCGCTCGACCCTATCAAGACAAGCAACCACCCTACTTACAACACACAGGAGAGCACTATGGACACCACTTTGGAAAGTTTCAACATGATGTGGGCTTACGTCGGGGGTGGTGTCTTTATCGGCATTCTCCTGATCGTGATGATCGTCTCACGACTCTATGTCAGGGCATCGAAGGAGACTGCCTTTGTTCGGACCGGATTGGGAGGCCAGAAGGTCATTCTCAATGGCGGCGCGATAGTCATTCCGATCTTCCAGGAAGTCATACCCGTCAACCTGAATACTCTGAGGCTGGATGTGCAACGCGCTAAAGATCAGGCACTGATTACCCGTGACCGCATGCGAGTCGATGTCACCGCCGAATTCTATGTACGTGCTCAACCTCTGGAAGAGTCCATTGCCAATGCGGCCCAGACGCTAGGTCTGAAAACGATGCAACCGGAAATGCTAAAAGAGCTGGTTGAAGGCAAGTTCGTCGATGCGCTCAGATCAGTCGCCGCCGAAATGGCCATGGAAGAACTGCATGAACAACGTACCGCCTTTGTTCAGAAAGTTCAGCAGGTTGTCACCGAAGATCTTCTCAAAAATGGTCTGGAACTCGAATCGGTCTCGCTGACCGGTCTGGATCAGACCTCTCGCGAATACTTCAACCCTGACAACGCCTTTGATGCCGAAGGTCTGACCTTCCTGACCGAGTCGATCGAGTCACGTCGCAAGAAACGCAACGATATCGAGCAGGATACATCGGTCGAAATCATGCGCAAGAATCTTGAAGCCGAGCAGCAGCGCCTGGAAATCCAGCGTGAGGAAGAGTACGCAAAGCTGCAGCTGGAACGGCAAATCGAGATTCGTCGAGCCACCCAGCAATCCAACATCATGACCGAACAGGCGGAGCGTCGCCAGGATGCCGAAGCAGCGCAGATCATGGCGCAACGTCAGATCGATCAGGCGCAGATTGAATCAGACCGGATCGTAGAGGAAGAACGCATCAACAAGGATCGCCAGATCAGGGAACTGGAAATCGAAAAGATGCGAACCATCGAAACGGCCGAGATCACCAAAAGGAAATCGCTGGAACTGAGCGAACAGGACCGGGCCATTGAAGTGGCCGACAAGTCCAAGATGCAGTCACTGGCTGAGAAAGACGCCGACACCGCCAAGGCTGAAGCGGTGCGCGCTTTTGAACGAGTGGTCACTGCCCGCGAACAGGAAATAGCCGAGCGGGAAAAAATGATCACTCTGGTCGAAGCCTCCAAGGAAGCTGAAACCGAGATGATTGAAATGACCGTCGCTGCCGAAGCCGAACGCAAGTCCGCCGAGGACAAGGCAGACGCCATTCGGACTCTGGCGGCGGCTGAGGCAGATTCTGAAAAAATCCGAGCCCTTGCGTCTGCTGAACGATACCGGGTTGAAGCTGATGGGCAACAGGCGCTCAACGAAGCGGCCAACCTGCTCTCCAACGAGCAGATCTCGATGAAGATCAAAATGGAAATTGTCAGCCGCTTGCCGGAAATCATTCGAGAGAGCGTCAAACCCATGGAGCAGATTGACGGCATCAAGATCGTTCAAGTCGAGGGGCTCAATGGCGGCTCTTCCGGCGGATCAAGGGTTGAGATGTCCGAAGACGGCCGCTCTGTTTCGGGAAAATGCAGCCTGGCAGATGAGGTCGTCAACAGTGCCCTTCGGTACAAGGCTCAAGCACCACTGGTCGAATCAATCCTCAATGAAGTCGGCCTGAGTGGACACTCACTTGACGGATTGACCGACCCATTGAAAAGCTGATCGATAGAACGGCTATAATCTCGCGGGCGCATCAGCGCCCCTTTATTATCTGAACTCAGGACATCACCATGCTGACAGATCTGCAACGAGAATTTATCGCGTTGGCTCTCGAGAGTCGAGTTCTCAAGTTTGGCGACTTCACACTCAAGTCGGGCCGGCAAAGCCCCTATTTTTTCAATGCAGGCCTGTTCAATACAGGTCGGCAACTGCTAAAGCTGGGTCAGTTGTATGCTCAGACCATCGTCAACGAAGCACTGGATTTTAATCTGCTGTATGGCCCCGCTTACAAGGGCATTCCACTGGCCACCGCGATTTCCATAGCCATGGCCATTGACCATGACCGCGATGTACCGGTCTGCTTCAATCGCAAGGAAGCCAAGGATCATGGCGAGGGTGGGCAGTTGATTGGTGCCAAACTGGAAGGGCGCGTCCTGATCGTCGACGACGTCATCTCAGCGGGCACATCCATTCGTGAGTCAATCCAGGTGATTCGAGATCATGGTGCGTCCCCTGCCTGCGTAGCGGTCGCGCTGGATCGCGAAGAACAAGGCACTGATCAGAGAACGGCGAGACAGGAAATAGAGGTCGATCATGGCATGAACGTCGTGTCGATTTGCGGGCTGAATCAGCTGATCGCCTTTGTCGAGGCATCAGATAACCAGAAAATACGGGCTCAGGCAGCGTCCATTTCAGCGTATCGCAAACGATATGGCGGTTGATCGGTTGAGTCCAAGTCCTGCTGTTCAGTGAAAATTCAGGCAGCAAAGGCTATGATTGTTGCCTGGAAATAATTTGTCACAGAGAGATTCCATCATGAAACACCGCATTATCTCAGCCTGTATGCTGCTCGGCCTCATGGCAACAATGGGCAGCGCATCAGCACAAAAACTCTATAAATACGTCGATAAAGACGGCAATGTCACGTTCAGCGACCAGGTTCCCCCTGAACAGGTGGATGAGGGCCGTGAAGAAATGAACGCACAAGGCGTCAAGATAAACGAGGTTGAACGCGCCAGGACCGACGAAGAGCTGCGTATCGATAGTGAGAAGCAGGCTGCACTTGATCTAGTGCGCCAAGAGCAGGAGGACCGTCTGACGACTGAGAAGAAGTTGCTCGATTCGTATGCCAGTGCAGACCACATCATTCAGGTCCGCGATGAAAAGATCGAACCGATCAAGAAATCCATCATCTCCTCTAAGGACTACCTGTCCAGCAAGAGCATCAGCCTCTCAAAGCTGATGGATCGAGTCGCCACCCAGGAACGTAACAGTGAGGCGATCAGTGGAAACACGACGCTGGCCATCAGCAGAACACGAGAAGAAATCATGGAGCTGAAGGCCTTCATCGAACGAAAGCAGTCCGAATACATCCAGATCAAGAACAAGTACGAACAGGAGCACAGTGAGTACGTTCGCATCATGACCCAGCGCAGCACTCCTGCCCTGTCAGAAGGGTAACGACAGGCTGCTGTCGACTGCCAGAAGCTGCGCCCTGAAGAGTTCTGAAATTCTCTCCAGGGCCGATTCGTTGATGGCATCGAATCGCAGCACCAGGCATGGCGTTGTATTGGAACAACGCGCCAGCCCCCAGCCATCTTCAAAATCAGCTCGAACCCCATCAATGGTCGTGATGCGGGCACCATCGAACGAAGCCACCTTGACAAATCGATCCATGAATTCATAGTGGGCACCCTCTTCCATCTCAACCTTGAGCTCCGGGGTACTGACTGAATCCGGCAGCGCCTTGAGTGTCTCTGTCGCGCCGTCTGGCTGGGCCGCCAGAATTTCAACCAATCGTGCAGCGGCATAGATCGCATCATCAAATCCATACCAGCGCTCCTTGAAGAAGAAGTGACCACTCATTTCGCCAGCCAGCTCAGCATTGATCTCTTTCATCTTTTGCTTGATGAACGAATGTCCCGTCTTCCACATGACAGGACTGCCACCGTGCTGCAAGATCACCTTGGACAATTCCCCAGTGCATTTGACATCATAGATGATGGCGGCACCCGGATTTCGTGACAAGACGTCTTTGGCAAACAGCATCAGAATTCGATCTGCGTAGATATTGACTCCTTCACTGGTGATCACACCAAGTCGGTCACCGTCACCGTCCATTGCCAGACCCAGATCAGCGCCAGTGTTCTTGACCGCCAGAATCAGATCTTTGAGATTTTCCGGATCACTGGGATCCGGGTGATGATTGGGAAATTCGCCGTCCACTTCACAGTACAGCGCCTCAACTTCACAGCCAATTTCCTCAAGCAGTCTAGGCGCGTATTTTCCGGCAATTCCGTTGCCGCAATCAATGACCACTTTGAGGTGATCCTCAACCAGCACATCCGATGCGATCTCCTCGATGTAGTCTTCGCTGATATCGACATCCTGCAAACCGCCGTTGCCCTGGTGAAAATCTCGATTGTTGATGCGAGCGAGCAGATGCTTGATACGTTCTCCGGCCACAGGCAAACCGTTGAGCATGATCTTGAAGCCGTTGTAATCAGCCGGATTGTGCGATCCAGTCACCATGACGCCTGAGCCAGTCTTCAAATGCTGGGTGGCAAAATACATCATGCCGGTAGTGACATCACCAACGTCTATGACGTTGACGCCCGTTGATTGCAGACCTTCGATCAGTTTGTGAGAAAACTCGGGGCTCGACAATCGGCCATCTCGGCCAACGACTAGTTCCGAAATCTGCTCATCGATTGCTTCGGAGCCAATGGCCTTACCGATCATCACAGCGCCTGAGGCGGTCAAAGTTTTCCCGATAACGCCACGAATATCATAGGCCCGAAAAATCGACTCATCCATCACTATGTCATCCGCCGCTGAACCAGCAGCGCCCTTGATGTCATCCTCGACAAATCCCAGCGCGTCTTCAAGCTCGTGATCCGGCTGTTCAGAGTCGCCCTTCTTTTGGCTCATGACATCATTCAGAGTCAGCTCGGCATCCTCGATTTTTTTCTCCAGCTTTTGCCCAGTCAGCAACATGCCCATCCCGATCAGCAAGCCGAACACGTTCATCCACCAGGCTTTGCCATTTGAAAACAGATACGGTGAGACCAGATAAGTCACAGAGACGTTGTGGTTCTTGATCTCTGTCTGTTTCAGATCATCGGGAAAAATCTCGTTCGGACTCCCTTTGAAATAGACCACGCCCTTGCGATATCGCTGATTCATTCGCAAATCGTAATAACTGCTGAATGACATGCGCTCATCCAGATACTCGGTCACTGTGCTGAATGGATAACTGACAATGAGCAGTGCTGTGAGGCGCTCTTCTGCAGGATTCTTCACCACTGTGGCCCAGGCAACTCCGGCATCGGGGGAGTTCAGATGAATCACTCCCATCGACGAGGTCTGTTCCTGAGATTTTGCCTCCAACAGCAACGCAATGGAGGAATAGTCTGGTCCCGGCCAGGGTTCAGGGTCGACGAATTCGACATCCAGCAGATAGAGCACGGCACGTGCTTCACCACCCAGCAGCGTATTGATGCGACTTTCGGCGGCTGCTTTGGTCGGTGAGGATTCTATGGCTACATGCACACTGGGGTTGGCATTCAGCGCGTCGACGGACGCGCGGAAGGCATCAAATTTTTCATTCAAGGCATTGACGACACTGATCACCGAACTGGCGCCGCTGCTGGTTGCCCGGCTGTTCAGAGTGCCCACAGCCACCTGATAAGCGAAGTACAGCAGAATCACACCGCCCACAATCATCAGGGCCATGTTGCGCAGGCGAACCAGATCAAGGCCTGGCAGCAATATTTTCTTGGTGGCTCGTTCGTTCAAGATGTCTGACATGGCTTGGCTACCCTAATCGCGGCCGGTGTGTCCAAACCCACCGGCTCCACGATCACTTGCTTGAAAATGCTCAACCCGCTCGAATTCAACGGTCACAACAGGCACGAACACCAGCTGGGCAATTCGCTCGGCAGGTTCGATCGTGTACGGCGTCTGGCTACGGTTCCAGCAAGATATTTTCAAAGGCCCTTGATAATCCGAGTCGATCAGACCGATCAGGTTGCCCATTACCAGGCCATGCTTGTGGCCCAGTCCCGAACGAGGAATGATGACGGCTGCAAGGCCTGGGTTTTCAATGTGAATGGCAAGCCCCGAATCGATCAGAACAGTTTCACCGGGCTCGACACAGAGTGGATGATCCAGGCACGCGCGCAAATCCAGACCTGCCGAACCAGCCGTCTCGTACTCTGGAAACGGAATGGATTCTCCCAAGCGAGGATCCAGAGATCTCAATTTGATCCGTTGTGTATTCAAACTCGCACTCCCCTGCGTTTTTTTGACAAAAACAGCCACAATGTCAGCAAACTCTGACATGAAATAAGGTTCTGGATTACAGGCTACGCCGCATCGACTTGTTAGACTCATTATTCCTGCCGAAAAGGATTTTAGCATGGCAATCCATCAATGGCCGAGTTCAGAACGGCCTCGTGAGAAATTATTGACATTTGGTGCAGAAGCACTGACCGACTGTGAGCTGTTGGCATTGTTTCTGAGAACCGGCCATGCCGGCTGCTCAGCCGTCGATCTGGCTCGCACTCTGCTCGATCATTTTGGCAGTCTCAACCGATTGCTGAATGCCGAGTACACCGCCTTCGAGTGCTTATCAGGGATCGGTCCGGCAAAATTCAGTCAGATGATGGCCGCCCGTGAGTTGTCTCGGCGCTCGATCAGCGCAGAGCTTGCTGAACTCCCGGTCATGGACAGCCCAGAGGCCACCCGAGAGTTTTTCAGACTGTGGATACAGGATCGCCCCAACGAATGCTTCGCCTGCATGTTCCTCGATGCTCGCCATCAGGTACTGCGCTGCGAGATTCTGTTCCATGGCACGATTGATGGAGCCTCAGTCTACCCACGTGTCATTGTACAACGTTGCCTGCAGCTGAATGCCGCGGCCTTGATCATCGCCCACAATCACCCGTCTGGAGTTGCCGAACCATCTCACGCTGATCAACACATCACGGTCAAGATCAAGCATGCATTGGCTCTGATTGACATCCCGCTGCTCGATCACCTGGTCATTGGCTCTTTGGGTGTGGTGTCATTTGCCGAACAGGGTTTGCTCTAGGAGCCCCTGAACAAGTCGTGACCGACTGTCTTGAGCGTCAAATCCGCCCACTCTGCGTTGCATGAACTGAGCCATAGCACCACTATGATTCAGTCCATGCGCCTTGATTGGACCCATTTGCCATCTCAAGCCAATCCGCTTAAGACTTGTTCAGAGGTTCCCAGGGCGTCTGTACAGAGACTCATGCCCCTCGGGGCGTGTCTTGAACCGTCGATGAATCCACAGATATTGCTCAGGATTGGCGAACACCATCTGATCCAGCTGCTGATTGATGCGCAGAGTGTCCGCTTGAATGTCGTCTGACGGGATGCCATCCAGTGGTCTGGAAAACACCAGCCGATAGCCTCGACCCTCAGGCAGTCGCTGCTGAGAGACCATGATGACGCGGGCATTGCCCATCCTTGCCAGGTGGTGCGTCGAGGTAATCGTTGAGGCTGTGACCCCCAGAAAAGGCACAAAAATACTGTCTCCGCGACCATAGTCCTGATCCGCTGCATACCATAGTGCATGGCCCTGACGCATATGCCTGACCGCCTGCCTCGTCTGGAGGCGGTTGAACAGATTGGCCGCATAGCGCAGACGTGAACCTCGCACCACTGTGTCCAGTGCAGCGCTGCCGTGTTTGCGATACAAACCGGCAATCTGACCGGGTATGGCGTCACACAGAATTCTGGTACCGATCTCCAGAGTCGTGAAATGGGCTGAAACGAGCAATACACCTTGCCCCTCACCCAGCAGTGACAACAATTGATCCTGGCCAAGCACCTCCGAGAGTCCTGCGATCCGACGATTCGAAGACCACCAGGCCAGGCCGGCTTCAAACACCATGCAGCCAAGAGACTGGAACGAGGCACGAAGCAGGCCGCTGCGAGCCTTGTCAGTCAGATGTGGATGGGTCAACTCAAGGTTGATGGCAGCGACACCTCGTCGACTGGCCAGCCCATGATAAAGCAGACGCCCCAGTGTGCGACCCAACGCCATCAGCCAGCGGTAGGGTAACAGGCAGATGAGCCTGAGAAGACTCATGCCCAGCAACATGGGCCAGTCTCGGGGATGTTTGAGCAGGCTCAGCATGCCATCAGGCCTATGGATGGAATTGGCAACGTATCACCGGAGCATTCTACCGAGAAGGAGCACTCCAGTGATAGTATAATCCGGCCGTGTAGACCGGCCAGCTGGCTGATCCGAACTCCACCCTGCAGGAATCTCGTGCTCATGCGCCACTTCTATACAGTGTTGATGTATCTGCTCACGCCGGTCATCCTGCTTCGTCTTTCTCTCAGAGGAATTCGTGCACCGGCATATTTCAGTCGCTGGAAAGAACGATTCGGATTTTTCAAAGCACCGCCGCTGTCCGGTTCCATCTGGATACATGCCGTCTCACTCGGTGAATTCAACGCAGCACTGCCACTGATTCGAGCCTTGCTGCTGCAGTTTCCATCCCGACCCTTTGTCGTGACGACGATTACCCCTACCGGCTCCGCCCAGGTAATCAAGGAGCTCGGTGACAGCGTCTTTCATGTCTACCTTCCCTATGACCTGCCGTCTGCGGTCAACCGCTTTCTCAAACGAGTCAACCCATGCGTTGGCGTGGTCATGGAAACGGAGATCTGGCCAAACCTGTTCTTCAAGTGCAGTGACCACAACATTCCGATCATCGTTGCCAACGCGCGCCTGTCGGAAAAATCACTGAAAGGCTATCGTCCCGGACGTGAGATGGTGGCCATGGCTTTGAACAGCACGCACAGCATTGCGGCACAAACCGACACCGATTATCGACGCTTGATCAGACTCGGGGGCAAGCCTGAATTGCTGCATCTGGTCGGCAGCCTGAAATTCGACCTGAGGATTTCCGATGACATACGCAAAGCAGGCATCCGGTTCAGGGAGCAATGGGGCACCGATCGATTCGTCGTCATTGCAGCCAGCACCCACGAGGACGACGAGACTCCGTTGCTTGAAGCCTTCCCTCGATTGCTGAAGGCTGACCCAGACATGCTGTTGATTATTGCACCCCGGCACCCCGAGCGCTTCAGTCGTGTCATCGTCAGATGTCGATCAATGGGCTATCGTGTGGCGCAACGTTCAACCGGGGACCAGGTCAAAGCAGACACACAGATTTTCGTCGTCGATACGCTGGGTGAACTGCTCAATTTCTATGCCGGATCGGATATCGCATTCATCGGAGGCTCACTGGCCCAGATCGGTGGCCATAATGTTCTCGAACCAGCCACTTTGGGGATTCCGGTCGTGGTTGGCCCGCATACCTTCAACTTTGCAGAAATCACCTCTTTGCTGCTGCAAAAGCAGGGTGCGCATCTGGTTCATGACGCCGATCAATTGTGTGATGCGCTGATTCGTCTGCGCAATGACGTGACGCTGCGAAAACAGATGGGGCGCAACGCAATAGCATTGGTAGAGGAAAATCGAGGGGCACTGGAACGGACGATCGAACTGGTGAAGACAGCCATGAACGATTCAATACACTGCCCCCCTTCCTGAACTGAATCAGGCTGCGAGAGGCAGTAGACGACGATCAGCGAAGCATCATGTTGATCTTCTTCAGATCTTCCTCATCAATTTGACCGGCAGAGGCTTCCAGGCGCAACTCGTCCAGCAGCAAGTCATGACGCGCCCTGGAGTAATCACGCTGTGCCTGAAACAGCAGCTGCTGTGACTGCAGCACATCGACAATGGTTCGTGTGCCCACTTCAAAACCTGCTTCTGTGGCCTCCAGCGCGCTGGTGGCAGACACCACACTCTGACTGAATGCCTCCACCTGACTGATACCAGCGATCACCGAACGATAGTTGTTTCGGGTTGAGCGGGTGACGGTCCGCTGTTCCTGCTCCAGTCGTTGCATGGCCACTTCGTGATCATAGCGGGCCTGACGAGTTTGCGAACTGACTGATCCACCTGCGTAGATCGGAATGCTGACCGTGAAGCCAAAGGAGATGTCATCGGCATTGGTGGTGGCAAAGGGACCGAGGTCGCCATCATTGGTACGATCGGAATAAGACGCATTGGCAACGATCGATGGCAGGTGTCCGGCCCGTTGGGTACGAATAGTGTAGAACTGCGCATCCACCGCATACTTGCGGGCCTGTACCGACGGATTCTCGCTCAGAGCCTGTTGAACCCAGGCATTCGGGTCTGCCGGCACCGGTGGCGTAAAGAGCACCTCTTCCTGAAGTGGATCGAGGTTATCGATGTATTGCGCAGTAATCTCACTGAGTGCCTCGAAGGAATCATCGAGCGTGTTCTGTGCCACGATCAGATTGGCTCTCGAACGATCGAATGACGCGCGCGCTTCGTGCACATCGGTGATCGCAGTCAGGCCCACTTCATAACGCTGTTCGGCCTGTTCCAGTTGCCTCTGATTGGCTTTCAATTCTGCCTCGGAGAAGCGGAAGGCGTCTTCATTGGTCAAGACTGCAAGGTAGCGTTCAGCCACCCGAATTATCAGATCCTGACGCGCAGCAACCAGATTGGCTTCAGCCTGCAGCGAGCTCGACTTGGCTGAGTCCAGGCGAGTGTAGTCAGAGTGGTCATAGATCGTCTGATCCAGCGTCACTCGAATCGACTCGGTCTGGGTATCGGAAGCAAACTGACTGCCATCTCCAGTCGTCGAATTACCGGAAGAATCCGTATAGCTGGCGCTTGCGCTGATCGAGGGCAGCAAATTAGCCAGAACTTGCCGCTGTGTCTCGGAGACGCTGTTGAAGCGAGATTCTTCCTGACTGAGCAGCGGGTCGTTTTGTATTGCGAGCTGATAAATATCAATCAGATCTTCTGCCTTCACGGATGAGAAGGACGTGGCGACCACGATGGCCAGCATGAGCGTATGGTTTCGGTTAATCACAGAGTCACCTTGTCAGAACTTGAAACGGACTGGCGGCTCACCGCCAATCAGATAGGGAATATCGGTTTCGAACATTGATTGTGAACGAATCAGGGACTTTCCCTGAGCAGTCGCAATCATGGCATGCATGTTGGGCGAATCGCCGACTATCGCGCAAACTCGCCCTCCTGGCTTGAGCCAATTGGCCATCCGATCAGGTAGGGCATGGACCGCACCAGTGAGCACAATGACATCGTATCTGGACGTCGCGGACCAGCCAGACAGCGCATCAGCTTCAATCAGTTCGACCGAGCTAAAATCGAGATCGTCCAATCTGCCCTGAGCCGATTTCAGCAGGTCAGCATACCTCTCGACTGAGGTCACCCGACGGCACAAAGACGCCAGACAAGCTGTGAAATATCCACTGCCTGTGCCAATTTCGAGGACATCATCGGTCGGTTTCAGATCCAGCCCCTGAAGCAATCGTCCTTCGACCACCGGCTTGAGCATAGCCTGTCCCTGATCCAG
Source organism: Oceanospirillales bacterium (assembly GCA_003233095.1). Lineage (GTDB taxonomy): Bacteria > Pseudomonadota > Gammaproteobacteria > Xanthomonadales > SZUA-38 > SZUA-38. The sequence goes on along the minus strand of QIKT01000180.1, from coordinate 34,685 downwards.
CGGTATCATGCTGTCGGAGTACGCTAGCTGTCGATACTTCTGAGGGACGAATTCTTCACGTGGCAATTCACGCAGAACATCGAGAACGTCACTGTCGAGCACATCCCAGGTTCGCACCTGCTGACTTACCATATTTGATCGTGCCTGCTCGAAATTCATAGCCATGTGTCATTCCCGAAAAAATCTAAAAAAAGATCGACATACTAAGCAGTATGCCTGATCAGATCAAGCCTTGCTTGCACTGGCCTCTCGGGCTGTCGCGGCCAGTGCGCCTGCCGATTGCTGCAGGTCTGTTGGGTATGACGAATGATGTGGCAACAAGTGACATGATCCGGCTGTTTGCCCAAGTGAATCATTCGACCACTTGAGCCGGGATACAGAAAGTGCCAGAGGTCATCAAGGCGCTGGCGAACTTGCGAAGGCAGGCGCTCTGGCACAGAACTGACTTGCAGGATGAGCAACCCTGCACGTAGAATCAGCATGGCCGTGTAAAACAACCGGATCACCGATGCATGACAGACTCTGACCTGATGATCTTACCTATTGAACCCACTTGCTTGTGCCTGAGCTGTTGAGCCAATGCCATGAATCAAAAACTCTCATTTGATGAGGTCGTTGCCACCTATCACGACGACTTGGCTCGTTACTCCTACTGGCTCTGTCGCGACAAGCCATTGTCTCAGGATCTGGTTCAGGAAACTTTCTTGAGGGCCTTCAAGGCCTTCGATCGACTGCGTGATCAAAAGGCGGTGAAAAGCTGGTTGATTACCATTCTCAGGCGAGAGTACGCTCGCACCTTCGAGAGGAAAGTTCCGGATCTTGTCGACATTGACGATCAGGTGATCGCCGATGACTCGATCGACAGCCATGATGAGGTCTCAGACAGTGAACAACTTCGAGGAGCCATGGCTACCCTGCCAGTAAAATATCGAGAGCCACTGGTTCTTCAGGTCATCATGGGCTATAGCTGCCAGGAAATCGCCGATCAATTGCAGATCAGCAAGAGTGCCGTCATGACCCAACTGTTCCGAGCACGCGAACAACTCAAACAACGATTCGACAGCTCAGACGACTAAACTGTCAAAGCACATCATTCTCACCGAATGGGTGACCTCTTGCTCAGGCAGGCTTGCCTCGCTGCGTGATATCATGTGGATTCTGTTTGAATCCAAGGTCCAACATGTTTCAACGACTCCGTGATGCCATGCTCTTGCTGGATATCCGCCGCAAACGGTGGCTGCTGATTCCATTGATTCTGATCCTGCTGTGCGTGGTGTTGATATTCTACTACGACCACGAACCCGACAGCTTCGATGTGGCCGCCAGAGCCCAGCTGAAGGCCGCTGAGCGCGGCCATACCATCAAGACGGGCTACATCACCGTGGTCACCCTGCAGGAAGTCGCGCGCACCATGCTGGACAAGCGGGGAGGCTATCTCTCCAATGACCTGAGTCCACCATCGGTGTGGATGGACAACGTGCCCAGTTGGGAGTGGGGAGTACTGCGGCAAGTGCGTGATCTGACTCAGGTGCTTCGCTTTGAGATCAGCCGATCTCAAAGCCAGTCCAAAGAAGATGAGGATCTGATGTTGGCCCATCCGAAGCTGTCAATCGATTCGGACAGTTGGATACTGCCCCGAGCCGAGTCCGAATACCGACAAGCGATCGAGCTGCTGGATGGCTATCTGCTTCGCCTGGAAGACGATGATAATGACAATGCGCAGTTCTATGCGCGCGCTGACAACCTTCGAGACTACCTGGCGATAGCCAACCAGCAACTGGGCTCCCTGTCATCACGCCTGGCGCAGAGCATCGGTCAGGCGCGACTGAACCTGGACCTTGCTGGAGAAACGGCGGCGACCCAATCAACGTCCGCTGCTGCTGACCGTTTCGTCAAAACACCCTGGCTGGAGATCGACGATGTGTTCTATGAAGCTCGAGGCAGCTGCTGGGCCATGATCCATTTCCTCAAGGCCATGGAAATCGATTTCAGGTCGGTACTGGAGGACAAGAATGCCACCGCAAGCCTGGCTCAGATCATTCGTGACCTGGAAGCAACTCAGGCCACCATGTGGAGCCCAATCGTTCTGAACGGGGGTGGGTTCGGTCTGACGGCCAACCACTCACTGGTGATGGCGTCACACATCTCTCAGGCCAACGCTGCAATGATCGATCTGCAGAAATTGCTTGACGACGGATAAGTATCGGAGCTGGCTGCATGATGCTGCGGCCAGGTCCCTCACACAACAGTCAATCAGTCTACGTTGTTGCGATGCGCTCGGTCATATGAATCCATGATTTCCTGACGGGCTTCTTCAACGCCGAACCAACCATTGATATTGACGAATTTGCCGGTCTCCAGATCCTTGTAGTGATCAAAGAAGTGAGCAATCCGATCCAGAGTCATCTTGTCGACATCCTCGATATCCAGGACGTTTCGATACAGACCGGTAATCTTTTCAACCGGAACCGCCAACACCTTGTCATCGCCACCTGCCTCATCCTCCATTCTCAACAATCCAACCGGACGACATTGAATGACTGAGCCTGGGATCAGCGCCATCGGCATGATGACCAGGACATCGGCTGGATCCCCGTCATCGCTGAGGGTATCGGGGATATAGCCGTAATTGGTCGGATATCGCATGGACGTTTTCATGATCCGATCGACAAAGATAGCACCGGTATCCTTGTCGACTTCATACTTCACGGGCTCACTATCGACCGGAATTTCGATAATGACATTGATTTCATTGGGCAGGTCGTCACCTGCAGAAATGCGATCGATATTCATCTGTGTATCCTGAGTCTCTGGATTGAGTGGGCAAACTGGAGGCATTTGTCTCGATTATCAAGGCAAACAACGCGCTAAATTGGTCATTCACTATGAAAAACCGACCAGATTGTCTATGATCCAGACGGCTCCGACCGCTAATGTGCGGCCAGACCAACCGGACTGGCAGACATATCCGTCAGTCTAGCAGCCTGTCGGACTTAACGGGTCGTCACGAGGAACAGTCGATTTGAGTCAGATTTTTCGATCTTTTGAGGCGAATAGCACCGCTATTTAACCAACAAGATCAGGACATCTGGCCACACTCGGATTTTCCGCAGTCGATCACCTCAAGTCCGACAGGTTGCCAGGTCCAGCCACTGAAGGTGGCCCATGGACCCAAACCTCAGAACGATAACAATCAACGACGATATAAACGGGAGTAATTATGGTCGAGTATGCACTCTGGATTGCGATTGGGGCGGCGATTATCACTATCTTGTATGGTGGCTGGTCGATACGCTGGATTTTGGCAAAATCTGACGGGAACGCCCGCATGCGTGAAATCGCGCAAGCGATCCAGGAAGGCGCTTCGGCCTACCTGAATCGACAGTATCTGACCATCTCTGTTGTTGGCGTTGTGTTGCTGCTCGTGATGGGCTTCGCCCTCGACTGGGCCACTGCAATTGCCTTTGGTATTGGTGCGGTGTTCTCCGGTGCAGCAGGCTACGTCGGCATGCATATCTCGGTTCGTGCCAACGTGCGAACCGCTCAGGCTGCCAATGATGGCATCAACGCCGCACTCGCGGTTGCCTTCCGCGGCGGCGCCGTTACCGGCATGCTGGTGGTGGGATTGGGCCTGTTGGGCGTGGCCGGTTTCTATGCGATTGCCGAGCCAATGATTGGCATTGACAACACCTTGCACGCGCTGGTTGGACTGGCATTCGGTGGATCACTGATTTCAATCTTTGCTCGACTGGGGGGTGGCATTTTCACCAAGGGTGCTGACGTCGGCGCTGATCTGGTCGGAAAGGTCGAAGCCGGCATTCCCGAAGATGATCCGCGTAATCCTGCGGTCATCGCGGACAACGTGGGCGATAATGTCGGTGACTGTGCCGGCATGGCAGCCGACCTGTTCGAAACTTATGCGGTGACTCTGATTGCCACCATGCTGCTTGGCGGTCTGATGGCCGCAGAAGTCGGAGGCAATCCGATTCTGTATCCGATGGTGCTTGGCGCAGCCTCGATCATCGCTTCGATAGTCGGGACCTTTTTTGTCAGCACTAAGGAAGGCGGCTCGATCATGGGTGCGCTGTACAAAGGTGTGATTGTGTCAGCTGTATTGTCGGCGATTGGCTTCTACTTCATCACCACTGAGATGATGCCCGAAGAGACGGCCATGAACCTGTTCTACTGCACCTTGATCGGACTTGCTCTGACCGGGGCAATGGTGGTGATCACCGAGTACTACACCTCGACCGAATACAAGCCGGTCAAGCATATAGCAAAGGCCTCTGAAACCGGTGATGCCACAAACATCATCGCAGGCTTGGGCATTTCGATGAAATCCACCGCCTGGCCAGTGCTTGCGGTCTGCGCGGCCATCTGGGGCAGCTATGAACTGTCTGGACTGTACGGCATTGCCATTGCGGCAACCGCCATGCTGTCGATGACCGGCATGATTGTCGCGCTGGATGCCTACGGTCCGATCACCGACAACGCCGGTGGCATTGCCGAGATGGCCGATCTGGATGAGAATATCCGAAACATTACTGATCCTCTCGATGCCGTAGGCAACACCACCAAGGCTGTGACCAAGGGCTACGCAATCGGCTCGGCGGGTCTGGCCGCGCTGGTGCTGTTTGCCGACTACACCCACAAGCTGGAAGCCGCCGGAAAGATGGTGACCTTCTCACTCGATGAACCCATGGTCATTATCGGTCTGTTTCTCGGTGGTCTGCTGCCGTATCTGTTTGCCTCGATGGCCATGGAAGCGGTCGGACGAGCCGCCGCATCGGTGGTTGAAGAGGTGCGACGACAATTCCGCGAAATTGACGGCATCATGGAAGGGACGGCCAAGCCTGACTACTCCAGGGCCGTTGATCTGCTGACCCGTGCGGCCATCAAGGAGATGATCATTCCATCGATGCTGCCGATCGTTGCACCGGTTCTGGTCGGTCTTCTGCTGGGCCCACAGGCGCTGGGTGGCTTGCTGATTGGAACGATTGTCACGGGAATCTTCGTGGCCATCTCGATGACCACCGGTGGTGGTGCCTGGGACAACGCCAAGAAACTGATCGAGGATGGCAACCACGGCGGCAAGGGATCCGATGCCCACAAGGCCTCGATCACCGGTGACACCGTGGGTGACCCCTACAAGGACACCGCCGGACCTGCCATCAACCCGTTGATCAAGATCATTAACATCGTGGCGCTGTTGATCATTCCGATTTTGTAGATCACGGCCACATCTGTTCGACCCAAAAACCCGGCCACAGTGCCGGGTTTTTGCTGTCTGCCAAATGACCGAGCTTAGAGCCTGTCGGGTGCTGGTCAGACCTTGAAATCACTCAACTTGCGAGGGACACACTGCAAAGGCAGCGTCTGAATATCAGGCAATCCATGCCTCAGGACCTGCGAGGCATCACCCTCGATCAGGGGAGCAAGATAGGTCAGCGCCTGTTCGGTGATGCCAAAACCATCCTCGCGAATATACGCCGCTGGAACGCCAGCCTCGACGTTAGCGATCTCGGCGAGCGGTGCGTGACCGACTTTCCATTGATACGGCGAATCACTGATCCGTTCAATCGTCACCATGACCTGGTGATGGTGATCCATCGCTAAGGCCACCGCATGTCGCCCCACCGCAAGCGCATGAGACAGATCGGTCGCCGATGCCAGATGGCGTGCTGCCCGTTGCAGATAATCCGGGACCGCCCAGTGACACTTGTGCCCACCATTCTCAACAATCATACCGGCAATCACCGCCGCCACGCCGCCCAGCTGCTGATGACCGAAGGCGTCTGTGCGCCCCGAGTCCGCGAGAAAGTCACCACAATCATCTCTGACTCCCTCACTGACGACGACACAGCAGTAGCCATGTTGCTCGATCAGGCGATCGACCTCGGCATGGAAGGCCTCCGGCTGAAACGGTACTTCGGGAAACAGGATCAGTAGCGGTGATGGATCAGCGGCAAGCGCCACCAGTCCTGCTGAGGCTGCAATCCAGCCCGCATGACGCCCCATGACTTCCATGACGAAGACTTTGGTCGAGGTATCACACATCGATCGGACATCCAGGCTAGCCTCGAGCAATGAGGTCGCCACGTAGCGAGCAACTGAACCGAAGCCAGGTGAGCAGTCCGTCATGGGCAGATCGTTGTCCACCGTCTTGGGCACGGCAATGCATTGCAGGCCCAATTGATGCTGGTCGGACAACAACCCCAGCTTGTGTGCCGTGTCGGCCGAATCACCCCCTCCATTGTAGAACAAGGTGCCAATATCGTGCGCCCTGAACACGTCGACCAAGCGTGGGTAAATCCCCTCCGGATCATCATCCAGAGGCGGCAGCTTGTAGCGGCACGACCCGAACACCCCGCCTGGCCTTTGCGAGAGACTGGTCACCTGATCATCACTCAAGCTCGATGTGTCAATCAGCGCCTCCCGCAGGACCCCCACGATTCCATTGTGTGCGGCAAACAGCGTGCCGATTCGATCCGGATTCTGCCGTGCCGCTTCAATCACCCCTCTGGCACTGGCGTTGATCACCGCTGTCACTCCGCCGGATTGAGCATACAGCGCATTGCGTACTGTCATTCGATTGTCCTGTTGTCACTGCCAGATTGACTTGTATGGCACCAGCCTGTAGCTTATCAGCCTCGCCGATTTTGGGAAACGCGACAGGATCATTTCATGCGTATTGTGTTACTGGGCGCGCCAGGTTCCGGAAAGGGAACTCAGGCCGCTATCCTCCGGGAAACCTTGAATATCCCACATATCTCCACCGGAGACCTGCTGCGTCAGGCTGCCCGTGATCAGACTGAAATTGGCAAACAGGCCGAAAGCATCATGGCCGGAGGCAATCTGGTCCCCGATGCGATGATTCTCGGCTTGCTTCGTGAACGTCTGGGTCTTGATGATATTCAGTCCGGATACATTCTGGACGGCTATCCACGCAATCTGGCACAGGCCAGAGCACTGGATGAGTTGCTCGATGAGCTGCGGCTGCCCGTTCAGGAGGCGATCCAGATCGATGTGGACGTGGACGAGGTGGTCGAACGGATCGCCAAGCGCGCCGAACTGGAAGGTCGCAACGACGACAATGCCGAGACCGTTCGTCATCGCCTGAATGTGTATGAAAACGACACCGCGCCGGTGGTTGACTTCTACGCACAGCAGCACAAACTCAGTCAGGTACTGGGCAGTGGCTCGGTCGACGATGTGTCTGAACGGATCGTGGCAATTCTCAACGCCGACGATTCGGACGGCGAATAGTCGGCTCAAACCGTTTCAACGCTTTCGAATCAATACCCTGAACCCCTGATCATCCTCGTGCAGGGCGATCCAGTGGTGTCCGGTTCGAGCACAGAAGACCTGAAAATCAAGACGTGCATGCGGATCATCCGCACTGATTTCAATCACCTGTCCGCTCTGGATTGCTGCGATTCCGGATTTCAGTTCAAGCACCGGCGCCGGGCACATGAGGCCACGCGCATCAATGCTGTGGTCGGGCGATCCCTTGAAGGTCGAATGGTCCATATCATCAAGCAGTTGCACAGTGCCGTTCTCCCTGTCACAGCGTTACACCCAATCCACTATACTAGCCGATCCTCAGCCATCAGCACGAGACTCTAACGTGATTGTCCCCCAGTTGATCACCACCGCTCGAATCTGCCTGCTGCGCGCTGGCCCACAGGACATGGCCTACTCGCGATGGGCACTGGTCACTCTGGCCATCGTGTCGGTGGCATTGAGTTATCAGATGCAGACCCGGCTCTATCAAGATGTATTCGGGCAGGCAGACTGGTTCAGTGTGGCGTATTCCTTCCTGATCCCCTACGTGCTGCTGTCGCTGTTTAGCGTCCCGCAACGATTCGTGCAGACGCTCAGTGCCATGCTGGCCACCGGCCTTGTGCTGGGTGCGTTTGCCCTGCCGCTGTCCATCTCGCTGTATCAGGCCACCGAGACAGGTCAGAATGCCAACGCGCTGGTGATCCTCGCCTACCTGCTACTGGTCTTGTGGAGCTTCATTATCAAGGCGCATATTTATTCACAGGCACTGGGTCGCTCCTTCCACATCGGAATGCTGATCACGATCGCCGTCTTCATCGGCGACCTGCTGTTACTGCAGTTGTTGAGCGAGACACCACCCCCATGAAGATTCACATTCTCGGTATTTGCGGCACCTTCATGGGCTCTCTGGCCAGAATCGCACGCAGCATGGGTCACCAGGTCAGTGGCGCCGATCAACAGGTGTACCCACCGATGAGCGATCAGCTTGGTGATGCCGGCATTCCACTGATCGAGGGCTATCACGCCGGAGACCTGCCCGCAGACTGTGATCTGGTGATCATCGGCAACGCCCTCTCACGCGGCAATGCGGCGGTCGAAGCAGTCCTGGACCGTGGCCTGTCGTATACCTCTGGCGCGCAATGGCTGGCCGAACACGCGCTGACAGGCAAGCAGGTTCTCGCGGTCGCCGGCACCCATGGCAAAACAACCACCAGCAGCATGCTCGCCTGGATCCTCGAAGAGACCGGACACAATCCCGGTTTTCTGATCGGCGGCGTACCTGCCAATTTCGGCATCAGTGCCCGTTGGTCCGACAGTCCGTTTTTTGTCATCGAAGCCGATGAATATGACACCGCATTTTTTGACAAGCGTTCCAAGTTTGTTCATTACAGACCCAGGATACAGGTCTTGAACAATCTCGAATTTGATCATGCAGATATTTTCGATTCGATCGATCAGATCAAGACCCAGTTTCATCATCTGGTCCGCACCATCCCCGGCCAGGGAACACTCATCGTCAATCGATCAGATGCACAGCTTGCAGAGGTGCTGTCGATGGGGTGCTGGAGCCGACAGCTTGGCTTCGGGACGACTGACAGCGAGTGGCAAGCACGATTTGCCAACAGCGAAGGCAGCGCGCTCATCATCCGCTGTCCTGATGGCACTGAGCAGCACGTCTCATGGTCGCTCCAGGGCGACCATAACCTCTCCAATGCGCTGGCTGCGGTTGCCGCTGCGGCTGCGGCAGATATCGACCCTGGCGAAGCCGTGCAAGCGCTCGGAACGTTTCGCGGGGTCAAACGGCGCATGGAACTGATTGCTGAACAGGAAGGACTCTCGGTCTTTGAAGATTTTGCACACCACCCCACAGCAATCCGAACCACCATCTCCGGCTGTCGGAAACGTGCTGCCGGGCACAAAATTATCGTCGCGCTGGAGCCCCGCAGCCATTCCATGCGCAGCGGGACTCACGCCGATGCATTGGCACCGGCACTCGATGAGGCCGATGACATTCATGTCCTGGTCCGACCTGAACTTGAGTGGAATGCCCACGATCAACTGGCAGCTCTGGGAAGCAGGCTGCACTGCCACGACAGCATCGAAGCGCTTCAACAGGCCCTGCTTAGCTCGGCACAATCGCGACCTGCGATGATCATCCTGATGTCCAATGGCAGCTTCGACGGATTACCGCAGCGCCTGCCCGCCCTACTGGAAACACACTGCCCATGAACAAGACGCAAATCGTCCGCAAAACCCACCGCTGGATGAGCCTGCTGATCGGCATTCAGATGCTGCTCTGGATTCTGGGCGGCCTGTATTTCTCGCTGATTCCCATCGAGACTATTCGTGGAGAACACCTCAAAACAGAATCAAAACCGGATTTTCGTGATTTGCCCGACAACGGCTGGTCTGCCGATCACGCAGTTCGTGCCGTGCTGGCTAACAGGTCCGACATTGACCGGGTCGCACAGATTCAGGTGATCAAACGTCAGGGACAGGCCTACTACCAGATTGACATTGAACGCCAGGACATCACCGAGCGTGCATTGGTCCGCATGTCGGACGGCCACATCGAACCTCCGGTGACCGAGTCACTGGCCAGAGAACTGGCACTGGCGAGTCTGAAAGAGCCCGGAGTGATCCGGCGAGTCGAGCGCCTGACGGAGGTAAGCAGCGATTCGGAATATCGCAACAAGCCGCTGCCAGCCTGGCGCATTGATCTCAGCAGCCCGTCCATTGCGACGCTATACGTCAGTGAGCAGACCGGAAAAGTGACCTCGATTCGAACCGACGCATGGCGATTCTTCGACTTTCTGTGGATGCTGCATACCCTCGACTTCGAGAGTCGCGACAACTTCAACCACTGGTTTCTGAGCCTGATGTCCGTGTTTGCCCTGATCACCGTGATCAGTGGCTATCTACTGTGGATGATCACCACGCGTCGATTCGGTTGAAGACGCTGTTTCAAGACAGTTCCAAGCCTCAGTAATGAATACTGAACTCGTCTTCACTCGGTGATACGGGCAGACTCAAACGGTTCAAGACCTGTTCGGGGAGCATTGGGCTATCCAGCTCGCTCCAGTACTGAAACATGACTGCAATACGCCGCAGCGCATGGTCACGGACCGTTCCTGAATACAACGGACGGCCATCATCAAGTTGCGCATTCAGCGGCCAGATACGGACCACCTGGTGCGGGCCGTCATCCGACCAGCGCTGCATGATGATTGCTTCGCTACGATTGTTGAACAGTCTGGGCAGAATGGTCAGGGTCTCCGGCACCGGCTCCGGCTGCATCATGGCCAGAGCAGTCGACCAGTCAGCTGTCTCTGCTTCCTGCCAGCCTGAGTCCTTGAGTCGTTCGATCAGCGCCTCAAGATCACCAGCGATAGTAAAATCATGCGCCTCGACTTCCAAGCCTGGAACAGAACCGGCTTGCCATTGCTCAACTGACACAATTGCCGCAGGCTCGTTGGATCGGTAGGCCTCCAGCGCCTGGTCACCAAACACTTTCACCCAGGTTACCGCCAAAATCAGCGTCAGTGCATAGAACGACCAGGCCAGTGGTCGATTCCAGAACGGCCGCCTCAGTCGGCGTCGATACCCAATGCCAATGATGCTGACCCAGAGTAATCCCAGCAGAACACCAGCGAGCATGGAGCTGGGGGTCGAGAGGTTGAAATATAGCCGTGCCAGCGCGATCAGGCTGACCAGGGTTGCTGCCAGCCAATACGGCCAGACGCGCCTGCGACGCGGAAACTGTCGAGCAATAATGACCGCAAAGAACCCATACACCACCAGGCTGAACACGAGATGCATGTTGGGTCGGATCGGCTGGCCAATCGCTTCAACCACGGGGCCACTGGCGCCACCGAGCAATAGGTCAAACAGTAGTGCCAACAGTAGCCCTGTCAGCGTCGCGACCAGCCAGTGCAAGGCGGCCAGTCTGCGCTTGCGCCAGAGAAGATAAATCAGGGTGAAGACGACAATAGGCAACAGCACCACCAGAGACCCGAACCCATCCAGGAAGAGCATGACCTGATCGGCCCAAGGCGTGCGAAGGGCCTGCATGGCATTCATGACCGGTTCATCGAATGGCAGCATGCCCCCTTGATGAGGCAGGGCAATCATCAGGGTCAGTAGCCCCCAGGCCGTCAGCAGTAGCGTCACGGCGAATAACAGCAAGGTGCCTGAATCCGGGCGGGACGGATCGACCAGCGCTCTGGCGGGTCGTCCCAGCAACGGGTGACGAGAACTCCAGGCCAGCGCAAAAGACAACATGCGTGCCGTCCGCGGCGCCAGCCAGGCCGAGAGTCGATTGACCAACCAGGCCGTCAGCCAGATGGTCCCCACAACCACGGCCATCAGAAGAGCCAACCTCAAGGCAATGACCTTGGCGATCTCCAAAGAGGCCCCAAAGACTACACCAGGTAGCAGGTAAGCTGGCGCCCAGAGGATGCCGGCGATGATGTTGGCCGGTATATAAGCACGAAGATTCATCTGCATCATGCCGGCAATGACCGGCATGATCGGGCGGACCGGACCGATGAATCGACCAATGACTACACTCTTCAAGCCATGTCGCTTGAAGAACTGCTGGCCACGATTGAGCAAGCCCCGGCTGCGGTTGAACGGCCAGATATCGCTGATGTGATCCTTGAAGTGATGGCCCAGCCAAAAGCTCAAGCCATCGCCAAGGATTGCACCGACCGAGCACCACAACCAGACGCTCCAGAGCTCCAGAACGCCCAGGCCGACCAGGGTGCCGAATCCGAACAGGATAATAATGCCCGGCACCAGGATGCCGATGACCGCAAAACCTTCCAAAAAGGAGACAATCGCAATGATCAATCCGGCGGTCTGCGGATGCGCCTGGATCCACAGCAATATGGCTTCAAGCCAGGCTGGCACGGTTCCGCAACTCCTGCTCGGTCAGCATCCAGTCAAGCCGACAGCTGTTCGAAGGCGTCTGCAGCTGCATCGATCGTCTGCTGGATGTCGTCCATGGTATGCGCCTGTGACAGAAACCCTGCTTCATAGGACGAGGGCGCCAGGTAGACGCCACGGCTGAGCATGGCATGGAAAAACTGTCGAAATTGATCGTCGTTACAGGCGATCACCTGTTCATAGCGATGAATGCGTGATTCAGTGCTGAAAAACAGCCCGAACATGGCTCCAACCCGATTGGTCGTCATGGCAATACCGGCATGGTCAGCCGCCGCCTGTATGCCTTCGATCAGCGCTGTGGATTTCTCTTCAAGCGACTCATAAAATCCGTCGGCGCTGATCAGCTCGAGGGTCGCCAGACCGGCCGCCATGGCCACTGGGTTGCCTGACAACGTGCCAGCCTGATAAACCGGCCCAACCGGAGCGATCTGTTGCATGATGTCACGACGACCGCCGAAAGCACCCACAGGCATCCCTCCACCGATGATCTTGCCGTAGGTCACCAGGTCAGCGCGGACCCCGTAGCGTTCCTGTGCGCCGCCTGCTGCCAAACGAAAACCGGTCATCACTTCGTCAAAGATCAGCAGACAGCCAAACTGGTCGCAGAGACCGCGAAGCCCTTCCAGAAACCCCTCATCTGGCGGAATGCAGTTCATGTTCCCGGCAACCGGCTCTACAATAATGGCGGCAACCTCATCCCCAATCTCCTGCATCGCCTTGGCAACCTGATCAACATCGTTGTAATCAAGGCTCAGGGTCAGATCGGCGTAGCAAGAGGGGACACCGGGTGAATTGGGCACACCGAGTGTCAGTGCGCCGCTCCCGGCCTTGACCAGAAAGGCATCAGCATGACCATGATAGCAACCGGTGAACTTGATGATTCGATCACGACCGGTGGCCCCACGAGCCAGGCGGATCGCACTCATGCACGCCTCGGTGCCAGAGTTCACCATTCGAACCTGTTCCAGGTTTGGCACCATCTGACAGAGGCGATCTGCCATGGTGACTTCCACTTCGGTTGGCGTGCCAAAGCTGAGCCCGGACTGCACGGCGTGAACCACCGCCTCGATGACGCCGGGATGGGAATGACCGGCAATCATCGGGCCCCACGAACCAATATAGTCGATATAAGACTTGCCTGAGACGTCGGTCATTCGGCATCCGTGTGCCGATTGCATGAAGACCGGGTCGCCACCAACGCCCTTGAAGGCCCTAACGGGTGAATTCACACCGCCAGGGATGTGTTCACAGGCCTGTTTGAACAGGCTCGCGCTATCGCTCATCGCTGTATCTCGTAGAATCAGAGCGTCGATTGTATCAATTCGAGCCCACAAAAGTCGCACCTGCTGATCAATGATTCAACAAATCTCTTTTGCAGCTACCGAGTCTCTGGAATTCCAGCCAATCGGCCCCATCTGATGGATATTGACCACGATGAGTAAAGACCATGCCCGAGACGCCAGCCCCCAACAGTCAGCCCTTCAAATCATGGATGTGTGTGGTTTGCGGATTCATCTATCATGAAGAAGATGGCTGGACCGAAGATGGCATTGCCCCGGGCACGCGCTGGGAAGATGTGCCCGAGGACTGGTACTGCCCGGATTGCGGCATGGGCAAGGAAGACTTCGAAATGGTCGAACTCTGATCGGCGAGGCTTCTCGCATGGCCACAATTTTGCCCGATCTGCGTCACTGAGTTGTCAAACGGGCGCGCTCTAATGGGTTCATCAGACCACACGGAGCGTCGCCATGAAACTGTTTATGCCGTTTGACGAAACGCTGATCTCAGCCAGCAAGAATCAGAATGATCAGCTGGTCCCCTATCAGGTCGGCATGCCCTGCGCTGACTGGTATGAGATCATCCCCATCGATCGCCTCGATCCCGCAGCAACTGCTTCACACAATCAGTCCACTGCGGCAGACCCATACTGCCTGGACTCTCAAGGCTGATTGGACGATCCATAGTCGATCTGCAGCAGGTCACCCTGGGTGACACCCATCTGGCGAGCGACACCACCATTGAGTTCGAGAATATATTGAGCTGGACCTTCACTGGGATAGTTCGGACAGGGATCACTCTTGCACGGCGGCACATCAAACTGAGCACTGACCAGTTTCAGCTGTGAATCGAAATACAGAATATCCAGCGGTATGCGCGTGTTCTTCATCCAGAAGGCCCTTGGCGCTTCCAGTGTATTGACAAACAGCATGCCGTGATCGGCATCCATCTGTTCTCGAAACATCAAACCCAACGACTGATCTTCCGGGGTTGTGACGACTTCAACGCTGAACGACTGCCCCTTCAAGCGCACGGTCGGGTCGCCCGATGCACAACTGGCTAGCGTCCAGATCAGAGATAGCCCGATGAGAACCTGCAGCCAACCAATGGCCCCGGATCGGTGCGGCAAGGTAAAACGTGGCGTGTGACTCATCTGTGAGCGCTCCTGACAATGAGTCTGATATGGTAACCATGACTATGCGAATTGCAATCGCGCTGATGCGTGCTGCTCAGTCGATGGAGACTCCGAACTTGTCGGCGACTCGACCCAGTTGGTCAGGATCGATCGCACCAACAATGTTGATGAAGACTGCCTCAGAGCGATCCTCGAGAATCATGACGGTCATGCCTGTGACCTGCTCACCATCCATTTTCATGAACATCCGAACAATGGTGTCCTCCGAATTGACCTTGATCGTCGGCTCCCACTGATTGGCCGTCAGGCGGTCGGCGATCATGTTCACCTGATCCTTGGCACGATCAAAGCGCCCCTCGGCAATATCAAATACTCGAATCTCGATTGACCTGAGAGAACTGAGTGTCTCGGCCAGATCGCTATCTTCTTCACGGGTCGCATTGCCGACGAATCGAAGCAGCGCTCCGCCTAGTGAAATTTCAACAGTCGGCTCCTTGCCTCCGGTGATGTCCGTCAAGTCACCGAAATCGACCAACGAGTCAAAATCCGAATCGGTCTGTGCAATGACCTGCCACGGTGCAATCAACAGACTTATCAAAAGAATGAATACTCGAATCAGTCTCATGATCGTGTCTCTCCAAAACGGACGTTGCCAGGGACCTCACGGATGCCTGCATTGACGGGTCGCTTGATGCCCTGGTCGACCCAGAGTGTGCCCACTTCGCGGCCCATGACATCGCCCGCATGATCCAGGTAGGCCAGTGCAACTGCGATATCCTCTCGCGCCTGCTCCAGTTCCTGCTGGGTCGGATCAGCCCCGGCCACGACACCCTGACTCGATGGTATCGGCGTGCGATCGACCAGCATGACCATCAAGACGGCCACCACCAGACAGGCAGCGATGGCCACCATGGCGGGCCAGCGACGAGGCTGTTGCCAGGTTTGCGCATCGATATGAGCCGCTCTGTGTGCCGGCAGTCGATAGCGCGGCAAGGAGGCCATGGCATCCTTGAGCGCCAGCGCCTGATCAAGCGATCGGGCCAAATCAGCGTTGATAGCCAGTTCAGCCTCGAACATCCCGGTGCTGGCCGGATCCAGATCATCGTCCAGATAGGGCTCGATCATCTCGTTGAATGAGGTCCCATTCATAGGGTCTGCTCCAGTTTTTCGCGCAGCTGTCGGCGTGCGCGGTACAAATATACCTTGACCTGCTGTTCTGACAAATCCAGGGCCTGGCCTATCTCGTTGTAGCGGTACCCTTCGACCTCACGCATCACAATCAGTGAGCGATAGGGCTCTTTGAGTCCGTTGATCATCTGCTGTAGATCATCGCCCAACTCAGCGGCTTCTGCCTCGGTGTACAGAGTCAGCACATTGGACTGTGCTCCAGCAGCAACCGCATAGTTTCGCTGGTGAACCCGTTTTCGGATCAAATCCAGACAGGCGTTGCGTGTGACTTTCAGCAGCCAGGCTCTCAGGTGCGTGTCCTTGAGCGTCTGCTTCTGCTGCCAGAGCTTGATGAACACTTCCTGCACCACTTCCTCAGCTTCTGCGGTATTGCCAAGAATATAGACCGCAGCGGAGAACAAACGATCCTGATGATCGTCAACCACATTTCTGAACGTCTGTCGCTTCATTTGTGCCTGTGTCATGAGTGCGTCGCAAGATCGTCTCAATCAACTGTCTGCACGGATTACCCATCTCGGGTTCCCACCGTGCAAAAGTCGAAAACCGGCGCATGATTGCGCTCAGCTATCCATGATACGATCCAGTCGCTCAATAGTTACATGCTACAGGACTTCCCATGCATTACCGGATCGGTTTGACACTGCTGCTCAGCCTGGGGCTGATGCAGATCGCTGCAGCACAATCCTGCCTGCATACGGCTGCCGAGAACAGTCGGCCAAGCATCGGCCTGGCTCTTGGCGGCGGTGGCGCCCGAGGCACTGCGCACGTCGGGGTACTCAAGGCGCTCGAAGAGATGCAGATTCCGATCGATTATATCGCCGGAACCTCCATGGGAGCGCTGATCGGCGCAATGTATGCCTCAGGCATGAATGCAGACGAACTGGAAAGCGACCTTGGCAACATGGACTGGGACTTGATGTTTCGCGACCAGACACCCAGAGATTTCCAGACTTTCCGTCGCAAGCGCGATGATGACCTGGACTATATCGACCCATCGCTGGGCTACCGGGATGGGCAGTTCATTCTGCCCGAGGGTGCTCTGGTCGGACAGAATGCCGAACTGTTCTTTCAGCGAATGACTCTTGAAAAAACCTGGAACGACTCATTCGATGATTTGCCGATCCCGTTTCGCGCCGTGGCCGCAGATATCGTCAGCGGCGAGGAGGTGGTCCTTGATTCAGGGTCTCTGGCCAGGGCAATGCGAGCCAGCATGTCGATTCCCGGCCTGTTTGCGCCGGTGGAGCTGAACGATCGATTGTTGGTAGACGGTGGACTGGCAAACAACTTGCCTGTCCAGGTCCTCAGGGACATGGGGGCAGATATCGTCATTGCAGTCGATGTGTCCAGCCCGATGCTGGAGCGTGATGCGATCAATGACGTGCTCGACATGATCGAACAGATGAGCAACCTGATGGTCTACAACTCGACAGTCAGCCAGATTCGGCTGCTGTCCGAGCAGGATCTGCTGATCACCCCACCGCTGGCCGATGAGGTGTCGTCGGTTGACTTCAAAAAAACTCTCGATGCCATGCGCATCGGTTACGACGCGACCCTCGCACAATCAGATCGGCTGAGCACATTGACTCTGTCCACGGATCAATTTGCAGCGCATCGCCATCAGATCGAAACCTGCCTGACAGGTCGGCCCATCGTCAATTTCATCCAGATTTCCAATCAGAGCCCTCACAGTGATGACATTATTCTGAAGTATCTGGATCTGTGGCCCGGTGAACCGCTTGAATTTGCCGCCCTGGATCGGAGCATTTCAGAAATTTATGGCCTCGGTGGTATTCGCGAAGCGCGCTATAAGATCGTCCGCAAGGAAGGCGATCAGGGTCTGGTCCTGACTATCGAGCCCGACCGACGCCTGCCCAATCGCCTGGAATATGGTCTGAGCTTCTTCAGCGACGGACTGAACAACGCCATCAATGTGCGTGCCGGCTTGCTCAGAAGCGGCGTGGATCAGAGTGGTTCGGAATGGCGACTGGCGGCACAACTTGGCGAGCAACCAGAGTTATTTGCCGAGTATTTCCGCCCGCTCACCCCGGTATCCCCCTGGTTCGCCAACCCGAGGCTGGATGCACGTCGGCGCACCTTCCGTGAATTCGAGAGAAATTCGGCAGTGGCAGAATTTCTGGTCGATACGGTCAGCCTGGACCTGATCATCGGGCGATACTTCGGCAATCATACCGAGGTGGCGCTTGGCCTGTCTCGGGGGCTGGGTGATGTCGAACTGGTCATCGGCGAGAATCAGCCCGAACTGAGCTTCAACACCGGCAGTCTGTTTGCCCGCTATACGCATGACACCCTTGATGATGTCTACTTTCCGACGTCAGGGACGTCTGCCAGAGCAAGCTATCTGACCGCTCGTGGCAGCCTTGGGTCCGATGATGACTTCGAACAGTTCACACTCAACTACTTCACCACCACCACGCTCAACAAGCGGCACGCCCTGCAGCTGGGTCTGAATTACGAGACCACCCTGAATGACAACGCACCCATTTACGGTCTGTTTCGAGCCGGTGGTTTTACTCGTCTGTCAGGTCTTGAATTCAATGAGGTCACCGGCCAGCACTATGCTCAATTGCTCGGTGGTTACCGGTTTCAGCTGGGGCAAAGCGGCCTTCTGCCGGCCTATGTGGGCGGTACGCTTGAATTGGGCAACACCTTTGCAGACCGCTCGGATATCAACTTCACAGACAGCCTGTTCAATGCTTCGGTGTATTTCGGTTATCGGTCACCCATCGGCCCCGTGTATGCCGGGTTGGGCTACTCCGAAGGCGGTGAGCAATCATTTTTCATCCGGCTGGGTGACTTTCTCATTAATGATCAATAATCCGGCGTGACCGGAACGTCGGGGCATGCGATGCTGGTTATCAGGGGCAGGAGTCTGATCGAAGTGACCCTCTACAGATGGTTCGAATCGATCAGATAGACTGCTCTGATTCATCGACTCGCTTGAAGGACATCTGTGGACAATCAACTCATTCTGAAGGCCATTGACGATCATTGGCACTGGGCTATCGGGCAAGCCGAAGACGTTCATGCAATCAGCCCCATGGGCAATGTGATTGTTCGCGATGCGCTCGGCCAGTTCTGGAGACTGTGCCCCGAGGAGTTGAGCGTCAAGCTCGAAGCGCAAAGCGAATCCGCCATCGATCGACTGATGAATTCGAAGGAGTACACGGCAGACTGGCAGCTGAACAAGCTGATCAGCGCGGCGCGATTGATCCTGGGTGACCCTTTGCCCGGACAGTGCTATGCCATGATCGAACCCTGCGCCATGGGCGGCGAGTATGATGTCAGCAATATGCTTCTGGCCGATCTGAGCGATTATCTTGCCTTCGCAGGCGATTGCGCCGAGCAAGTCGACGGCATGGAAGATGGCGCCGAAGTGGAGCTGTGCATCTATCAGCCCGAATCAGACTGAGCCTCGCCGGCAGGGTCAACCGGCAAAACCCAATATGGTCATGAGGACTGCAGTGCGCGAATCGGGTCCAAGTCGGCAGCCCGTCGAGCTGGATACCAGCCAAAACCGATGCCTGTCAGTAAACAGATTCCCACCGCGAGCAAGATTGAAGACAGCGACCACTCCACCGGCCAGTTGGCGAAACTCTGAATAATGAATGACAACACCACCCCCATGATGATGCCCAGGATCGCACCGAGCGCTGCAATGGTTGCACTTTCAACCAGAAATTGTCTTTGAATATCGATTTTGCGCGCCCCGAGTGCTCGCAGTAATCCAATCTCGGAGGTGCGTTCGAGTACGGTGGCCAACATGATGTTCATGATGCCAATGCCCCCCACCAACAGAGAAATCCCCGCAATACAGGACATTACAATCGTGAAGATTCGCTGAGTCTGTTGCTGCTGATTGAGCAGCGCGGCAGGAATGACAATCTCGAAATCTTCGGCTTGACCATGCCGGCGGTTGATCAGCCGGTTGATCGCCAGTGCGGCAATCTGCGGGCTGCTGGTCGTATTGATACCGACGCGCAAGGTATCCAGCTCGTCTTCCATCGGTTCGAATTTCAAGCGCTTGAAGGCAGTCGACAATGGCATGTAGACGCGGTTCTGTTCTGCGCCGAGCTTGATGCCCTGAAATTCATCCTTGGTGAGTGTTTGGCTGGCCAGAACACCGATCACCCGCAGCCACAGATGATTGACCTTGATCAGCCCACCCACGGCGTCTCCATTGGGAAACAAAGTCGCCGCCACTTCAGACCCGATGACCGCAACCTGATCGTAGCGCGCATCATCCTGTTGATCGAACAGACGACCCGCACCAGCGGTCAGAGCACTCATCCCGAAGCAATTTGGCGACACCGCCAGGACACTGGCATCACTGCTGTTCTGCCTGGAAAACAGGTCGTAAGTCTTGATGCTTTTCTCGGCACAGGTCTGATCGACGAATGGCAATGTGTCGGTAATGGCTCGGCGGTCGTTGAGGTTCAGCCCGAGTGAATCCTCACGGATCTCCTTCAATGTCTCCGGGTCGAACTGGCGTGCATTGACGAGCAGGTTTCGCAGCCCCATCGATTCGATCAAGCGCATGGCTTCGGCCTTGGCACCTTCGCCGATACTGAGCATCGCGATCACCGCGCCCACGCCAAAAACCATGCCCAGCAGGGTCAGCAAGGTGCGCAGTTTGTGATGCAACATCTCGCTGATCGCATGCCCAAAACTTTCTGTCAGTTTCAAGAGGAAGGCGATCCGGCGAAGCTGCGTCCAATCATATCCGGTTCTGACAGGGCGATACGGTCTCCAGGCTTGAGTCCCTTGTTGACCAGACAACGAGACGTGCTGCACATCCCGGTCTCGATGATTCGGCGTTCAAACCCAACCGCTGACTGCACATAAACCCAGCTGCCCGCATCATCCCGGAAGGTGGCTTGCGCCGGCACCGACATCACGTTGGATTGATCCGCAACCGTAATGGCAGCATCGAGGCGTTGCCCTGGAAGCAGCCACTCGGGGTCAGCCTGATCGAGCAACACCTTGACTGTAAAATACTTGACCGGGTTGTCGCGTTCGCGCGGCTGAGCCGATTTGCTGATTTGACTGACCGTACCGGTCAACTCGCGATCGGGAAAGGCATGCAGTTGAACGGTGGTGGTTTGCCCTTCCTTGATCCCGTTGGCCTCGACTTCGGGCACGAACAGGCTCGCCTGCATCTGACCCAGGTCGGGCAAGGTCGCCAGACGCGTGCCTGGGAATACGGCTTCGCCAGCCCTGGGGAGATTGCCGTACCAGTTTTTCTGCAACACGAACATGCCATCATGCGGCGCGCTGACTTCCAGCATGCTCAAGCCATTCTGATTGAATTGAAGCTTGGCATCGAAGGTGCTCTGCTGAGTCTGAATCACAGACATTTCAGCGTCGGACTTGGTCTCATAATGAATCCCCATCCGATCCAAGTAACCGGTTTTGGCTCCCAGGTACTCGCCATCGGACATCGAATCGATAATCTCCATTTGCGAATACAGCATCGGATCATCAATGTTGAATTTATCCGCCATCTCCATTTCCAGCCCGACAATCTCCGATTCATTGGTCAGGCCGCTGAGCGACAGACTCAGTTCGCGCTGTTTGTTGGCAACCGCCAGTCCCAGCTTCTGAATTTCATAATCGGCATCGTCGGCATTGCGTTGAAACTCGCTGCCATCAAATCGGGCCACCACATCTCCGGCCGAAACGCTGGTGAAGGCCGGGGCGATCCACGAGATCACCATGGGGCCACGACCACCCGGCGGGGCGGTGAGCGGGGTGGAATTGACTGCTTCAAGCTCGCCATCGGCGTAAACAACAAAATGAAAGTCACCCGGCTCGATCGCGAGGGTGGGCATTTGGGCAACCTCCGATGAGCTGCAACCGGCCAGCAAAACGGCCAGGGCAGTGGAAGTCCAGCAGCGATTCATGATGACTGCTCCACACTGATATCGATTTCGGCACTGACGCGCATGCCAGGGCGCATGATTTCAGGGTCGGGATTTTCCACCTTCACCACCGCATCAATGACGCGGGCCGGCTGATTCTTGGACTTCTGTCGGACCACATTCGAGAGACTCTCGATGATGCCAATGAATTGCTTGTCAGGGTTCGCGTCAAGACGAAAACGGACCGATTGGCCGATCTTGATCCGGGTCATGTCTCGTTCGGGGATTTCGAGCCGGGCGATGATCGCGTTCAGGTCTGCGACTTCGACAACCCGCCGACCACCCCAGGTCGTATCTCCAACGGTGAACTTGTTGCCCTCCCAGTCCCCTTTGTGAATCACGATGCCTGGACGAGTCGCCAACAGGGTCATGCTCTTGATCGCAACCTGGAGTTCATTGACTTCGGCCTGCAACTTGTCCACTTCGGTGGACAGGATCTCTTCCTCGGTGCGCAGTTGTTGTCGAGTCAGACCGTCGTCGATCTCGCCGTGTGCCAGTTCGAGGTTGGCCAATTTGTAATTGAGCTGATTCTCACGGTACACGTTGCCGGCAAGAACCCCCTCGGGCAGATCGGCTTTACGCTTGGCCTTGCCGCTCATCATGTCCAGCTCTTCATACGTCAAGCCCTTGTCTTCGAGAACTTCAACCTGTCTCACTTGAGCGGCTTCCAGTTCACTTTGTTTGTTGGCCAATTCGCCATTCTTGTCCAGCAGCTGGGTTTTGAGCTCCTGTGTTTCAAATCCCAGCACCGGTGTGCCGGGTTCCACTGACGTGCCATCCGGAGCCATGAAGGCAATGGTATAGCGCCAAATCCGCTTGACCCTTGGCGGGGCCATGGCCTGGGTCTGTACCGCCTCAAGTTCACCACCTGAAGACACTTGATTGGGTACCTTGACGACCGACTCGTCAACCTCGGTGGTTTCTGTCTGACTACACGCTGTCAGTACCGCCGCCATGATCGTGATCAACGCCATGTGCTTGATTGTGTTCATACCGAACTCCTCACAGGAATTTCTACCAGGACACTCATGCCGGACAACAATTCGAGCGCCTCAGCACCTTGCATCTCGATAACCACTCGATAATACAGACCGTCACCCCACTCGGGCTTGACGTCACCGGCCAGGGCAATCTCACTGATGGTTCCTTGCAGGATCACTGCCTCGACAGCATCGAAACGTATTGACACATTCTGGTCGTCAGCAAGGTGTGGAATGTCCACCGCATTGACCCATGAGATGACCTGCATGTTGGTGTTCTGGGCCACGCTGGCCACTTGCATCCCGGAGTGGGCCTGATCGCCTTCCTGCAGCTTGCTGCCACTCCACGGATGAACACTGTGGATGACGAAGCCTGGCTGTTCGGCCACGATGGTGTAGGACTCGAGCATGTTGCGCCACATGTCCAGCTTATCGGTCTTTCTTGCCAGACCCAGTTCCAGTTCGATCTGTTTTTCGGACAGTGCCTTGGTGGCATCCGACAGTTGCTGCCTGGTTTCGATCAAGGCATTGTCAGCGCGTGCTTTTCTCAACTGCCGTTCTCGATACTCCAGTTCACCAATCAGATCCAGCGGAACCCCCGCTTCCATGTTGGCAATCTCCACTTCCACCTGGGCTTTCTCGGCGTCCAGATCGGCGTTGCGCATCGCGATCTCCAGACGAATCAGGTCGCGGCGAATGTTTGCCTTGAACAGCATCAAGTCGTCTTCGGCCGCAAGAATTCGGGAATCCACGTCCGATCCGTCGAACTGGACCACCACATCACCAGCATCGACCCAGCTGCCTTCATCGGCCAACTCGGATATTTTGCCCTGCCGGTTCGTCGTCACCGGTGTCAGAATATCCTGAGAGTGGCGTGATTCAACCTGACCCGTCACCAGAATCACATCACTAGCGATACTCACATTCAATGATAGCAGCGCTGCCCATCCCATCCAGCATCTGTTCATGACACAACCTTCCCGTCCAGTAGTTCAATGGTTCGATCAGCGTGGGCAGCGATATCAGGTTCGTGGGTCACCATGACCACCGTTTGCCCCTTGCCGTTGAGATCGTTGAGTAATTCGAGAATGTGACCGGAGGTCGTCGAATCCAGGTTTCCAGTGGGTTCGTCGGCCAGCAGAATGTCTGGGTCGTTGACCAGCGAACGGGCGATCGCAACCCGTTGACATTGCCCACCCGACATTTCATTGGGCCTGTGGTGCATGCGTGGTCCCAGACCCACGGTCTCCAGAAGGGATTCTGCTCGTTGTCTGGAATGGGCCGCGTCTTCACCTTCGGAGAATCGCTTGGGCAACAGCACATTCTCCAGAGCGCTGAGTCGGGGCAGCAGGTGGAATCCTTGAAAGACGAATCCGATCCGTCGATTGCGGATCGAAGAGAGTTGATCATCATTCAGACTGTTGACGTCATCTCCGGCTAGCAGATAGCGGCCTGAAGTCGGTTGATCCATGCAGCCCAGGATGTTCAGCATGGTGGATTTACCTGAGCCGGAACGCCCCATGATCGCGACGAACTGACCCTCGGCAATATGGATATCGACCCCATCCAGTGCGTGGACAACCTCGCCTCCGGTCTGGTAGGTCTTGCGCAGATTTTCTATCTGTATCATGTGATGCCTTGATGTCTGCGGATCGCCAGCCTATCTGGACCGCATTGGCTGATGCCCACAGTGCTTATAGCAGTTCAACGAACGTTGGACATATCCCAAAGGTATCGGTTCGGTATGACGTGAACAAACCCTCTGCGCATCCATGATCTGTCAATCACCACATCAAACTGCGATGCCATGTCAGAGTGGTGAGAGTCAGTCGTCGAACATCGCCTTCATGTCTGCCAGATGAGCATTGGCAGTCTTGCGAGAGGCCGCTTCGTCCGATTCGGTGTCTCGACCTTCCCAATGCATCAGTTCGGCTGGCATTTCATCCAGAAACTGGCTGGGCTCTGCCTTTTCTATCTCACCGAAACGACGCCGATGCCTGGAATAACTCAGGCACAAGGTTCGCTGTGCTCGCGTCACACCGACATACATCAACCGTCGCTCTTCTTCCAGAGTGCCTTCGTCGATGCTGTTCTGATGGGGCAGATTGCCTGACTCGACACCCACCATGAAGACATGTGGAAACTCCAGACCTTTGGCCGCGTGAATCGTCATCAGATGCACCGCTTCGGCGGATGGCTCATCATCATCCTGATTGGACAGCGCCAGTTGTTGCAGGGACTCGGACAGACTCAGGCTCTGATCCATGCCATTGAGCCACTTCATCAGATCCGCAACGGCCTCGATTCTGCGGTCCGCCTGCACGGCGTCCCGACTGGATTTCAGCAACCAGTCTTCATAGTCGGTATCGTCGATGACCTGCTGCGCAAGCACAGCAGCTGATTGCCCCTCGGTGCGGCGAGACAACCTGTCAACCCACTCCAGGAAACGCTTCAGGACAATCAGGGCACGACCAGACAGGCCCGACTGGCAAGCCAGTGAGCGCGCTGCGGTCATCATGCTACAACCCTGCCGCTCTGCATGAGAGGCCACATGCCCCACCGTCGACACACCGAGGCTGCGCCGCGGCGTATTGATCACCCGCAGGAAGGCACTATCATCATTCGGGTTGACCATAAGTCGGAGATAGGTCAACACATCCTTGATTTCCGAGCGATCAAAAAAAGACCGGGCACCGCTGAGTTGGTAGGGAATCCGATGTGATCTGAGCGCCTGCTCCAGCAGGCGTGACTGGTGGTTGGATCGGTATAACACGGCAAAATCGCCGTAATCATTCTTGCCGATGAAGCGCTTTTCAAGAACGCCCGACACCACTCGTTCAGCTTCATGCTGGGCGTCACGACAAATCAGCACTCGAATCGGATCACCGTCGCCCAGATCACTCCACAACTGTTTTTCGATCGTGTGGGGATTGTGACTGATCAGCGCATTGGCCGCCTTCAGAATGGTCCGTGATGATCGATAGTTCTGCTCCAGCTTAATGATCTTGAGGTCCTGGAAATCAACGCCGAACTGGTCGATATTTTCAGGGCGAGCGCCTCGCCAACCATAAATGGACTGATCATCATCACCCACAGCCGTGATCATCCCGCGCTGGTCCAGCAGCTGCCTGAGCATCCGATACTGAATGGCATTGGTGTCCTGATACTCATCGACGAGCAGATAGCGAATCTTCTGCTGCCAGGATAGACGAACCTGCTCTTCTGACTCCAGCAGGCGCACCGGCAAGCTGATCAGGTCGTCAAAATCCATGGCATTGAACTTCAGCAGTTGCTCCTGATAACCCTCGAAGACCGCCACCATCTCAGGATGCTCTTCAATCTGATCGGGCGTCAGCCCATCAGACTTCCAGCGGGAGATCTGCCATCGCACCCGATCCAGAGCATCCGGTGATGACCCGCCCGGCAGCAGTTCCTGGACGATGGCTTTGGAGTCTTGAGTGTCGAAAATGCTGAAACCGCTTCGATAGCCCAGTCGCTTGCCTTCAGCCAGCATGATTTTCAGCCCCAGAGAATGGAAGGTGCAAACCAGCAGCTGCGAGGCTACCTCCTTGCCAAGCAGGCTCGACAAGCGATGGCGCATTTCTCGCGCGGCTTTGTTGGTGAAGGTAATGGCTGCAATTTTTTCCGGCAGCATCTTCTGCTGAGAAATCAACCAGGCAATCTTGCGGGTGATGACCCCTGTTTTGCCGCTACCAGCGCCAGCCAGAACCAGCAGCGGGCCTGCGACATGGCGAACAGCGGCATCCTGTTGTGAATTGAGTTGAAATGACACGGCCAGACCTTGGGCGGGGGCACAGCCGTAGAGTGTAGCAAACCCTGCTAGCAGCCTGTCGGACTTAACGGGTCGCAGCGAGGAAAAGTTGATTTGAGTCAGATTTTTCGATCTTTTGAGGCGAAGAGCACCGCTCTTTAACGAACAAGGAAGCCTCTGAACAAGTCCGGGCGGATTGGGTTGAGATGGCAAATGGGTCCAATCAAGGCGCATGGACTGAGTCATCGTGGTGCTATGGCTCAGTTCATGCAACGCAGAGTGACGGATTTGACGCTCAAGACAGTCGCTCACGACTTGTTCAGCGGCTCCCTGGTAACAGGCACAGAGTTGCTGCCAAGATGGCATCACATTCGAACAGCGATATACTGCCCTGCCAACACCGCTTCATCTGATCGCATGGCCAAACTTTATTTCTACTATTCGGCAATGAATGCCGGCAAATCCACCCACCTCCTGCAATCGAGTTACAACTATCGAGAGCGTGGGATGCAGACACTCATTTTTACCCCATCACTGGATGATCGCTATTCGGTCGGACAGGTCACTTCTCGAATCGGTCTGGCCGCAGAGGCTACAACCTTCGGAGGAGACTGTGACCTGTACAGACTGGCCGAGTCGGCTCATCAGAATCATGAACTGGCTTGTGTACTGGTCGATGAAGCCCAGTTTCTCAGCCGACAACAGGTGTATCAATTGACTGATATTGTCGATCAGCTGGGGTTGCCGGTGCTGTCCTATGGTCTCCGAACGGACTTTCGCGGGGAGTTGTTTGAAGGCAGTCAGTATCTGCTGGCCTGGGCGGATGAATTGCGCGAACTGAAAACCATCTGCCACACCGGCAGCAAGGCAACCATGGTGGTCCGAGTGGATGATCAGGGTCGCGCTGTGACGGCCGGCAATCAGGTCGAAGTGGGCGGAAACGAACGTTACATCTCAGTCAGCCGAAGCGAATTCAAACGAGTCTTCAAAGGCGATGATTCGTCAGTGGAACCTGCACAAGTCCCTTTGCCGCTCAAACCATCCAGCTGAGCATGACAGCGACAGTTTGATTCAGAAGACTCCACCACATCCAGTGGATGGCCCACTACTATGAATCATCTTCGGAATCATTATCCTGATCATCTTCAAGTACATCGAAATCTCGATAATTCACATTGGTCACGATGTCCTGCAGAGTGGTGACATACAGCTCAAGAGATTGATTCGCCTGATCCGCGGTGACCCCTTGTGAGCCCAGATATCGGACCGTTGCCATCGGTTTGCCAAGCCGGGACCCTGTTGTTTTGCGTTTCTGCATGCGGACCCAGTTATCGCGACGGTCCAGTGCCTGAAAATCACCATACTGTTCGCGCAAGACCGCTGCACGCTGCGAGACCTCGCCCTGCTGAAAAGGCGACAACACGGCCATGACGGTCAAGAGCCGCTCGGTGACCTGTCGATTATTGCGCTCATTGGCCAGCAACAACCAGGCTGCCCCTTCCATGGGATCTGCTTCGGTTCCGATGCCACCCAAATAAAACAGACCCACCCGATACTGAGCTTCCTTGCTGCCCCACAGCGAGGCACGCTTGAACAGTTCAAGAGCGTGGGTATCAAAACCTTTCTTGAAGCTCTGCAATCCTTCACAGGTGAAATAGATGTCCGGATAGATCGCCAGCGGCGTATCTTCGCACAAGAAATCTTTCTGAGGGGCTGCGTGAACCACGTGCGTCAGGGCCATCAGGAGAATCATGCAATTGACTTTATTCATATCGATAGCATATCAAACAGATGAAAAACATCATCCATCAGAAGTCACATCGACATGCACGCCAAATTCACCTGGAGGTTCTTTCATGGACTCATTGAACGGTCTGCTGATCTTCACGGTGCTCGGCTTCAGTGCGTTTTCGCTCTGGTGGTCACTGAATACACTCAAACAGCTGGCATTCACTCACGCGACGCGACGCTGCAAGGAGTCCGGCGTACAAATTCTCGACAGCAGCATCTCATTGAAGCGCCTGTGGTTGCGCAGAAATTCAAGAGGCCGTTTCTCGCTGTGGACCCAGCATGAATTCGAGTTTTCCTCCACTGGAGCGCGCCGATATCGTGGCACCGTGGTCATGCTTGGCAAGCGGATCGACTCCATTGATCTGGAGCC
Organism: Oceanospirillales bacterium; assembly: GCA_003233095.1. Lineage (GTDB taxonomy): Bacteria > Pseudomonadota > Gammaproteobacteria > Xanthomonadales > SZUA-38 > SZUA-38. Next base: position 6,001 of record QIKT01000180.1, on the reverse strand, counting down.
TCATCAAATCAGTCACGAGGACTGATTTGATGAGGCTCTGCGGCGACACACACGTCGCCGTGGTCGTTCATGGGCTTCCTCAGAAACGCTGGCACGGGTTCTAAAACATGCTGCCGTCCAAAGGCTTCGTCCGCCCGGAGGTGAAATAGAACCATTCACCATCCACTGAGACCCGAGGATCGGAGTCAAGCTCCGCCCCATCTCCACTTGCGCACAGGCTCAGCAACGTCAGAACCAAAACCCAGATGCGAATCATGTCACTCTGCATCGATTTGTGACAGCCAATATCCATAACACTTCATATCCAGACAAGCCATCACAGGCCGGTCAATTCTCGACCCCTGTCAACCAGACTGCTGGTCAATTCGATACACTGTCAGGATCCGCATGAAGCTGACTGACCATGAACCACTCAAACCTGCCGACGTCACTGCCTCCTGTCATTCAAACGGCACAACAGCAATTCGCTGAACTTCGTCATGAACGAAGCGTGCCGATACTGGAGACAAGCAACAGCAAGGTGTTTGCACAACGAGCATGGTTTGCTGCTCCCATTGCGGCGACACTTGTTCTGGCCCTGACTCTGGCTTTGCCAGATCGACCGGGTGAACCCGTGCAATCGTTCGGCGATCGTCCACAACCGGACCCGTACAGCGCCCTGCACAGGGGCGCTGATGAATTGTCGCGATGGGGTCAGGGTTTTGGCTCAGCCGTGGCCAGGCAGCCCACGCCCAACGCAGAGTCCTCTGGTCGCGTGACTGGCCTGCGTGTGCCGCCCAGACCCAGATCCTCAGTGGGCTTTGCGCCAGTCGGTGACGACGTCAGTTGAATCATTCGCCAGCCACCGAACAGGATGACTGGGACCTGCTCAGCGCTACCAGCCACAGCCAGGCTGCGCTGAGTGAACTGTTTCGTCGACACAGTGATTTCGTATTTCGAATGGTGTTGGCGCGACTGCAGGATCACCACATGGCCGAAGACATTACCCAAGAGGTCTTCATGGCATTGGCCAGACGCAGAAAACCCCGGTGGCGACACGCCAAGTTTCGAACCTGGCTGTACAAGGTCGCCAATAATCAGGCGATCGACCAGATTCGAAAGCAACGGCGCTCTCTGATCAGCTTTCCTGCCGAGCCGCCGACGGCAGAGACCGATGCGTCCAGAGATGGCGCGCAATTCTTTGAGAATCGGCGTGAACTGGAACAGGTATTCAAGGCTCTGGCCGACCTGCCCAAACGGCAACAACAGGTGGCCACACTGAGACTGCTGGAGGGACTGTCCACTGAAGAGACAGCCACCACCCTCTCGATCAGCAGCGGCTCAGTCAAGACGCACCTGTATCGTGCGTCACAGGCACTCAATCAACGCTTTAATCATTCCACAGGAGAACAAACATGAAATCCACACTGACCCTTTGCCGCGCCGGCATGGTGTTTGCGCTGTCCGTGTTCAGCATCAATGCCCAAGCGGCTAACAATGACCAGACCCGAGAATTCGTAGACCTGATGAGTCGCTACATGAGCCTGGTTGATCAGGTGGTCGCGGCCACCAGCAGTGAAGAAGCCTCGGTCTTTCTCGCCATAGAAGGCATTTATGAAGTCTACGAGAAAAAGAAGGATGCACCGGGCGCGATCGCGCACTTCGAGCGACTGCTCAAACAACACGGCGATCGCCAGGCCATTCGAACCATGCTCAGATTGAAGATTTCCGATATCTACAAGGAAACCGGTGAGGCTGACAAGGTGCTCGAACAACTGGACCTGATCATCGCCGAAACGCTCCGCTAGCAGCCTCTGAACAAGTCTTAAGCGAGTTGGATCGGGCTGTAAAATTCATCGCAGAGACCACACCGGCCGTTTCGAAGATTTGAGCTGAGGATATGTTCAGACATAAAAAAAGCCCGCATTGAGCGGGCTTTCATATCTTGCATCGCAAGGCACTATTTGATTTTGGCTTCCTTGTACATCACGTGCTTGCGAATGACCGGGTCATATTTTTTTATTTCCATCTTTTCCGGCATGCTTCTCTTGTTCTTGTCTGTGGTGTAGAAGTGGCCGGTCTTGGCGCTGGACACCAGTCTGATCTTTTCTCTCATGTCCTTCTCCTAAACCTTGTGACCAAGACGACGCACGTCGGCCAGAACCGAATCAATGCCGCGCTTGTCGATGATACGCATACCCTTGGCAGATATCCGCAGGCTGACGAAACGATTTTCGCTCTCGACCCAGAACTTGTGGGTGTGCAGGTTGGGCAAGAAACGACGGCGTGTCTTGTTATTTGCATGCGACACATTATTGCCGACGATAACTGATTTTCCTGTGACTTGGCATACTCTGGCCATGCGACTTCTCTTTAAGTAAACGTGTTTGGGATCGGCACACAGACACGTACTTCTGTCTGAGAGCAAAATAGCGGGGCATTTTAACAACTTCACTGGCAAAAGCAACACCTGATCAGACCCAGCGTCCAATTCACTGGCAGTGACTGTTGAGGATGGCACCAACCGCCGCCTTTGACTACTATGACTCACTTGAATGACTGACAGGACGAACCGATGACATGGCAACCTCCGGTATGGCTCAGTGCACTGACACTGGCGTCGATCACGGCTCAGGCCGCCTCACTCAATTCCGGCATCGATCAGCAGCTGAACAATGATCTGGCGGAAGGTCAGTTCATCGGGGCTGTGGTTCTTGTGATTGAAGGAGATCAGTCCAGACCTTACAGCTATGGTCTTCTGGAGGCGAACAGCCAGGCTACACCCGGTCGAGGTACGGCGTTTGAAATCGGCTCCATCAGCAAGGTGTTCACGACGACCTTGCTCGCCCAGCAAATCACCAAAAAGAGGGTCACACTCGATCAAACCGTCGGTTCTCTGCTCGGTGATCGAGTGGTGCTGGATCCGAGCATTGCCGCCATCACCCTGAAACAACTGGCCACTCACCGATCCGGGCTACCCCGATTGCCCGCCAATTTCAGACCGGCCGATCCATCCGATCCCTATGCGGACTATGATATGGACGATCTGCTGAGCTATCTGGGCAGCCTCTCTGCTGAGTCGCTTGAGACGCCTTCTGCCTATTCCAATCTGGGCTCGGCTCTGCTCGGTCAGCTATTGGCCATTGAGGCCGAATCGACCTATGAGCGCTTGCTGAAAGAGCAGATTCTGGACCCACTGGGCATGCAGACGACCACTTTCAGCGCGATCCCCGACCTGGCCGCCGTCGGTCATGCACAAGGCAAGCCCACTTCTTACTGGAATCTCAATGTGCACAACCCTGCCGGTGGCCTGATCTCCTCGCTGACCGATCTAAGCCTGTTCCTCAACAGCTACATGGGCTCACCCAATGCGAGCAGACAACTGGCGATGACACCGCGCTTCATGGACAGCGAGAATCTCGGCATCGCTCTGGGCTGGCAGATCAGACTGGTTGCAGAAAATGATCCGATCTACTGGCACAACGGTGGCACCGGTGGCTTCCGCTCAATGATGGCGTTTCGCCCTGCCACCGAGCAGGCCATCGTCTTGCTGGTCAATGACGCATCATACGATCTGACATCGGCTGCCTTCATTCAGCTCGAGCACGGCGGCCAGACTTCGGATGCCTCACCTGATTACAGCGACTACGTCGGTCATTTTGGATTGACCCCCTCCTTCTCGATCAGCTTATTCGAACGTTTCGGTTTACTGATGGCTCAGGCAACCGGCCAACCCCCTTTCGAACTGGTGGCCGAGGCCGAGGATGAGTTCACAGCCAAGAGCATCGGAGCCACGATCCGATTCATTCGCGATGGTGCGGACCAGGTCGGTGAACTGCGGCTGGTTCAAAATGGCGTCGAGCAACGAGGCCCGCGAATTCCAGCGGCGCTGGACGCTACAAACTATACCGAAGTATCGATGCCTACCGATGCATTCAGTCCTTACCTGGGCCGCTACGAGCTGGCCCCGGGAATGATCATCACCATTGCCGCCAACCCAACCCATCTGACCGCATCACTGACCGGACAACCGGCCTACCCCATCTTCCACTATGAAACGGACCGCTTCTTTTTCAAGGTGGTCGATGCACAATTGCAGTTCACACGGGATGACGCTGATACCATCAACGGGTTGATCCTGCATCAGAACGGCCAGCAGTCCGCTCACAAGCTGCCCGAGACAATCGAAGAGTGACATGAACAAAGACAGCCAGGTTGTCCACAGCGGCCTTCAGGTCGAGCCGTCCAGCGGCGCACTGGTGCCGGCCATTCATACGGCGACGACCTTTGAGCGCGCCGAAGAGGGTGACTACCCGCTCGGACATGACTACAGTCGCACTTCAAACCCCAACCGGACCCAGCTGGAAGTCTGTCTGGCCGAGCTCGAAGGTGGAGAACAAGCCATCACCTACCCATCCGGTATGGCGGCGATCTTTGCCGTGTTCTCGTCTCTGACGCCGGGTGATCATGTGCTCGTGCCTAACGACGCCTACAGCGGATTGGGCAAGGTGCTGCGCTCGCATTTCATGGCATGGGGTCTGGACGTCGAATTCATCGACATGGCCCGACTCGAAGAGCTGGAGCACCACCTGCGCCCTGACACCCGGCTGATCTGGACAGAAACGCCCTCCAATCCACTGCTGGTCATGACCGACCTGCAAGCGACCTGCAAGCTGGCCGCTGAGGTGAGAGCTCTGGTGGCCTGCGACAACACTTTTGCCACACCACTGGGGCAGCGGCCGCTGGAGCTGGGCGTCGATCTGGTGATGCATTCCTGTACAAAATACCTGGCAGGACACAGCGACCTGATGGGCGGCGCCGTGGTGGTGCGCAGCGGCTGTGCTCTCACCCCGGGCCTGCGCGACATGCAGACACTGGCCGGCCTGGTGCTGTCGCCGATGGACTGCTGGATGATCCGCCGCGGCATTCTGACCCTGTCGGCCCGGATGCAGCGGCACTGTGACAACGCCATGGCGGTAGCCACGGCGCTGCAGGATCACCCGGCACTGATCGATCTGCATTACCCCGGACTGCCGAGTGACCCGGGGCATGCGCTGGCCAGCAGGCAAATGCATCTGTTCGGCGGCATGCTGTCCATGGTGGTTCAGGGCGGGCAGGACAACGCCTTCGGTGTGGCCAACGGCTTGAGACTGATCAAGCGGGCCACCTCTCTGGGCGGCCCTGAAACCCTGATTGAGCACCGTGCCTCGATTGAAGGTGAGCACAGTGTCTCGCCTGTGGGTCTGCTGCGATTGTCGATTGGGCTGGAGGATCCGAACGATCTGATCAATGACCTCAGACAGTCGCTGGACGCATTGGGACCCACCAGCTGATTGGCTTGCCTGTGCAGGCTCTTCGTGACCCCTGCACGATTGACCCCGATTGACTCGCATCACCACTGGATCACAATACAACCTATAGCTGACATGGTATCGTTCTGGCGGGGAAAGATTGAATGAAAACATCCGCAACGTTGATTGGAGCGATTCGGACCAGGAACTAATTGCCTGGGATTTGTCCACTTAGCTGGAACAATCCCATCACTGACATCCTGACACACTCGCCGATGACACAAGAATCAGACGACAATCAGAATCCGCGTCGAGAGGAATTGCTCGAGACTCTGATGACCACACTCAAGGCCATGGCTCGAAGCCGCAAACGTCGCTCATTTGCGATGACACTGCAGACCACCGAGATCGTTCATGAGACCTATCTCCGCTTGCTCAAGCAATACTCGCTCAACTGGGACGACAAGAACCAATTCCTGATCGCCTTTGCCAACACCATGCGACGGTTTCTGGTCGATCACTACCGGCGACGCACCGCCGAAAAACGTGGCGGTCACCAGATCGACATTCGTATTGACGACACTCACATCGAAATTCCGGCGCCGGACGGCATCAGCGACTGGGGCATTCTGGACGACAAGCTCAATGAGCTCGAAGGCATCGACTCGGTGGCTCGTCAGATCGTGGAACTGCGCTATTTTGCCGGCATGACGCTGGCTGAAACCGCAGCG
>QIKT01000183.1 GCA_003233095.1 Oceanospirillales bacterium | reverse complement strand
GGGCATCGCCTCTTCGGCATTGATTGGAGTGTCGCTGATCACAGGCGCTTTGATGGCATCGTGCTGGTCAATCGAGACGACAGCTATCGGTTTGACTGCGCTGGGTGTCTCGATCACTGGTTCGGCAACAGGCTCGATCTTGATGGCTGAGGCCGGTGAGGTTCTTGCAGATGGGCGGGGTGTCGCAACCGCAGACTTCGTCGCATACAGTTGCCCGAGAGGAATGACTTTCTCAAAGCTGTCCAGTCGTTCAATGGCAGGCCGCATCTGGCGGATTGACGCAGGAAAGCCATTCATGGCCTGGCGAGATTGAGCGGGTGTTGAAAATCGCCCGAGCAGGACCACCCGTCTTTCACTGTCTCCTGTTCCAGTGATCGCGACGTACACCAGACTGGAGTCCAGAGCAAATTGTTCGGCAAGTTCGCGGATATCAGTCTCGGCACCGACTTCGGCAATTCTGAGAGAAAAGTGGCCGCTGCCGATCAGCGATTGTGCGGGCAATGGAGAGTTCGAAGCAGGAGACGTGGCGTCCGTCTTTGCCAAAGGCGCAAGAAAATTATCGTAGCGTGCCTGCTCCAGAGATCTGGGCTGGTCAGGCGTCTGTGCGGATCGGCCTTGTTCAGAGGCGCTGCTGATCACGCCGCTGTCCGGCAGTGGATAGGCCTTGGGTGGATTGTTGCGAGGCCCGCAAGACCAGTTGCCATCTTGCCCTGTGACACAGACGGTGTCTTCGCGGTTGTCGTCTTGCGCCACGCCGAGTGTGGACAGCCCCATGCTCAGGCCAAGGACCAGAACGATGTGTCCAGCGATCATGATGCTTCGATGGGCGATGTTCTTCATGCCATGTCACTGCGCGTCTGATTGTGTACGAACATGATTTGAAATCCCTTGGAGAGCTGGTTGTCTCGAACGTCGATCAAGACCTTCTGTGCACTGTCATGGTTGTCAAAATGCTCGCGCCGATGCACCCCGCGTTGGCCCATTGCCCCCCATTGTCGGATCAGCGTCCAGCCGCCCAGCAGATCCTCCTGAAGAATCATCTGGTAATAGGCCGGCGGTGTTCCGCCATGGGGCAATGTCTGCATGAACACGCGCATGGATCGATTATACGCGATCCGTTTCAAATGGTCTGTGGTTCACAGCGTGATTAAAATCGAGCCACTGGTTCAGGATCAGACCGGTCGGCTCAGAAACTCGATGACATCCGATTGGCTGACTCGAGCATCCACGAAGGCATCGCCTAGCTGTCTGAGCAGGATGAACCGGTATTCGCCCGATTGATTCTTCTTGTCCAGCGTCATCAGCATGGCCAGTGATTCGGGGGTCAGTTGTGATTGCAGGCATTCAGGCAGGTCGGTGGGAACCTCCGTAGGCAGTCCAGCGGCCTTGAACAGAGCGACCGTTCGATCGACGTCTTGTTGATTGATCAGTCCGAGGCTGGCAGAAAAGCGTGTGGCCAAACAGCATCCAATGGCGACCGCTTCGCCGTGCAGAAAGTGGCTGTAAGCTGTCGCTGTTTCCAGCGCATGGCCAAAGGTGTGCCCGAAGTTGAGCAGAGCGCGCTGCCCGGATTCGGTTTCATCGCGGGCAACGATGTCAGCCTTGAATCGACAACAGGCCGCAATTATGCCCTCGGTGACCACACGATCCAGGGACATCAGCTTGGGCATCTGCTGCTCGAGTTGTGTGATGAAGTCGGGACTCATGATCAACCCATACTTGATTACCTCGGCGATGCCGGCTCGATATTCCCGCTCTGGCAAGGTGTTCAGGGTGCGCACATCGATGATGACCTGGGTGGGCTGATGAAACGCGCCGATCAGATTCTTTCCCAGCGGATGGTTGATGGCCGTCTTGCCGCCCACAGACGCGTCTACCTGGGACAGCAGTGTGGTGGGAATCTGAATGATATCGATACCGCGCATGTAGCAGGCCGCGGCAAAACCGGTCAGATCTCCGACAACGCCACCGCCCAGCGCAATCAGACAAGCATCACGGTTGGCCCTCATCTGCATCAGCCTGGTGAGTATCGTTTCAAAATGAGTCAGCTGTTTGGCCTTCTCGCCTGCCGGTACTACCAGACTTTGGCAATCGAACTCGGCCAACTGATCGAGTATGACGCTCAGATACAGCGGACCGACCTGCTCATCGGTGACAACAAGTACCTGACGTCCGCGTATGCGCAGCGGCAGATCCGATAACTGGCTGAGTAGATTGTCGCTGATGTGGATTGCGTAGCTGCGCGAGCCCAGTGCCACTTCAACCGTGGTTTTCTCAACAGGCATAGTCAGACTCCTCGAGCGCATGAATGACCTTGCGGGCCATGCTGGTGACGCTGGCCATCTCCGAGCGGACGACCAGATCGGCCAGCGAGTGATAGATCGGATTCCTGATCAAGGACATTTCCTTGAGGATGCGGTCTCTTTGAGGTGACTGCAACAGTGGACGTCGCTTGTCTCGATAGAGTCGGGCAATCTGCTGATCGATGGAGGTTTCCAGATAGACCACAAACCCATACGCTGACAGTGTGACCTGATTGCGCTGATTGACGACGGCGCCACCGCCCGTTGCCAACACAACCCCTCGTCGCTGCGCCAATGTCTCCAGCATGGCGGATTCACGAAGCCTGAAACCGGCTTCACCCTCGATGTCGAAAATCAATCCGATATCAGCACCGGTATGCTGCTCGATTTGCTGGTCAAGGTCGACGAACTCAAGCTTGAAGTGAGTGGCCAGACGTTTGCCAATCGTGGTTTTCCCGGCACCGGTCGGTCCGATCAGAAAAATGTTGTTGATGAGTCAGGTTCCGAGGCTGTAATGCGGCGACAGTATAGAAATTTCGTCTGAAAGTCGCAAACCATACTGTTCATCCGAGCGCACCCAAGGGCGACAAGCCGGGCTGCTGGCTGATACAATATGACGCTTGATAAATGGGTTTGACGCCACAGCGCTTCAATGACCCGCCTGATGGATTGTAGACGCCGTGATTCGATTCTTTATTCTGTTTCTCGCACTCATCGTGGTGCTGTTCGGTCTGGAGGTCCTGACCTGGACACAGGCTCATGTCATCCTCCCGTTCACAGCAGTGCTGGCCGATATCAGTGTATTCCTGATCAAACTGTTCGACGACGACGTGCTGGCGTACGGCAAGATCATCAGCAGCACGGTCAATGGCTTTGCCGTATCCATCGAGCCGGGTTGTAACGGTGTCGAGGCAGTCATCATCCTGTTTGCAGCCATTTTTTCCTTTCCAGCGACCTTCAAACAGAAGATGATTGGCTTTGCACTGGGCTTTGTCGCCATTCAGGCGCTGAATCTGGTGCGCATTATCAGCCTGTTCTATATGGGGCAATGGAACATGGTCTGGTTTGAGTGGTTCCATCTGTACCTGTGGCAGGCTCTGATCATACTCGATGCCATGGTGGTCTGGATGATCTGGCTGAGGTATCTACAGAAAAGCAGAGCGCCCGAGCTGAACGAAACCCCGGCATGAATCAGCGACTCGGAGAGCCTCGTCATGACGTATGAGCAGTTGATCGAGCAATTCAATGAATGGCAGAGCGATGCTCGAGCCATGAACGAGGTCGAGCCGGCAGCCATGGCGCTGGCGACCTCGGATGAGTCCGGTCAGCCGCATGTCCGGATGGTCTTGCTCAAGGGGGTCGACGAGCAAGGGTTTTCCTTCTATACCAATCTGGGCAGCGACAAGGCTGGTCAGCTGGTTGCCAATCGGCTGGCCAGTCTGTGTTTTCATTACAAGACTCTCGAACGCCAAGTCCGCATCGAAGGTGTGGTCGAACAGGTCGGTGATGAGGAGGCTGATGAGTATTTTGCCAGTCGCGGGCGCGGCAGACAGATTGGCGCCTGGGCGTCCCGTCAGTCCCGGCAATTGACCTCACGCAACGAGCTCGAACGCCTGGTCGAAGACACCGAGACTCGATTCGAAGGGCAAGGCGTTCCAAGGCCTCCTTTCTGGTCTGGATTCAGGCTGAGACCAGCAATGATCGAGTTCTGGCAGGGACAACCCGACCGGCTTCACGATCGTATCCGCTATCTGCTCAAGGCGGGACGTTGGCACTCCCAACGCCTGTTTCCCTGAGGGTGGGGCCTGAATCAAAGAGAGTCAGTTCATGCAGCTGATCGAACAAACAGTGATCTCGCTGGCGCCAAGGGCGCGTGGTTATCACCTGATCACGGCCGATCTGATGGCTGAGTTGACTGAGCTTGAGCGGGTCAGTGCAGGCCTGCTGCACCTGTTCATTCGGCATACCTCAGCCTCGATTCTGATCACGGAGAATGCCGATCCGAACGTGCTGGTCGACGTTCAAAGTCATTTTGATGATCTGGCACCGGAAGACCCATCACGGTACGTCCATGATGAAGAAGGTATTGATGACATGCCAGCGCATCTGAAGGTGATGCACCAGGGTTCCGATCTGACCATTCCGGTCAACCAGGGTCAACTGATGCTGGGGACCTGGCAAGGTATTTTTCTGGGCGAGCATCGTAACCGGGCTGGATCGCGGCAGATCGTCGCGACCCTGTCAGGCCTCACTGACTGAGCGCGATGACCGTTCTGCCGGCAGGTATCGATCGATTCTGGTGGCGAACTGATTGCCTGTTCACCGAACATCGCGATATTCTTCAGTCATGATGCGCGCGATTCACAAGCTTCTCCCTCTCGGACTGATCCTGATCGTGACCCTGTTGCTGTCTGGGGCAGGTTACACCGCAACCTATCAGGAGGCCCGCGCGGCGTATGATCGCTCCGAGTTCTTGCTGGCGAAAACGCTTTGGCGCGCATTGGCCGACGGCGGCGACCTCGAGGCCATGTTCGCCCTGGGCGCAGTGTTGTACGAGGGCCCTGGTGAGGTGGCGGTCAATTATCTTCAGTCCTCCCAATGGTATGCGCGAGCAGCAGATCTGGGCCACGCTGATGCCCAGTACAATCTGGGCAATGCATACCAGCGAGGTTTGGGTGTCTGGCAGGACGATCAGCAGGCGGTTCATTGGTGGCGCAAGGCCGCCGAGCAGGGTCTGCCGAAAGCAGCTTATAACCTGGGGGTTCAGTATGCCTATGGCCGTGGTGTGCCGCAGAGTCGCGAGCAGGCCTTGGATTGGTTCTCGCTGGCGGCAGACAAAGGTCATCTGCAAGCGCGCCAGTTACTGGCTGGTCTGAGTGGTCAGAATGATTCTGCGATCGTGATACAGGACAGTCCAGAAGCGCTTGAACCAGCGCCTCTCTCTCAGCCAATCGCTGAAAAAGCCCGTGCAAACAGTGCCGTTGCAGAGTCTGTAGTCAATGATTCAGCAGCGCTCACCGACCCGATGGTATTGATGCCCGAAGACTCGCTCGATGTCTTCGGCGTCGGAGAGCGGAGACTGATGAGCACCAAACCGGCGTCATTTACGCTGCAGCTGACGGTCATGAGCTCGGCGCAGCGTTTGCAGGATTACATTCAAATCCATGATTTGGCTGGTGAGTTGATCCGGTTTCGTTTCATGGCCGCCGACCGGACGCTGTTCGGATTGAGTCAAGGTGTCTATCCGAGCCGTGAGGCTGGCGAGGCTGCCCTTGAACAATTGCATCAGCGACACGCTCACCAGCAAGGCTGGCAGACCCCATGGCTGCGCCCGACGGATGGCCTGAAGGTTCTGATCAGACAAATCACTCAGACAGCCCCCAGTAACAGAGGCTGAATTGGAGAGCCTGCAATGACACCAGAACGCCACGCCCTGATCTGCGAGAAATTGTCACTCAGATAACCGGATCTAACGGTGATGATGGAATGCTTCCACAAATCACACAATCTTTCAGCCGTGATTCGCAGCTGTGATGCGGTGGGTGTTTTCGAGGCACATGCGGTTGCTAATATCGATGGGATGCCGCTGATCAGTCACACCGCTCGTGGCGCACACAAATGGGTCGGCATTCAGTGTCATCGGAGTCTCTCCGATGGGATTGCTTATCTTCGCCAGTCCGGCGTGCAGGTTCTGGCAGCCGATGTCGGCAAGGGCAGTATCGATTTCAGGCAGGTGGATTACTGCCGGCCAACGGCACTGATACCGGGTAATGAGCGCGATGGGCTGAGGCGGATCAGGGTATTACCATTCCCATGCAGGGGATGGTCGAGTCCCTGAATGTCTCGGTGGCCTGTGCACTGATTCTGTTCGAGGCCCACGCCAGCGACTGTCGGCAGGCTTGTACGAGAGCTCGCGGCTGGACGCTAAGCGATATCGCAGCACGCTGTTCGAATGGTTGCATCCGCGAGCCAGTCGGCATTATCAGCAGCGAGGCCTGGACTATCCACCACTGGATGATCAGGGGCAGATCATCTCATCTCGCCGTCAATCGGTATAAAACTGAGTCGTGTACTTGATAGTGATTGGTTCGTTCATCTCATCGGCGGTGACCGTGATCTGGTAATGAAGGGTCTCGAGGTTGCGCACCTTCTTCAGTCCGATGTAGTAGATGGCGTCCTGCTCTTCGATCTTGCGCATGTCAATTGCCTGCATCTGACCGGTCAGATTACGTGAGGTCACGGCCACCTCTGCGCTCACGGCGGTGCCAAGGTCGTCGTCTGATGCTTTTTTCAGCACGGTCACATTCAACATCGCCTGGGTACTGGATCGACTGATCCCGTAGTGGCTGGCGACCATGGCAGTCAACTGGTTGGTGGTGATGGCGTTGTAATGAATTTCGTACTCTCCACTTCGCACAGACTGCTCGGCCTGGACTGGCAGGAGCCACAACATACAGAGTATCAGTAGGGCGGTATTCAGTTGTTTCATGTCGGCTGTCCTCATCCGCTGTTTCATGTTCAGTCTATACCACCAGACCGCAGGAGGCTCGCCAGCAAGAGGGTCGCGTTGAAGAAGACCGGACGCAGGGCCTGAATCCTCAGTCAGCTCAGAGTCTGACGGCGGTATCCAGCAATGGAGCAACAATCAGCATCCGAGCCAGCTGAAGGGCGAGCATGGCGGCGAGGACCGAAAAATCCAGGCCACCGAATGATGGGATGATGCGCTGAAGCGGTGCAATGATCGGCTGGCAGAGTTGCTGGGCAACCACTTGAACGGGGTGTTGTTGCCGGGGCGATATCCAGCTGAAAATGACCTGAATGAACAGCGCCACCATCAGTATCAGAATGGCCATATCAAGCAGCGTGACCAGGCCAATGGCGAGAATTGCAGGCGCCTGAATTGGCGTGATCAGAAAATATTTCAGAGTGTTGACCAGCCAGGCAATCATCAGGGCAGAGAGGTCCAACCGCCCCCATCGCGGAATGATCTTGCTGATGGGCATCAGTATGGGGTTGGTCAGCTTCAAAATCATCTGGGCGACAGGGTTATAGTAATTCACTCGTCCCAGCTGCATGATCACTCTGAGCAGGAACAGGACGACCACGATCCCGAATAGCACGCTGATCAGGTAAAAGCCGGCGTTTTGAAGATAACTCATGGTGTGTCGTTTCCTGTCGGTCTGATCATAATCTGGGGCCGAACAGGTCGGTTCCAACCCGGATCATGGTGCTGCCTTCATCAATGGCGACTTCCAGATCGCCGCTCATGCCCATTGACAAGGTGTCCATGGCGGGATGACTGTTGGCCAGTTGGTCAAACAATGTTCGGGCCTGACGATACCAGGCACGATTGTCTCGAGGATCATCAACCAGCGGCGGAATCATCATCAGACCACGCAGACTCAAGCGTTCGCTGTCGGAAATCTGTGAGGCCAGTGACGGGACATCGTCCAGTGATGCGCCCGCTTTCCGGGCTTCACCGGCCAGATTGACCTGCATCAGCACATTCAAGGGTGGCAAATGAGTGGGTCGCTGATCGTTCAGACGGGTGACCAACTTGGTGCGATCCACACTCTGCACCCAATCAAAGTGAGTGCTGATATCGCGGGTTTTGTTGGACTGCAGCGGGCCGATGAAATGCCACTCAAGATCCAGCTCCCCGAGCAAGGTCATTTTCTCCAGTGCCTCGGACAGATAATTCTCTCCAAAGCGGGTCAGTCCCTGCCTGGCGAGACTGCGCACCGACTCGGCCGGATGTCGCTTGCTGACCGCCAACAGACGAACCGATCCAGCGGCGCAACCGGTGTCCTCAATAGCCAATTCAATGCGTGCTGCAAGTCGCTGGTAACGTTGCACAATCGGATCGGAGGACTGGGCAGCTTCTATGCTCATGGATTTTTTGCATCGCTGATTCGCATGACGTATTGTAACGCAAGCGGCCGCTTTGCACCGGGATATGGCGCAGGCCTGGTGGCTGCAATCTAACAGGCCCAGGTGGCCCAGCCAGACAACCCAATCCTCCAGGGGAACCCGTATGGATATCGCTGAACTACTCGCGTTTTCGGTCAAGAACAACGCATCGGATTTGCACTTGTCCGCTGGTCTGCCACCGATGATCCGTGTCGACGGCGACATTCGTCGGATCAACGTGCCAGCGCTGGATCAGAAAACGCTGCATGCGTTGATCTACGACATCATGAGTGACAAGCAGCGAAAGGATTACGAAGAGTTTCTGGAAGTGGATTTCTCATTCGAGATTCCCGGGCTGGCACGCTTTCGAGTCAATGCCTTCAACCACAACCGTGGCTCTGGCGGGGTCTTCAGAACCATCCCCTCGGAAATCCTGTCACTGGAAGATCTGAAGTGTCCACCGGTATTCCGCGAGATCATCGATGTAGTGCGCGGTCTGATTCTGGTGACTGGGCCGACTGGATCGGGCAAGTCCACTACACTTGCGGCGATGGTCGACCATATCAACAAGACAGAACACGGTCACATTCTGACCATGGAGGATCCGATAGAATTTGTTCACACCTCCAACAAATGTCTGGTTAACCAGCGCGAAGTGCATCGTGATACCCACGGATTTACCGAGGCGCTGCGATCGGCACTGCGGGAAGATCCAGATTATATTCTAGTGGGCGAACTGCGAGACCTGGAAACCATCCGGTTGGCGCTGACTGCTGCGGAGACCGGTCACCTGGTTTTCGGCACGCTGCACACTAGCTCGGCGGCGAAAACGATCGACCGGATCATCGACGTGTTCCCAGCAGGAGAGAAACCAATGGTTCGGTCCATGCTGTCTGAATCGCTGCGTGCCGTCATTGCCCAAATGCTGCTCAAGCGGACCGGTGGTGGCCGAGTGGCGGCACATGAAATCATGGTCGGCGTCCCTGCGGTCAGAAACTTGATTCGGGAAGACAAGATCGCCCAGATGTATTCGTCGATCCAGACTGGACAGAACTTTGGTATGCAGACGCTGGATCAGTGTTTGCTGGATCTGGTGAACAGCGGGATTGTGACGCGCAAAGTCGCCGCCTCCAGAGCAGTCGACAAACGCTTGTTTGCATAGGACAGGATCATGGAATTCAACTCATTTCTTAAATTGATGGCTCACAAGAAAGCCTCCGACCTGTTTGTCACGGTCGGGATGCCGGTGGCCATGAAGGTGCATGGTCGGATCCAACCCATTGCGCAGAATCCTCTGACGCCCGGGGAATCGCGGGATCTGGTGCTTGGTATCATGACGCCCAGTCAGCGTGAGGAGTTCGAACGCCACCACGAATGCAACTTCGCCATCGGCGTCAAGGGCATCGGCCGATTTCGTGTCAGTGCCTTTTATCAGCGCAATCACGTCGGGATGGTCTTGCGTCGGATTGAGGGCAAAATACCCTCGGTCGAGAGCCTCAATTTGCCGCCGATCCTGAAGAGCCTGTCCATGACCAAGCGGGGTATCATTATTTTTGTGGGTGCCACCGGTACGGGTAAATCGACGTCGCTGGCGGCGCTGATTGGATACCGCAATCTGAATTCAACCGGTCACATCATTACCATTGAGGACCCGATTGAATTCGTCCACAAGCACGAGTCCTGCATCATCACCCAGCGGGAAGTCGGCCTGGACACTGAATCGTTCGAGGTTGCTCTGAGAAACACGCTGCGACAAGCGCCAGACGTGATCATGATCGGTGAGATTCGAACCCGTGAGACGATGGAACACGCGATCTCTTTCTCCGAAACCGGTCACCTGTGTCTGGCGACGCTGCACGCCAACAACGCTAACCAGGCCATGGATCGAATCATCCACTTTTTTCCCGAGGACCGTCGATCCCAGTTGCTGATGGATTTGTCGCTGAACCTGCGCGGCGTGGTAGCGCAGCAGCTGATCCCCACGCCCGATGGCAAAGGTCGCCGAGCCGCCGTCGAAATTCTGCTCAATACGCCATTGATGTCTGAACTGATCCGCAAGGGTGAGATTCACATGATGAAGGATCTGATGAAGGAATCGGTCAATCAGGGCATGAAGACCTTCGATCAGGCCCTGTTCGAACTGTATCAGGCCGGCGAAATATCCTACGAAGATGCGTTGCGTCACGCCGATTCGGCCAACGAAGTTCGTCTCAGAATCAAGCTCAGCCAGGGCGGCGATGCCAATGCTCTGTCTCAGGGAATGAGCGACATCGGACTGGTTGATTCGGACGAAGACAACGGCATGTTGTGATCCGATACCAGGGACCTCTAACAGCCTGTCGGACTTGAGGTGATCTACTGCACAAAACCCGAGTGTGGCCAAATGCCCCGATCTTGTTCGTTAAATAGCGGTGCTATGGCTCAGCTCATGCAACGCCGAGCGGGCGTATTTCATGCTCAAGACAGTCGATCACGACTTGTTCAGAGGCTCCCTGGAACAGCGTGACTACGAGTCATGGCGCTACGGAAGGATCGTTGTTAGTCTGAATCGGCCTGATATACCGGTTGACCGTTGATCCATGTTGCCTTGATTCGCCCTGTGAAGCGCCAGCCCTCAAAACCACTGTGTGGTGATCCGCTGTGGCCTGCCTCGCCGCTGTATTGCCATTCCTGGTACGGGTCGATCAGCATGAAATCGCCCTGACATCCGTCACTGAGTCCGACCTGATCCAGTTTGAGGATATGTGCCGGTTGGGTGACCGTTAGCTCGACCAGACGCGCGAGCTCGATGTGTTCGTCGTGAACCAGGCGCAACCCGAGTGCCAGAAAGACATCGATGGTTGACATGCCCGGTTCGGTGGACGGGAATGGGGCCAGCTTGGCGTCCCGATTGAGTGGTTGATGGCCGCTGCTGATGGCATCAATCAGACCGCTTTTGAGCCCATCGATCAGAGCATCACGATCTTCGGTCGATCGCAAGGGCGGCAGCACGTGGCAGCTGGCGTTGAATCCGGACAAATTCTGTTCAGACAGAAACAGATGCACCATGGTGGTATCGGCAGTGATCGGCAGCCCTGAGCGTTTCGCCTGCTCTACCAGCCTGAGGCCTGCTGCGGAGGTCAGTTCACGAAGGTGCACCGAACAGCCTGTTTGTTCGACCAGGGCAATGATTCGCGCCAACTCCAGCGTCTCGGCTACCACCGGGATGGGCCTGAGTCCGAGGCGAGCTGCCAGCCGGCCATCATGGGCGCAGCCGTCGGCGGACAGGTCATTGTCCTGTGCCATGCAGTGCATGGTCATGCCGTTTGCCTGGGCGACCTTGAATGCCGACAGCATCAGACGCTGATCGTCAGGATTGCAGGCGCCGTTGCCCAGGTGAGACAGCCCGTTCTGGGCCATCAGGTTGTAGTCGGCCAGCGTCTGCGAGGCAAGGTCCGCCGTCATTTCGCCGACCTGAATCAGATGGGGCATGGCCTGTTCTGAATGATCGCGATCTTGGGTCTGCATGCTGAGGTGCGCTGAATCTGGTGCGACGCATACTCGGCTGAACCCACATCGTACTGCAGCGGCCAATTCCTCGTCTGGATAGCCTTGCGGGCGGTAATCGCTGTGACCAAGCCATTCAGAAAGGTCGATCATGCCAGGCAATAGCGTCAGCCCCTTGCCGTCAATAGTGTCTGAGTCGGCGCGCGGCTGGTCGATGACCGTCCCTTTTGAGTCAAGTGCCAGGACCTCTTGCGTCGACGTTGACCAGGGCATCTGGATATTGATCAGGTGAGTGTTGTTCATCATGAGCTCAGCATCATGGACAGGATCGCCATGCGAATGGCGACCCCATTGCCGACTTGTTCCAGAATGACCGACTGCGGGCCATCAGCCACACTTGAATCGATCTCCACCTGGCGATTGATCGGGCCAGGATGCATGACCAGACAGCCCGGGTTGGCGCGAGCCAGTCGCTCTTCGGTCAGACCATATTGCCGGCGATACTCTTCAGGTCCAGGGACATGAACCTCTCGCATGCGTTCATATTGGACCCGAAGCATGATAATCACATCCTTGTCGACTACGGCCTCGTCCAGATTGTCAGCCACATCAACGCCCAGAGCATGAATCGCACTGGGCAGCAGGGTGGGCGGCGCCAGCACGCTGAGGCTGCGCACGCCCAGTGTGTTCAGAGCCATGATCTGGGATCGCGCGACGCGCGAGTGCAGGATATCTCCGACGATCAGAACTCTGAGGTTTTCCAGGTCAGGTCGATGGCGGCGAATCGTATAGCAGTCCAGCATTGCCTGAGTGGGGTGGGCATGCTGTCCGTCTCCGGCATTGAGTACCGAGACTTCGTCACCGACATGACTGGCAATAAAATGCGCCGCGCCGCTATCGCTGTGGCGAACAATGAACAGATCGCAGTGCATTGCCTCAAGGGTCCGCAGGGTGTCCAGCAGCGTCTCACCTTTTTGGGTGCTGGAATGGTCCAGTTTCAGGTTGACCACGTCCGCAGATAATCGGGTGGCAGCCAGCTCGAAGGTGGTCAGCGTACGGGTACTGTTCTCGAAGAAAAGGTTGACGATGGTCTTGCCACGCAGAGTCGGAAACTTGCGGACTTGTCGGTCAGACGCAGTCTGGAAGGTGTCGGCGGTGTCCAGGATGCGAACCAGCGTGTCGCGCTTGAGTCCATCAATGGTGATGAAGTGTGCGAGTCGACCTGTATCGGAAGGGCTCTGTCTAGGCGACATGAGAGTGACTCTGCCAGCTCATCGGCTCAGGGCCGCTGAGCTTGATTCGGTCTGTGAATGACTCATCCAGGGTGACCGCGCACCAGTCTGGTGCGATGGGCAGTTGACGGCCCGCTCGACTCATCAGTACGGCCAGTCGGACACAGTCTGGTCTGCCATATTCAAACAACAGATTGATGGCGGCGCGAATGGTGCGTCCTGTGTGAAGGACGTCGTCTACCAGGATGACTTCGCGGCCCTCCAGGTCGTGTCGGATATCGGACGGCTGAACTTGTCTGGGGGCATCTTCACGGGCCATCGGCGCATGGTGATCGTCGCGATGAAAACCAATATCAACCGATCCGGGAGTTGCCAGCGACAGCCCCGAGGCCAACCGTTCGGCCACCCAGAATCCTCCGGTGTGGATGCCGATCAGCACCGGGTCGTGCATCTGACCATCATCAATGGTGAGTTGAATCTGCTGCTGCAGTTGCAGGACACAGTCTTCGGCGTCAGGGAGCTTCATCGTGCAGCCAGTTCTCCAGAATGATTTGTGCAGCCACGGCATCTTCCTTGCCAGCATCGCGACGTCTGGCCGTGCCGGCCTGGCGCCGTTGACGGTGTAGATCTCGTGCTGTTCGTGAGGTGAATCGCTCGTCGGCGAAGTGTACAGCAAGACTGAAGCGCTGCTCCAGTGCGGCGCCGAATGTCCTTGCCTGTTCGGTCATTGGCTGAGGCAATCCGTCCTCTGTCAATGGCAGGCCGACGATCAGGGCGTCAGGGCACCATTCTGTAACCAGTGCCGAGATGGCATCATAGTTGATCTGGCTGTGCGGGTATTCGATCAGGCCAACAGGTGATGCCGTGCGAGTGATGGCCTGGCCGACGGCAACACCCGTCTTGCGAAGCCCAAAATCAAAACACAGATAGACCCCGTTTGCGGTTGAAGAGGGCGTCGTGGCTGAGTCAGGCATGCCCGACCGGGCTGGTCAGGGTGTTGATGTCCACGCCGAGCATCGATGCAGCCATGTCCCATCGGTGTCCAATCGGGCAGCTGAAAAGTATGGAAGGGTCAACCGGTGCATTGAGCCAGCTGTTCTGCATGATCTCCTCTTCCAGTTGTCCCGGTCCCCAGCCTGAATAGCCGAGCGCGAGGAGACTCTGATCTCGCTGTTGTTGTGCAGCGATGGCTTCGAGAATATCCCGTGAAGTCGTCAGCGTGATCTGTTCGGAGACCGGATAGGATGAATTCCACTCGTTGCCCATGCTATGCAATACAAAGCCGCGGTCCTGTTGAATGGGTCCGCCGATCATCACCTGTTCGCTGGCCCATATCTGCTCATATTGTTCGATATGAAGCTGATCAAGAATTGAGGCAACCGGCAAATCTGACTGACGATTGATGGTAATCCCCATCGCGCCAGCTTCGTTGTGATGGCAAATATAGGTGACGCTGCGTTCGAAGTCCGGGTCTTTCAGTCCCGGCATCGCAATCAGCAGTTGATTGTTCAGATAGGGGCTCGTTGTCATGCTGCCAGTTTACAACAACTGCCACAGACTGTAACCATTAGCTGATGAGGACCGCTCAGTCGTATTCAATGACGTTGTTGGGGAGAAAGCGCCAGGTTCGGGTGATGAACAACTGATCGATCTTGTCTCTGAATGACTCGGGAAAGGGTCCGTATGGAGCCGCGCTGTAGATGAGCTTGATGGCCGATTCATTCAGGATCTTGTGCTTGGATGGATTGCGAATCTCGGTCTTCTCAACGTGTCCACTGCGATTGATGACTGCGGTGACAGTGACTTCTCCTTCAAGTCGGCGACGAGATATTTCGGCAGGGAAATTCAGTGTGGAATGACGCTCGACTTTCTGGGTCCAGTTGTGCAGATAACCGGCGTACACATATTCCCTGGTGCTGGCATCGACATAAGCATTGCGAGGTCGTGAGGCGTAGGCTTTCAGATCCTTGTCGATTTCAGCTTCCAGGCGAGCCATCTCACGACTGCGCTGCAGTAATTCCTCAGCGGTCGGGCTAGGCAGTTCCGGGGTTTCAGTCGTTGGTTTGATCCGTTCTTCCTTGCGCACGGAGACCGCCTGAGTCATGACTTTGGTTGGCGTTTGAACGGTTGGTTTGGGTGTGGTGTTCGGCCGAGTGACGGGAGACTCGCCCTGTTCCAGTTTGGGCACTGGGCCACTGACTGGACTGGTGGGGCGGGCTTTTTCGCTCACCGTTCCGCCACCCTGCTGAGAGACTGACGCCAGATAATCAGCATCCTCGGGCGCTTCTTCGCTGCGCTGCTGAACCAGAATGATTTCCATCGACTGCAACTGATCGGGGTCGGTAGGATCCTGATAGGTAAAACTGACACCGAAGATCAACACGGCCAGAAACAGAATGGCAAACACCAGCGTGACACTGAGGCGGTCAGAGCTGGATATGGACGGGCTGTCAGTCATCCGATCGATGATTCAATACTATCCATCAGTTGTCCAGCGATATTCAGATCAAAAATCTGATCCAGTTCACGAATACAGGTCGGGCTGGTGACATTGATCTCGGTGAGGTATTCGCCGATGACATCAATGCCTGCAAACAGGACACCAGCGGCTTTCAGGCTGGGGCCGACCTGGTCGGCAATCCAGAGGTCGCGCTCGCTCAACTGAACCCCTTCTCCGCGTCCGCCTTTGGCCAGGTTTCCTCTGAAGTCCTGGTCCGATGGTATCCGGGCCAGAGCGTAAGGCACGGCCTCACCGTTGACGATCAGAATCCGCTTGTCGCCAGCGGTGATTTCTTCGACGTAGGCCTGTGCCATGATCGTCTCCTGGCCGTCATGGCTGACCGTTTCAAGAATCACGTTCAGATTGGGATCTGAAGCATTGACTCTGAAAATCGATTTGCCGCCCATCCCATCAAGCGGTTTGACCACGGCCTGTCCCACCGACTGAATGAATTCTCTCAGGACCTTCGGGTCGCGGGCCATCATGGTTTCGGGGATGCACTGAGGGAAATGTGCAATATAGGCCTTTTCATTCATGTCCCGGAGAGCCTGAGGGCAATTGACTATCAGCGTTCCTGTGGCCTCTGCTAATTCCAGCAGATAGGTGTCATTGATGTACTGCATGTCGAACGGAGGGTCCTTGCGCATCAGGATGACGTCAAGCTCCGATAGCGCGCCGATCGACTGGCCAGTGCTGTTGAACCAGTCCGAAGGGTCATCGTGCACGGTGGTTAGTGTCAGCCGTCCCATGGCGGTCTTTCCGGTCGACCATAAGTCGTTCCCGGACATCAGATGCAGCCGATGCCCGCGCCGCTGACATTCGAGCAGCATCGCGAAGCTCGAGTCTTTCTTGATGTTGATAGCGCTGATGGGGTCCATCAGCATTCCAATATCCAGGGGCATGGTGATCTCCGCTAGTCGGGCATTTCTGGTCAGCGCAGGATTATACACCGGCAGGCCAATCAAGTGTCTGCATGCCGGTCGCCCGACGGGCTTTGTGCGGGCTTTTGATTGTGTCAGTTTGTAACAATTTTCCAATCGGATGGCATTGATATAGCAAAAGAGTACAATCTTCAATTCGCAATCTGTACCAATTTGTCAGGGGAGCTTGTCAGAATGCAGACTGTGTACTCTCCGGTTTTTTACTGAACTTGTAATGACTTAGGTAAAAAACTTGACAGAACACATGATCATTAGGTAAACAGACTGTGAGTATGGAGAATTCCTCTTAATGACTTCGTGGGAGTGACTGTGGACGCTGGATCTATTGATGGCCTCAAGGTTTTGGTGATTGACGACAGCAAAACCATTCGACGCACAGCTGAGACACTGCTGAAAAAAGAAGGTTGTGATGTGATCACGGCGAACGATGGCTTTGAAGCCCTCGCCAAGATTGCTGATCACAAGCCCGACATCATCTTTGTCGATATCATGATGCCGCGACTTGACGGCTATCAGACTTGCGCATTGATCAAGAACAACAGCATCTTCAAATCGACACCAGTCATCATGTTGTCGAGCAAGGATGGCCTGTTCGACAAGGCCAGGGGTCGCATCGTGGGCTCTGAGCAATATCTGACCAAGCCCTTCACCCGGGATGAGCTGTTGGGTGCCATTGATGAACATGTGGAGACTCGTTCAGCGGCGGCCAGTGATGGAGGGTCTCACTGACGACCGCTTGCGGTCCGCTCGGTTCAATCGACATGCCGAAAATCCTCATCATTGATGACTCTCCCACGGACGTTCACATCTACACCCAGATGCTCAGCAGTCGTGGCTTTGAGGTCGAATCAGCTGAAGATGCAGAGACTGGCATCAACAAGGCAATCGACTGGCAGCCGGACCTGATCCTGATGGACGTGATCATGCCAGGCATGAATGGTTTTCAGGCGACGCGCAAACTATCCAAGACAGACAGCACCAACCACATTCCGGTCATCGTGATCACCACCAAAAACATGGAAACCGATCGGGTCTGGAGTCTGCGTCAGGGGGCCAGGGATTTTGTGACCAAGCCGGTCAAGGATGGCGTGCTGCTGAAAAAGATCAATGACCAATTGAGCCAGGATCATCATGCCAGCTGAACCGCAGACACAGACGCCGTTCCAAATGCTTCGGGATTACGAGAGGCGGAGCCTGGTCCATGCGGTAGCGCGGCCTCAACAGATGATGGCTGACGGCGTCTGGTCCGGCATTGCCTTTCGGTTGATGGATGCCAATCTGATCTGTCAGATTCATGAAATTGTGGAAATCCTGCACATGCAGGACGTGACTCGGGTGCCAGGGGCGAAGCACTGGATGATGGGCATTGCCAACGTGCGTGGTAACCTCATCGCATTTATCGATCTTCGTGCCTTCCTGACCGACAAGCCGTCCCTGGTCAACCGCGCCAGCCGCGCCATTGTGGTGCGCCAACCCGGATCGGTGGTGGGTCTGCTGGTTGACGAAGTCGTCGGTCAGCGCCGCTTCGAGCCTGATGATGAATCCGAGGAAAATCATTACGTTGATCATGCGATGGAACGCTTAATTATCAAGGAATATCAGAAAAATGACGAATATTGGGGCGTCATCGATTTTCAGCGTCTGATCAACGATCCCAACTTTCTGCAAGCGGCCATCAGGACTTCGTCCATGATGCCAGCGGCAGTCGACGTTTCAGAAACAGAACAGTCTTAGAACATAGGGTAGTCAGTTATGAGTTCAACAGCAGGTAGTATCCAAACTAGGGAGTCGAGTACGTTTGTCTTGCTGGTGGCAATCGTTGCCGTGGTCGCATTTCTTGGGTCGGTGTTCAACTTCTTCCAGCTGGCCGAAGACAACAATCAGCAGACCAAGCACATCACCACGGTCAGTGATATCAAGGAGGCCACGCTGAGAATTGCGACCTATGCTACCCAGGCTGCTTCCGGGAGCGTTGAGCACTTCGACAAGCTTCGAGACACCCGGCAGATCATCCGCAACAAGATGAGCTCGCTCAGTGAAGGCAACCCCGAGCAGGATATGGTCGCGCTCTACAACAATGAGAATATCCTGCAAGCCTTCGACAGATTGCAAAAGAAGTTTGACGAAATCAATGCGGACGTCGATACAATTCTGACGAAGTCCGAGCAGATACAGCCTCTGGACGAAACCGCGCGATCTCTGAATACCAGTGTCTCTCAGTTGACCGGTGGTCTGGATGAGGTGGCTCAGGTTCTGCTGGACATCAATGCCAGGTCCAGAGAGGTCTATGTTGCTACCAGCCACATTGCGATTGCCGGGCGGCTACTGAGAAATCTGAACGAGATTCTTCAGGGCGGCCTGAATGCCAGAACAGCGGCCGACACCTTCAGTCGGGATATCGTCATTTTGGGTGACATGCTGGAAAACTTGCTCAACGGTAATCCGGATGAAGACATACGGGAGATTACCAACCCAGAAGCGGCTGAACTACTCGGTGGGCTGTTCACGATTTTCACTGACATCAGAGGCGACAGTACGTTTATTCTGGATAATTCACAAACTCTGGCAGACGTGCAGGATGCAGCGGACAACATCACCTACAACGCTGATGAAATGGTTGATAACGCCTCCGAACTGCAGGCCAGTTACAACAACTTCGTGTCAACTGATCGCCTGTTTCCATCGGTCAGGCTGGGTCTGGGCCTGATTGGTGCCACCATCACACTGTTTGCCATTGTCGCCTTCTTGGCGATGAGAAACAGAGCGCGCCGTTATCGGGAAACGCAGAACCTCAACCAGAGAAATCAGGAAGCTATTCTGAGATTGCTGGATGAGATGGGATCGCTCGCTGATGGGGATCTGACCGTGACCGCGACCGTCACCGAGGATATTACCGGTGCAATCGCTGACTCGATCAATTTTGCGATCGAGGCGCTGCGTTCACTGGTGACCACGATTAACGATACCGCTGTTCAGGTCTCTGCAGCGGCGCAGGAAACGCAGGCAACGGCGATGCACCTTGCCGAGGCCTCTGAGCATCAGGCGCAGCAGATTACGTCGGCATCGGCGGCGATCAACGAGATTGCAGTCTCGATTGACGAGGTCTCGAAAAACTCGTCCGAGTCGGCAGATGTTGCGCAACGATCAGTATCCATTGCTGCCAAGGGCGCGAACGTGGTCCGGCAGACCATTGAGGGAATGGACAACATTCGCGAGCAGATTCAGGAAACATCCAAACGAATCAAACGACTGGGTGAAAGCTCCCAGGAAATTGGTGACATCGTTGAACTGATTAACGACATTGCTGAACAAACAAACATTCTGGCGTTGAACGCTGCGATCCAGGCCTCGTCGGCGGGTGAGGCGGGTCGAGGCTTCGCGGTAGTTGCCGATGAAGTACAGCGACTGGCGGAACGTGCATCGAACGCGACCAAGCGAATTGAAACACTGGTACAAACGATTCAGGCCGATACCAACGAAGCGGTCTCCTCCATGGAGCAGACGACCTCGGAAGTAGTCAGCGGAGCACAGCTGGCAGAGGATGCGGGTGAGGCGCTGGGCGAAATCGAGAAGGTATCAAACGACTTGGCTGACCTGATTCAGAACATTTCAGAAGCGTCAAGGCAGCAGTCAGCTGCGGCGACCAATATTTCAGGCACCATGAACGTGATTCAGGAAATTACCACCCAGACCTCTGCCGGTACCTCTCAGACAGCCGAAAGCATTGGTCACCTTGCTGATCTGGCGACGGAACTCAGGCGTTCGGTTGCTGACTTCAAGCTGCCTGCTTGATGTAACCGGTAATGGACTCCCTGAAGCGCACGCATTCGGTCAACGGATTCGCAAATGTGAAAAGCGATGCGCAACAGGGTCTGGACGATTCAAGCTATCAGCAATGGGCTTCGCTGCTGGAACAGCGAACCGGCGTCCTGGTGACGGAGCCACGGCGACAATTCCTGGAATCGAAGATTCGTCAGCGAATGAGAGAAATTGGTCTCAGCGACCCTCTTGAATATCTCGAGTCGCTGCAAGAGGGGCCTCTGGCAGCGGTCGAGTGGGCTGTACTGGTCGATCGACTGACCGTACACGAAACTCATTTTTATCGGCATCTGCCGTCGTATGAGCTGGTCAGGGATCGAATTGTTCCCGACTATCTGAATGGATTGAGGCAGGGACATCATGAGCATGCTTTTCACGCCTGGAGCGTGGGCTGCTCGACCGGTGAAGAAGCCTACAGTCTGGCCATGATGCTGGGACAGATCAGTCAGTCGCAAGTCAGGCCGTTTCATTTTGGCGTTACGGGGACAGACGTCAGTCAGCCTTCTCTGAAAACGGCACGCGCCGGGGTCTACGGACTGGAACGAATTCTGGAAGTCCCAGAACAGTATCGGAGTCGTTTCTGCCAGGAGCGAGATGACGGGCAATTCGAGATTACTGCACAGATCACTGGGCGAACGGGATTCGCGGCGGTTAACCTGATGGATATCAGATCATTTCCGATCCAGCAGCTTGAACTGATATTTTGCCATAACATACTGATCTATTTCTCGATGCTCAAACGGCAGGAAATCTTGCACCACATGGTTCGATTTCTGCGACCCGGCGGGTATCTGGTCTTGGCACCGGGGGAGATTCCACACTGGACTCACCCATTGATGACATTGGTGAAACACCATCGAACTTTGGCCTTTCAACGCCTGGCCGGGGAAACAGACGCATGAGACTACATAACGACATCGACTTCACGACTCTCAACTGGGTCAAGCAGGAGCTCGACGACATTCTAAAACAGGCCCGACAGGCTCTGGAGATGTACGTCGAAGATACCTCCGACACCAGCCAGATGCAGTTCTGTGTCACCTACCTGCATCAGGTTCAGGGCACGCTGCGCATGGTCGAACTGTATGGCGCTGCGATGGTGGTCGAGGAGATGGAGAAAGTGGCCAGTGCCCTCGCTGACGAGGACATAGGCGATCGAGATTCAGCCTACAATGCCCTGATGCGCGGTATTGTACAGTTGCCTGATTATCTGGAACGACTGCAAGGCGGTTTCCGGGATATTCCGGTGGTTCTGCTGCCACTTCTCAATGATCTGAGGTCGTCCAGACAGGCCAAGTTGTTGACCGAGGCAGCGTTGTTCACCCCCGATATTTCAATCCCATTGCCCGATTCGGTCAAGGGGCTGTCGAAACCGCTCGACGATCGAACTCTCAGAGCCGCGGCGGCCAAGCTGCGCAAGCGTTTTGAGGCCTGTCTGCTCAATTGGTTCAGCGGGTCAGCAGAGAGTCGAAAGGAAATCAACACGCTTCGACTGATCTGCGACAAATTGTGCGAGCTGTCATCAGAAGTAGAAATGCGTCGATTATGGTGGGTATCCGAAGCGATTCTTCAGGGCGTCATCGATGACAACGTCGTGGTCGATAACTCGCTGAAAAAGCTCTATGGGCGAGTCGATGGCTCGATCAAGCGGCTGGCACTGATCGGTGAAGTTCAAATCGCAGAAGATCCGCCTCATCAGTTGGTTCGTAGCCTGCTGTATTATGCTGCGCATGCCGATCTGGGTACTTCAAGTGTGGATCAGCTGAGGGAATGGTATCAGCTGCGCGAACTGTTGCCGGATATCACCGAGCTTGAGCACGCCCAAGGTGCAATGAAGGGTCGCAACAGGGAGCTGCTTGAGACCGTCTCCGAAGCAATCAGGGACGACCTGTTGCGAGTCAAGGACAACCTTGATCTCCGAGTCAGAAAAGTCGAGATTCGTGATGAATCATTCGATGACCAGATCCAGGCGCTCGACAGCGTTGCCGATACCTTCAAGATGTTGGGACTGGAATCATCTTCCAAGTCGATTCAGGAACAGCGTGAACTGCTGGCCGAGTTGGGGCGCGGGGAACGTCCAGTTACGGAGTCGGCGCTACTTGATATCGCCGGGTCACTGATTTTCGTCGAATCATCGATTGATGATGATTTGTCACAGATTGGTATCGAAAGCAACGACGCTGAAGGCGAAGGCCATGGCATTGATCTGCCTGCAAGCGAAGTGCAAAAGATTCTCAATGCCCTGATGAAGGAAGCCTCTACCAACCTTCAGAAAATGAAACAATGTGTCGTTGACTTCATCGATGCGCCAGCCAACAAGGCACTCATTCGCCAAACACCTCATCTGCTTGATGAAATTTCTGGCGCTCTGAAAATGCTTGATCTGGACGAAGCAGTTGATCTGCTTGAAGGGGTGTCTGCCTATACACAAGTTGAGTTGCTGGCTCAGGATTCTCTTCCGGATGCAGTGCAACTCGATACGCTGGCCGACGCAGTCGCCAGCCTGGAATACTATCTTGAAGCGGTTCGCGAACGCCGCCCTGGACGAACTCGTATTCTTGAGGTGGCCAGATCCAGCCTGGACAAACTGGGCTATCTGGATCCATTGAGTCGTCAAAGTCATCTCGATACTCTGGAGCAGAACGACGATTTCCAGGACGAACCAGTCGAGGAGGCTGCGACTACCCAGGACCTCGATTCAGCTCAAGCGACAAGCTCCCAAGCAGATACCCAGGAGCTGCCTGCAGCGGGTGATCAACCGGCCATTTTGCCAGATACATCCTCAGCGCAGATGGAACGACAGTCCGCAGCTGATCATGAAGCGATGTCTGCAGGTCTGGTTGACGGACGCAATTATCTCAGTGGTGATCCGGTCAAGCAGGAATCTGCGGCAGATATCGGTGGCGATGTTGATGATGAAATCAGAGAAATATTCATCGAGGAAGTAGAAG
Source organism: Oceanospirillales bacterium (assembly GCA_003233095.1). GTDB lineage: Bacteria > Pseudomonadota > Gammaproteobacteria > Xanthomonadales > SZUA-38 > SZUA-38. The sequence goes on along the minus strand of QIKT01000183.1, from coordinate 53,913 downwards.
AAGAGCTCGACAATTTGCGCCAACTGGTTCCCCAGTGGCATCAGGACCCCAGCGATCTCGAAACCCTGACAACCATTCGGCGGTCTTTCCATACGCTCAAGGGCAGTGGACGGCTGGTCGGTGCTCAGACGCTCGGAAACTTCAGCTGGCAGCTGGAAAACATGTTGAACCGAGTGCTGGACAAATCGATTAACGCCAGTGATGCGCTGGTGTCGGTACTCAAGGATTCGGTCTCCGTCTTGCCTCAATTGCTCGCCAATGTGAAAGGTGAAGGGCTCCCTGATGCGGATATTGAAGGGATCAAGCTGGTTGCAGAAAGCGTGGCTTCTGGAACCGAAGCCTGGCTGAAGCCTGCTGATACCGCCTCTGAAATGGAGCCCGAAGCAGAAGCGATTATCGAAGAGACGGTCTCCGAAGAGCTTGCTCCAGATGCCGATGCTGGTGACACATCAATCGATAATCTGATGGGGCTGGACCTGGAAGAGCTTGAAGCGGCCCTGGATGATAGAGACACAACAGGCAGCGAAGACGAGATTTCCCTGGCTGAAGGTGCCATCACCTTTGACAACGATGACTTTAGCATGGATGAGACCAGTGAAACATCCGCGGATGTTTCAAGCGTCGAGACCACAACTGAGGATTCGGTTGAGCCTGAATGGGAGTTGAGCCTTGTCGATGAGGATGAAGAAGCCGATGAGCTGCTCAGTTTCGAAGATCTGACCGAAGCAACAGTGGACGATGCACAGTCATCTGTTACCGAAGGTGACTCGACGATCACATCCGAGGATCGCGAGGGCTCGATTGATCTGGAGCTGTCTCTGGACGATGCGTCGCAGGAAACTGCTCACAGCGACTCCACCAAGGTCGATAAAACGGTTGATGATTCAGCCAGTGAATTGACACTCGAACCGCTACAAGGCGCGGAGGGTGAACTGACGCTGGAGCTGCTTGATGACAGCAATGAACTGGAGATCGATCTCGAGATGGAGGCCGAAGTGCCGGAATCCGATGTCTCCAATGTTACCGAGCCGGACGATGATGAGATTAACCTGAGCCTCGAGCCTCTTGAGGACGATGCCGAGAGCGACAGGTCTGATGAATTGGCTGACTTTGATCTGACCGCATTTGTCGATACTGACAATCTGCTGGAGGATGAGACGGATGCCACGGAAGAATCGTCCGAGTTGACCCTCGAAAACGAACTGCCTGAACTCGAGATTGACATGGAGTCTGATCTTCTGTCCACAGAGGCCGTTGACGAATTTGAACTGGGCCTTGAGGCATCAATCGACGAGCCTGATCTGGAGACCACTGATGAGGCTGTCGAAGAGTCGGATGTCTTTGATCTGAATGAGCTCTCGCTGGACGACCTGGGTCTCGAGTCGGATGATGTTACTGAGGAGATGATGGAAGGTGACGGCCCTGTTAATGAGCTCGAAAATCAGCAGGACGAGGCCACAGAAGACATCACCGAAGAACCCGTTTCACTGAAGACAGATGACCAGGATGACGCTGTTGAAACGGCACAACCTGAGCCACCCAGAGATCAGCAAACGACTGTGATTGACCAGGTACTCCTGGATATCCTCAGAGGTGAGGTCAGTAACCACCTATCGGTCGTGAATGCCTATCTGGATGATGCCGATCAGTCACACCCGATTCCGGAAGCGTCAGAATCCCTGCTAAGGGCAGTTCATACGCTTAATGGTGCGATTGCGATGGTCGACTTGCCCAGTCTTTCAGCGGTGACTGGCCCACTTGAGGGCTATGTGAAGCGCTTGCGCCTGGGCCATCATTCTCCGGATGAAACTGGCCTGGCAGCCATTCGAGAGAGTGCGCGAACCGTCAAGCTCTTTGTCGATCAGCTTTCAGAAGCTGAGCCCGTGTATCCGAATACTTCTGAAATCAGCGGATCGTTGTGCAGTCTTAGGGATGAACTGCCCGAGACCACCAACTTGCATCAGCTGTTTGATGAAAGGAAGCATGAGGAAACGGGCGAAATCGTTACCGAGCAGGCCGATGCGTCGAGCTTTGATGAGGTCGCAACGGGTGAAAGCGACAAGATCGCCCTGGTGTTCGACGAGTTGGACGATCAGGATTTCATCCTGGAGTTTGATGATGACACCTCAACAGACAGCCTGGACAGCGTTGCTGCTGAGACCGATCTAGCGGAGCCAATGTCAGGCGTCGAGTTGTCGGCAGGGTCTGATGCTGATGATGCCGATGCCTTTGCGCTCGATGATGAAGAGTTCTCGGAATTTGCAGATTTCGTTGATGCAGTCGAGGAAGACGATACAAAAGCAGTAGAAGTAGAAGTAGAAGTAGAAGTAGAAGTAGAAGTAGAAGTAGAAGTAGAAGTAGAAGTAGAAGTAGAAGTAGAAGTAGAAGTAGAAGCAGAAGCAGAAGCAGAAGCAGAAGCAGAAGCAGAAGCAGAAGCAGAAGCAGAAGCAGAAAACGTCGAAATATTTGCTCTGGACGATGAAGGTTTCTCGGAATTCGATGAGTTTCTCGATGAAACCGAAACCGAAACCGAAACCGAAACCGAAGCTGCGACAGTTGTAGGCCGTTCCTCGGCAGTCGCCAGTGCGCTGACCGATGAATCCACGATCGCCTTCACAGATCTGAACGATATTGATGACGAACTCCTCGATATCTTCCTTCAGGAAGGCACCGAAATTCTGGACAGCTCTGACCATTTGATGGCCACTTGGCGTGAAGACCTGGAAGATCAGGAGCCCGTCAAGGCCCTTCAGCGTGATCTTCATACACTCAAGGGTGGCGCACGAATGGCTGGCTTCTCGCCGGTTGGCGATTTGAGCCATGCTGTTGAATCTCTGTTTGAGAAGATCACAAACGAGCAGGCGACGCCGACAGGTGAGGTCATCGATGTGCTTGAGCATGCCTTTGATCGGCTTCATCAGATGCTCAGCAGTATCCAGGAACGTGCACCGATTCCGACTGGCCGAGAAGTTGCCTCGTATATCGAACGACTGATTCGGGGTGAGACGATAGAAGCGGATGCCAGCGAAGCGGTAGCACAGCAAGTCAGTCAAAAGGACAAGTCCAAGTCCAAGTCCAAGTCCAAGCCTAAGCTCAAGCAAATCAAACCGGCTGATTCACCCAAATTTATTCCTATCAGTGAGAAGTCGACACAGCTCGACGAACAGGACAAAGCGGCACCCCAACCGGCGGTTCAGTCAGCACGCGAACTGATCCGGGTCCGTTCGGACCTGCTGGACAATCTGGTCAACTATGCCGGTGAGGTCAGTATTTACCGAACGCGCCTGGAGCAGCAGATTGGAACGTTCCGGTTCAACCTGGTGGAATTTGATGTGACGGTCAATCGTCTCCGTGATCAGCTCAGAAAGCTGGAAATGGAAACCGAAGCCCAGATTCTGTCGCGCTTCCAGCGAGAGACAGATGAGTCTTCGGCAGATTTTGACCCACTGGAAATGGACCGCTTTTCAACGCTGCAGCAGCTCTCACGAGCATTGGCCGAGTCAGTCTCTGACTTGGTGAGTCTGCAGGGCATGATGGATGACCTGACTCGACAGTCAGAAACACTGTTGTTGCAACAGTCACGAGTCAACTCCGATCTTCAGGAAGGTCTCATGCGGACCCGCATGGTTCCATTTGATTCACTGGTCCCTCGTCTCAGGCGAATTCTCAGGCAAACCTGTCAGGAATTGGGCAAGAAGGCCCGACTGCAGGTCGTGGGAGCTCACGGTGAGATGGACCGAACCGTTCTGGAGCGCATCACAGCGCCTCTGGAGCACATGGTTCGCAATGCCATCGCGCACGGTCTTGAAACCCCCGAGGAACGGCTGGCCAGGGACAAGAACGAAGAAGGCATCGTGCTGATCGAAGTCAGCAGGGAAGCGACCGAAGTCCTGATTCGAATTTCCGATGATGGTGCGGGTATTGACCATGAGGCCATTCGCACTAAAGCCATTGAAGCCGGATTGCTGACCGAAGATGCTCAGCTGGGCAAGCGTGACCTATATGGATTCATTATCGAGTCCGGGTTCAGTACTGCCGAGAGCGTCTCGAAAATTGCTGGACGTGGAGTGGGTCTGGACGTGGTCAACAACGAAATCAAGCAGTTGGGCGGATCTCTCGAGATTACCTCAGAGAAGGGATTGGGTTCGGAGTTCGAAGTGCGGTTGCCATTCACTCTGGCGGTGGCTCAGGCGATCATGGTGAAAATCGGCGAAAACCAGTTTGCCATCCCTCTGACCAGTATCCTGGGTGTGTCCCGGATCCGACGCAAGGACATCGAACTGCGCAACGAAACCGGTGACATGATCTACGAATACACCGGCGAAGAGTACCAGATGACCGAGTTATCCGGACTGTTGGGTCTGGAATCCAAATTGCCCACCGACGTGGACATGTGGCCATTGCTGATGGCAAGAGCTGGAGACCAGCGAGCGGCCATCCGGATTGACGAGGTGCTGGGCAACCGTGAAATCGTGGTCAAGTCCGTCGGTCCGCAGGTGAGCAGTATTCCGGGGATCTTCGGCGCCACTATTCTGGGTGACGGCAGCGTGGTCATGATTCTTGACCTGAGCCCGTTGATCAGAAATGCAGCGGCTCACCGCTTCGAAAACGATTCCATTGAAGAGCTGGCAATGGTCGATGTTCCAGATGATGTGCAGCCAAACATCATGGTGGTGGATGACTCGATCACCATGCGACGGGTTACCACGCGAGTCCTGCAGCGGTATGACATGGATGTAATCACAGCGAAAGACGGAGTCGATGCACTGGAGCAATTGCAGGACACTATTCCCGATCTGATGCTGCTGGATATCGAAATGCCACGCATGGATGGGTATGAGTTGGCCACGCACATGAAAAATGATCCAAGATTGCGCAATATTCCGATCATCATGATTACCTCGCGAACCGGTGCCAAGCACCGTGATCGAGCCATGGAAATCGGTGTGGAACGGTATCTGGGCAAACCCTATCAGGAGCCAGAGTTGTTGGCCAATGTCCAGGAACTCCTGAAGCAGAACGTTGCAGAGCAATCCTGATACAGCTTTGATGCGCACAACGCTGCTGGTCGGGCGAGCGTCGGGCGACCTTGCAAGGCTGGCAGAAGCATTGTCTGAGCGGGGTCTTGCTACCGTTGCGATTCGGCCTGATCAGTTGAGGGAAGTTGAGGTTGCCGATCACGATTTCTTGCTGGTCTGTCAGGATGAGAAAGAATTCGATCCTGAGCTTCGCCAGCAGCTGACAGAGTGGTCCACAAGCCTGCCGGTCATGATGATCGAAGCATTAGATCTGACCGCCGAACGACAAGCGTTCTGGCGGCAGACCGATGGCCTGGTCGATCAGATCATGTGCTACCGAGATACACCAGTCATTATGGGCACACAGGCACTGAGCCGACCCGGACTGTCAATATGGGTATTGGCAGCATCCATCGGTGGCCCAGAAGCATTGCGACAGTTTCTATCTGGCTTGTCTGGTCCGGTCAATGAAGCACTGGTCCTAGTGCAACATATTGGCGTGGAATTTGTCAGGCAGCTTGTCAGGCAGTTGGATCAAGTGTGCGCACTGCCGGTCCGTCTGGTGCAGCAAGGTGACCTGATACGTCCTGGGGTCGTTCACGTGATTCCCGGATCACAGCGGTTCGAAGCAGATCGCATGGGGCAATGTTCCTTTAGCAAGTGCGATCAGGTGTCCCGCTTTACACCGTGCATTGATGACACGGTGGATGCCTTGGGCCAGTCGTTTTCCGGACAACTGAACATGATGATCTTCAGCGGAATGTCCACCGATGGTGTGGCGGCAGCCCAACAGGTGGCTGATAAGGGGGGCGAGATATGGATACAGGAGTCCTCCAGCTGTGTTGTCAGCTCCATGGTCGACGGGGTTCACGCACAGAAGGAAACCTCCTTCATAGGCACACCCGATGCGCTGGCTGGCCGGTTCAGTCAGCGCCATTACTTGAGTCAACAGGAATCTATCAAAAATGGCACACTTAGCAGCTGATATTCGAGGTTTGATGATCCCGGCGACTGCCGTCAAACTGTTGTTGCCCAATGCAACGATCTCGGAGGTGATTACCTTTTCAAATCCAAAACCTCTGGAAGATGTGCCTGAGTGGATCTACGGACTGATCGAGTGGCGAGGTTGGAATGTGCCCTTGTTTTCATTTGCCCAACTATCGGGAAGGTCTGCCAAGGAGAGTACCGATGGAGCCAAGATTGCGATCGTCAAGGCGCTTGGCGGTCACCAGAAAATGCCGTATGTGGCGGTACTGACACAAGGTTTTCCAAGACTCATCACCTTGACGGATGAAAACATCCTGCTCGCCGGTGATCAGCATGAACTTCCCGATGGGGCCAGCTATGGTGTCAATGTGAATGATGAAGAGGCGTTTGTGCCGGATATGGAAGCCATCGAAAGTCGATTGGCCGAGGTGATTGGCGCCTGATCTACGGTTGTACGTATCAATCGAGAACCGCTCGAATCTGACTTACATATCTCCCCAGAGCAACTGACAGGCGACCAGTGCCGCAGGACCGGCCGTTTCTGTGCGCAGAATTCTCGGCCCCATCAGCACCCGAGTCATGCCTGCATCACTGGCCTGTTCGATTTCCTCATCCGTCAGACCACCCTCCGGCCCAATCAGAAATTCTACGGCGCTCGGCTTCACCACAAGCGTGCTCAGAGATTCACTCGCTTCGGGGCAGCACAGCAGTCGCAGAGTTTCGCTTGATTGGCTCAGATAATCGGACAGGCTGATCGGAGCTAGCAGCTCTGGTACTCGGCAACGTCCACTCTGCTCACAGGCCGAGATTATTATCTGTCGCCAGTGAGCCATTTTCTTCTCCAGACGTGGTCCTCGATAACGAATCTGACAGCGCTCGGTCTCGATCAGCACGATACGTTCAATGCCCAGTTCGGTGGCTTTTTGAACCGTGTAGTCCATTCGCTCACCCCGAGTGACGGCCTGAATCAGATCCAGCGACAGAATAGGCAGGGGCTCTTCGATCAATGGGTCGCCAATGATCAGACTCACGCGTTTTCTGCTGATCTGAGTGATTTCGGCCAGATGTTCGTGCCCGTGCCCGTCGAAAAGGCGAATCTGCGCACCTTGCTCAAGCCTCAGTACGCGCCCGATGTGGTGTGTCAGAGAATCTGGCGCATCGATCATCATTCCAGGAGTCAGCCCCACCCCGAGATAAAATCGATGTTTATGATACTGCATGGTTCAACCCTGAAATCGCCACATCCATCATTCGATCAATCTCGTGTTCGGAGAGGATATACGGCGGCATGAAATAGATGGTATTCGCCAGCGGTCGCAGCAGTATTCCTGCGTCCAGGGCATGCCGATAGACCCGCATGCCTCGACGCTCCTGCCAGGGGTAGGGCGTTTTGCTGCGCCGGTCCGGGACCATTTCGAAGGCGGCAATCATGCCGGTTTGACGAATGTCACCGACATGTGGATGATCTTCAAGCTCGGACAGGCGTCGTGCCATGTGCGCGGCCGTCAGGGCATTGGTCTCCAGAACCGGCTGCTGTTCGAATATATCCAGAACAGCCACCGCTGTTCGACAGGCCAGGGCATTGCCGGTATAGCTGTGTGAGTGCAAAAATGCGGTCAGATTTTCATAGCGATCGTAGAAGGCCTCATAGACCTGGTTGGATGTCAGTACGGCCGACAATGGCAGATAGCCGCCAGTCAACCCCTTGGACAGGCACATGAAATCAGGACTGATATTGGCCTGCTCACAGGCGAACAGCGTTCCGGTGCGGGCAAAGCCGACAGCGACTTCATCGGCAATGAGGTGCACATTGTGCCGTTTGCAGGCATCGGACAACAATTCCAGGTAAACCGGATGGTACATGCGCATGTTGCCAGCGCATTGGACCAGTGGTTCGATGATCACAGCGCAGACTTCGCCACTGTGTTTTGCCAGAGTCTGCTCCATGTGCTCGAACATCTGACGGCTATGTTGTTCCCAGTCCACGCCCTCCTCGCGAAGATAGCAGTCCGGTGATGGCACTGTAATGGGCTTCAGCAACAGCGGCTCGTAGGTTTCCTTGTACAAGGCCACATCCCCGACCGCCAGAGCGCCGATGGTTTCACCATGATAGCTGTTGGACAGATTGATATACCGGGTCCTTTTCGGATGACCGGTGTTCTGCCAATAGTGAAAACTCATCTTCATTGCCACCTCGATGGCTGAAGATCCATTGTCCGCATAGAACACCTTGTCCAGCCCGGGAGGCGTCAGCTGAACCAGACGTTCGGCCAGTTCGATCGCAGGCTCATGTGAAAATCCAGCCAGAATGACGTGTTCGAGCTTTTGCAGTTGATCGATGATGGCAGCATTGATTGTTGGATTTTGATGACCAAAGATATTGACCCACCATGAGCTGATGGCATCCAGGTAAACGCGGTCATCATAGTCGGTCAGATACGCCCCCTTGGCTGATCGGATAGGGATCAGTTGCATGCTTTCATGATCCTGCATCTGTGTGCAGGGGTGCCAGAGCACCTTGAGGTCACGTTCGGATAATGTTTTATTATTCATTGCTTGCATCACGTATACTTGTGGGTCTGAATCACCCATCGGTTGGTGTCAAAAAGACATTGGCAGGCTATTGTAATGCGGCCTGATCATGGGTCCAGCGTAACATCCCGATCGATTGAATCTGTTAAGGTGTTCATCATGAAGCATCCAGGCTCCGGCACGCATCAACAAGGCTTTACCATCATCGAAATTCTGGTGGTCATTGTCATTCTCGCCATTCTTGCGACCACTGTCACCCTGTCGCTGGTTGGTCAGGCCGATGAAGCCAGGATCAGCAAGGCACGAGCCGACATTCAGACCTTCGAAAAAGCACTGGAAATCTATAAGTTGCACAGTGGTTTTTATCCCTCTTCACAGCAATCACTCAATGCGCTGATCAATCGGCCCGGCACCAATCCCGTGCCCAGACAATGGCAGCAAGGTGGCTATGTCAAACGTCTGGAAAAAGATCCATGGGGCAATGATTACCAATACCTGAACCCAGGTGTTCATTCGGCCATCGATGTCTTTTCCTATGGTGCAGATAGTCAGCCTGGAGGCGAAGGACTCAATGCTGACATTGGTAACTGGGGATCCTGATCTCGGTCGAGCAGCTTGTCGGACTTAACATGATCTACTGTGGAAAATCCAGGTTTGGCCAGACTCCCCGGTCTGTTTCGTTAAATCGCAGTGCTATTCGCCTCAAAAGATCTAGGGAGCTTCTGAACAAGTCTGGGCGAGTTGGATTGAGAAGGGAAATGCGTCCGATTAAGGCGCATGAGCTGAATCATAGTGGTGCTATGGCTCAGCTCATGCAACGCCGAGCGGGCGTGTTTCACGCTCAAGACAGCCGATCACGACTTGTTCAGAGGCTCTCTAGAAATCTGACTCAAATTGACTCCTCCTCGCTACGACTCGTCAAGTCCGACAGGCTGCCAGGACGATCAGAACAGGGGATGACCCTGATCGAAGTGCTGCTGGTCGTTGTGATCATTGCGGTCATGGCCACAGCGGTCGTTCTCAGTATCAACACCTCCGACCCTGAGTGGGTTCTTGAGCGCGAAGCCAGTCGCCTGCAAGCATTGATCGACATACAGTGCGATGCGGCGATGCTTGATGCGATCCCTCGCGCTCTGCAGATCGAGGAACAGGGTTATCTGTTCGAGCGATTTGACGGGCAGCAGTGGTGGCCTATCGAGAACAGTCGAGTCTACCGGCCTCGTCAATTCCCCGACGGCGTGACCGCTTCACTTCAGCTGGAACAACGTTCTACTCCGGGTGAAGAAGTGGTTCCGCGTGTCATCTGTGTGGCCAGTGGCGAAATGTCGCCTTTCGTTTTATCGCTTCGGGATCAGGGACGGCAGAGAATACTGCGTGGCACACTTGATGGACAGTTATCGATCGATGCTGTGACTGATCAAGGGCCATGAGCCAATTCATGAGACAGACGCGGGCACCCATCTGTATCAGATCGGCAGCAGGGTTCAGTCTGATCGAAGTACTGGTTGCATTGCTGGTTCTTGCGCTGGCCTTGTCTGGCATGATCAAGGTTGGGATGGAGAACGCCAGCGCCCGCTCGCAGTTGCACCAACCGACCATGGCACTATGGGTGGCGAGCAATGCCATCGAATCAGTCCGGCTTGAACCGGTGTTGCCTCCGACCGGACTTCGAACCGGTCAATCAACCATGGGTACCTCATTATGGTACTGGGAGCTGGAGGTCAGTAATACCGCAGTTGAGTCAATCAGACGCCTGGAAATTGCGGTATTTTCTGATGCAGCACGGTCCCAGGCGGTCAGCCGTTTGACCTCGTTCGCAGGGACACCAGGCGAATGAAACAGCAGCATGGTTTTACACTGATCGAGTTGCTGGTTGCCATCGGCCTGTTTGCCACGGTCAGCGTGATGGCGATTCTGGGGTTGCAGAACATGACGCTCAGCCAGGAGGCGTTGGAAAAGAGTTCTCAGGATCTGGTGGCAGCACAATTTGCCTTGGGATTACTGGATCGGGATGTGCGTCATGCTGTCCCCAGACCGGTCCGGGATCAATTGGGTGATGATCAACCTGCCTTGTCAGGTGGACGACAGTCAGTTGCGATCACCTTGCAGCAGGGGCGTGATGCGGCCTGGGCGCGCACTCAGACGCTGCAGCGGGTCGAATATCGGCTGCAGAACAATCAATTGATTCGTCGGCGCTGGCCGGTTCTCGATCGCACGCCCGGCAGTCAACCGATTGATGACGTGTTGTTGGACGATGTGCAGCGCATGAGTCTGCGTTTCCTGGATGAGGATCGCCAGTGGCAGAGTCAGTGGCCACCACCTGGGCAAACCGATCCGCAACAGCGCCTGCTCAGATGGCCCAGGGCCATCGAGCTGAACCTCAGTGTCACCTCGCTGGGTGATCTGTCCAGGTTGTTGCCACTGACCGCGCTGCCGGCACCGGACCGTCCCATCGGAGTGCCCACATCATGAACAACCAGCCACCGTGTCGCTGCGAGGGTGTGGCGTTGGTCACCGTCTTGTTGGTGGTTGCCGTGGTCAGTATTCTGGTGACATCGATGAGCCTGGATCTGCAGCTTGATATACAACGAACTGCCGCACTCAAGCGCATGCTGCAGACTGATCAGTACAGTTACGGGCTGGAGGCCTGGGGCATCAGTATTCTGACTGACGATCACCAGGAGACCGGGCTGCTCGATTCACGCCGAGAAATCTGGGCCCAGGGGGCTCCGCCCATCGAGCTTCCAGAAGGGCGCTTGACAGGTCGAATGATTGATCTGGATGGACGTTTCAATCTGAATAACCTGTTCGCAGGCAACCGCCAGCAGACCGTTCAGATCGAACGCTTCGAACGCCTTCTGGAGATCTTGCAGATTGATCCTGCGGTTGGTGCAGCGGTGCTTGATTGGCAGGATACTGATCGGATCGCCGAACAATCCGGTGCTGAGGATCCAGCCTATCTGCGCCAGAGTCCACCCTATCGAGCGGCCAACCGTCCTTTTGTCCAGGTCAGTGAATTGCGTCTGATACGAGGTGTGGATGAGACGGTATACCAGACACTGAGGCCTCACGTGGCGGCATTGCCCGCACCAGAGTCGCCAAGCCTGCTCAACATCAATACGGCGACGCCCGAGGTACTGCGGTCAATTCTCGAGCAGATCACGCCGCAACTGGCCGAACGTTTGTATCAGAATGGGCAGGCAGAATATCGCAATTTGAGCGAGTTCTTCGAGCAGCCCGAACTGAAGGATGTCGCCTGGACACAGCTGATCGGCAGTGTTGGAGTCGACAGCCGCTATTTTCTGGCCAGCGGTGCCATTGAAATTGATCAGCAGGTGCAGCATTATGCCTCACTGATTGAGCAGACGACGACCTCGTTTCAAGTCATCGGACGACTTCGCGGACACTATGAGTAAACTCCTGAGTATCTATCTGAACGCGACTGACGACGAGTCTGCGCTGTGCTGGTTTGACGAGCAGGAATCGGGTTTTGCCGATGTCCAATCGTTACGACTGCGTGGCCGAAGCTATTCGTCAATCGATGTCATTGTGCCAGGTGAGCAAGTGGTCTTGCTGGACGCGTCGCTCCCTGGAAGCAATCAAGGCCGGCTTCGCCAGGCCATGCCTTTCGCGGTCGAAGAGCAACTGGCCGAAGAGATTGATCACTATCATTTCTCGTTGGGCGAGCGCATCGACTCGGCTCATCATCAGGTCGCGGCGACTTCGAAGTCACAGATGCGCGTCTGGCAAGATCTGATCAGCAAGCTTGATCTGTCGATCAGACAGGTGCGACCGGACATGATGTGTCTTCCCGATTCGGATCAATCGATCAGCATTGCGATTGAAGGCAAGCGTGTTCTGGTTCGTACATCCAGAACTCGGGGTTTCGTGATGGGCCTTGATGAAGCGCTGATCGTGTGTGCCATGCAGGTTGATCACTCGGTCGTGCATCTGTATCCGGTCGGCCACTCTGATCAGACGCAGTCATCATGTCGATTGATGACCACAGCGCTCAGTGCCGCCGGCCAATCGGTTCAAGACAACGCGCCTTCGCCGGGTCTGGTCGATCTGTTCGCCGGAGTTCAGAGCTCACCCAGCCGATTGAACCTGATGTCAGGTGGACTGACTCAGACGCCTGAGCGCTTGCACAAGGGGGTCAGACTGTGGACATGTGCAGCGGCAACTCTGTTGCTCAGTGCACTAGTGGTTCTCTCGACTCGCTGGATAACTCTGTCTGACCAGGAGGATGCCTTGACTCAAACGCGAGAGGAGCAACTGGCCATCATCAAGCGCAGCTTTCCCGAGATTACCGAAGTGCGTTTCCCTCGCGAACAGATGCAACAAGCATTTGAATCACGTCAGGGTACAGACGCTGGCGATACTTTCCTGAGCATGCTGTCGTTGGTTGGCCCTGCGTTGGCTGAGGATCGTTCAGTCACATTGACAGGTGTGTCATTCAGGCAGCAGCAATTGGTGCTGAGTCTGACCGCACCGGACCTGGCCAGCATTGATAAACTGCAGCAGTCGCTGGAAGATATGGGAACGATCGGCGTGAACATTGACTCGGCAGTCACCCAATCCAGTCAGGCTGTGGTTGAAATGCGGGTGCGTCGAATATGAGTCGTTCAGGAGGTCTCTCAGTGTGGTGGCAAGGACTTCAGGCGCGCGAGCGACACTTGCTGTTGATGATGCTGCTGGTGCTGGTCATTTTTCTGGTCTGGTTATGGGTCTGGCGGCCGATCGCCTTGAAGCAGGTGGTCACCGCGTCGGCACTGGAGACCGCACAGTCCGATTTGGTCTGGATGAAAACGGCGCAATCGGCACTCAGCACAACTCCGGCAACCTCGGTTATGGCCAGAGCGCAGCGCGGCAATCAATCGATGCTGGCGCTGGTCGAGTCCAGTGCGCGAACAGCCAACCTTGCCGATGCTTTCCGTCGCGGTGAACCGGATGGCTCGACGCGGGTCAGAATCTGGATGGATCAGGCGAATTTCGATGCGATGGTCCAGTGGTTACAAGACCTTTCCACCGAGTACGGGATTGTCGCTCTTGAAGCCGATGTCAGTCAGTTGGACCTGCCCGGTCTGGTCGATGCTCGATTGCTGTTGAGCGAGCGCTGAGTATGCTTCGTGTCCTCAAATGGACCGTTTTGCTGCTGCTGGGTGTCGTGATTTTTGCCGGCATGCTGCTGTGGAAGTATCCAGCCAGCCGCGCCTTGTCGCAGTTGCTGCCCACGCCCTCACAATGGACATCGATAGAAGGCACTTTGCTCGCCGGTGAAGTGATTGGTTTGAGCATTGACGGTGTGCCTGTTGGTGACGTGCAATGGCAACTCGATGTGGGTTCGCTGCTGATGCTGAAAGCCGATCTGGCGCTGACCGTCAGTCACAGCGTGCAAAGTGGTTCGGCCCGACTACAGCGGTCGCTGTTCTCATCGGCAACACACATCAGCGACTTGAGAGGACGCGCTGGCAGTCGCTGGATCCAGCATATACTGCAGCAACCCGGTGTGGTTCTGGGCGGTGAGGTCGAGTTTGACATCCAGCAGCTGTGGCTGGATGAGAATGGCATGTTGGTCTCGATCGACGGCGAAGCCACCTGGAGAGATGCCAGCATTCGTGTCGATTCCAGCGTCAGTCTCGGATCGATCCAGACTCGCTGGACGACCGATGAAAAAGGCATTCGGGGTCAGATCAATGATTTGGGCGGGTTGCTTGAAGTGATCGGAGACGTCACTCTGAGCGAGAGTGAATATCGGGTCACACTGGCCATGAAACCCCGCTATCCTGACGCCGTACTGGAGCAGTCACTGGCACTTTTTGGGCCCAGTGACAAGGTTGGTTTGACGCATGTGTCAATTCGTGGCCCGCTACTCTCAATCCATGATCTTGACACATGAACCCCACCCCTGACCGCGAGCAACTGAAGACTTACCTGAGTCTCGCAGAGACAGCGGTGATTGCCGCAGAACGCATCATTCTGGAGCATTTTCACGGACGCTTCGAAGTGCATCAAAAATCTGATCTAACGCCAGTGACTAATGCCGATATTGCTGCTGAACACTGCATCAGGCAGATGATTGAAGAGCAATGCCCCGATCATGGCTGGTACGGTGAGGAGAGTGGCCGCGCCAATCAGGACGCGCCATTGCAATGGCTGGTCGATCCGATCGATGGCACAAAGAGTTTTGTTCGTGGCAGTGTGTATTTCTCAACCCAGATTGCACTGATGGCATCGGGCAGACTTGTGCTCGGAGTCTCCAATGCGCCACTGGCTGGTGAACGATGTCTGGCCATCCACAGTCCTGAACTGACCCAGGTGACTCTTAATGGGGCCGCAGTGCGTTGTTCGGTCGTGTCATCTTTGGACCAAGCCGTGTTGTCGAGTGGCAATATCGCGTCACTGGCCGCGTCACCGATGTGGCAGTCCTATGGCCGACTGATCGGGCAGGTCAACAAGACGCGAGGTTACGGCGATTACTGTCATTATCATATGCTTGCCAGTGGGCAGTTGGACATCGTCATCGAGTCGGACCTGAATATTCTGGATATTGCTGCCCTGTGTGTTGCCGTGCAGGCCGCCGGTGGACGCATGACCGATCTTCAAGGCAAGCCTGTCAGCCTGTCGACCCGAAGCATTCTGGCGACCAATGGCCATTTGCACGATCAGGTTCTGGAGAGTTTGCATGAGTTCTGAACCGATGGATTGTCTGCTACACGTGATCGACATTGCCCGCGAAGCGGGACGACGCATCCTGACGGTCTATGAACGCGATTTCGAAGTGGACACCAAACAGGATGAATCACCGCTGACAGCGGCGGATATGGCCTCGCATCATCACATTGTCGATTCACTGAGGGCCCTGACCCCGGATATTCCGGTGTTATCCGAAGAATCCGATTCGATTCCATTTTCTGAGCGGCAGCAATGGTCTCGATATTGGCTGATCGATCCGCTGGACGGTACTCGCGAATTCATCAAGCGCAATGGCGAATTTACGGTCAACATTGCCCTGATCGATCAGCACGAACCGGTGATGGGTGTCATCCTTGCGCCGGTCACCGGTGAGTTGTTCTATGCGATGGCTGGCGGATCGGCGTGGTATCAATCAGCGAGCGAACCCCCGCGGACGATCCAGTGCAAGGAGGCTGAGCCGACCCTGGTCATTGCCGGCTCGCGCTCGCATGTCAGCGACCGAATGCGCTCGTTCCTTGAAGCATTGCCTGATCATGAGTTGATCAGTCTGGGCAGCTCACTGAAGTTTTGTTATGTCGCCATGGGCAAGGCCGATCTGTATCTCAGGCTGGGTCCGACCTCCGAATGGGATTCGGCCGCAGCGCACTGCATTGTCAACGCGGCAGGCGGTCAGGTCTGCAAGACAGACTTTTCACCCCGTCGATACAACACCAAGAACTCCTTGCTCAATCCCGATTTCGTGGTCTTCGCCAGCCCCCGAAATGACTGGGTTCAGGCCTTGAAACGGCCGGCTGCATGTCGACCCGCATGATCTGCACTGGTTCGTCACCGCTGATGATCAGTCGTTGGTCTGCCGGGCCTTCAATCGTCAGATTGCCACCACCTGGCAACAGAGGGGCCGTCAAGTCAATTCGAAACAGAGTGGGATCGCTGGAGATCAGTAGTGGGTCAATCAGGATCAGATCATCACTGTCCTGGCCTGCGTTGCAGGTATCGATGGCACTATTCTGAGAGGCGGCCGTGATGGCCTCCCGCAGACTGCAGCTTCCGTCGCTCTGCGAACCACTATCAGACAGTGTGGTGACGGTAATGGTGGCAGCCATGCTATTGCAGGCCACCAGAAGCAGCAGTGCGAGGGTGGCTTGGATCAGGCGCATGATTCTCTCTCTTTGGCATGTCGTGAGAGCATAGTCGAGCCTGCCAGGGCAAGCATGACTGGTTGATGAGTAATCATGAACTGAAAAATTAATGCAATAAAATCAATTGCCTGGGAATGTTGGCAAGCCCAGGTTTGTCAGCGCATGAGCCCCTCTTGACGACGAAGGGGTTCATGCATGGGTTTCGCTGACTAGTTCTGAGTATTCAGGCCCAGCACGTCCACGCCCTGCTCGAAGACGATATCAACCGGAATGTTGGCATCGGACAAACGGTCCAGCGCTTGCTGCAATGGGGCGTCGATTCGACCTTTATCATCCAGCAGTGTTCGTGCAGCATCATAATCACCATCACCCTGAATCATCAGGATCAGACGGGATAGCTCGCTTATGGCTCGATCCATGTTGTTGAAGTCGACCCGATAGGTGCCGGTGGCCTCATCCAGGCTGAAGGCACCGCGATCGCGGAAGAAGTTAAATCGAACCATGTTGGCGCGGCCATGTGCCGATGAAGCGCCAAAGCGAACCGAGCGGAAAATACCGGCCAGAAAGGTGACATAGTTGTCCTCAAGTGCGGCATCTGCAAGCTCGCCCTGACGGTGCAACTCGGTAATCATGTACAGGCCAAGAATGTCGGCTTTGCCTTCTTCGAGCGCCGATGCAGTCTCCTTCAGAGCCGAACGTACCGTGCCTGAGCCATCAAGGGTGTTCTTGATGCCGAGTCCATGTGCGACTTCGTGGAACATGGTGTTGGCGAAGAACGCATCGAAGGTGATGTGCTGACGCTGATCGGCAGCAATCAGCTGATCGGCCAGCGGTAGCAGAATCTGGTCAAATTTGGCGCGCATGGCATTCTTCAGCTGAAGTCGGCGTGTGCCTCGCTGCAGTTGAACACGTTCATCATTGGGCAGATTGATCGCGATGGTCTTGGAGCCGGCATTGCAGTCACCGGCATAGTAGATGACATCATAGGCATTCAGGTCGGCATCGCTGCCCGGAACTTCTGCTTTGTAGGGCGCTTCTACCGGCAGTCCTTCTTGCAGCGCAGGTAGCATGGCTGAGAATCGCTGCAGTCGATCACTCCAGGCCTGGTCCTTGATCAGCACATAGGCCTCGAATGCCGCTTTGTAGCCAAACAGCTGATCTTCGTAGGTTTCGATGGGGCCGATGATTAGTTCGATCGGGTTGCTCTTATTCGACATCCAGGCAAGGTCGCTGGCGAAATAGTCGTCGCTCAGCAAGGCATCGGCACGCAGTCTGAGGTAGTTAGCAAATCCCTCATGGGAGGCCAGGTCAGCCGCTTGTCTGAGCAGCTCGGCTGCCTTGTTCAGTTGCTCGGGCCAGACCGTGCTGTATGGCTTGCTGATCAATTCACCCGAATCATCGCGTTCGATGATGGTATATAGATCGGCCTTGTCAGACAGTGCGGAGGCTTCAAATTCCTCTTTACTCATGTCTGCGGGGTAAAAGCGGGCACCGGCTGGCTTGTCTCCGATGCCGGCAATGAACGGACGATTGTTGTCCAGGCGATCCCAGGGACCATAGTTGATCCTGGCAAATTCTCGCGCACGCTCATCGCTCAGCTCGGACATCAATCCCTCTGCACTGCCGTAAGCCTGCTCCCAGAACAGACCGTCCATGACCTTGGCTGCTTCGATCAGAATGCCCAGCATTTGCCGCTGACGGTCGTCAAATGCACCCAGATCAGCCGTCAATTTCACGCTGGCATAGGCCTCAGGTCGAATCGCCGCCAGTTCAGCAGCCACTTCGACAGCTGGTTCGGTGATGGCTTGGCCACTCGATTCTGACGTGGCTGAGGCTTCGGGCGCAGTCGGATCATCTGATTGGCAGGCCATCAGGCCGGCCAGCAACAGTAATGCAATAAGAAATCGTAAGGTCATGACGTCATCCTGTGTTCGATGCATTGATGGGTAGAGTCGGTTTACAGACGGGCAAGTCGATCATCGTCGGGCCACTGCTGGCGTGCTTGAGTCAGATATTGATCCGCTTCCTGAGCACTGCCGCTTTCTCGCAGGCATTCGATCAGGTTGTGCATCGCCGAGAGGTGGTTTGGAGCCCACTTAATGACCTTTCGAAAATGGTCGGCGGCTTCACCATGGTGTGTCTTCAGTCGAGCAATAGCACCGAGTCCGAACCGGGATTCGATATCGCGGTGATTGATTGACAGCGCGGTCAGAAACGCCTCCTGGGCAGGCATAATATTGCCGGCGCGAAGCTGAATCATACCGAGATTGGCCTGCAGTTCGGTCACCCGTGGTTGCAGGCTTGCAGCATGTTGGATATGCGGGATGGCGGCCTCGAAGTTTTCCAATCGAGCCAGTAGCGTCGACAGCGTATTCAATGCCATGACATTGTCCGGGTCATGATGAATCACATGTTCGAGCTGGTCTATTGCTTCGGAATGCTCGCCGGTGGCGTATAGCGCCTGAGCAAGAATGACG
The DNA here is from genome assembly GCA_003233095.1 of Oceanospirillales bacterium. Lineage (GTDB taxonomy): Bacteria > Pseudomonadota > Gammaproteobacteria > Xanthomonadales > SZUA-38 > SZUA-38. The sequence continues at coordinate 35,064 of QIKT01000183.1, read as the reverse complement.
GCAGGTTTGTAGTAATCAGGCTTCAATTCAACTGCTTTGCGCAAAGGCTCGATAGCCGCCGCTTCATCGCCGGAGCTGGCCAGTGCGTTACCCAGGTTGAACCAGGCAGGCGCCGATTCGGGCTCGGCGCTGGTCAGCGTTTTGAAGTGCGAAATTCCGGTCTCGAAATCCTGTTGCTGACATGCCAGAACGCCAGCCAGTTCGAGCGCTGGGGAAAAATTCGGGTCAATGGACAAGGCTTCATTCACCGAGGCCAGCGCCTGATCGGCCTGGCCAGCCTGAAGGCTCTGACGGGCGTGATCATAGTGTTGCCACTGGGCTTGATCTGTTGCCACGCTTTGAGGATGATGGCCATTCTTCTCAGTCATGTCGATATCCTGAAGTGTGCCGTATTGCTCGGCGGTTGAGGGCTGCCGCATTCGCGGTTAGTCCTGTCGTTTGAATGCTGCTGGCTGATGGAGTCGCAAAGCGGCATGTGACTGCTGTACAGTATAAAACAACAGAGGTTACAAATATGGAATTTCCGGATATCCAAGAGATTATCAGTCTGTATCTGATGCCCTGGTCGATTCGCCTGCTTCAGGCTGCCGCCATTTACATCATTGGCCGATGGGTCGCTTCGATCATGATTCGCCTGCTGCGAAAGGCCATGAATCGGGCCGATATGGATGAAATTCTGATCAGTTTCCTGACCTCAATTTTGAGCGCACTGTTGTTGCTGATTGTGGTGGTCGCAGCCTTGAGTCGCCTGGGCATCAATACGACGTCACTGGTGGCCTTGTTGGGCGCCGCCGGTCTGGCAATTGGCCTGGCATTGCAGGATTCTCTGAAGAACTTTGCAGCGGGCGTGATGATGATCATCTTCAGGCCCTTCGACAAGGGGGATTTTGTGGAGGCTGCCGGGGTGGCAGGAACGGTACTGCAGATCACTATTTTCAATACCTGGATGCGCACACCGGACAATCGCAAGATCATTGTGGCCAATGGCGACATTATCTCTTCTCCGATTACCAACTACTCGGCCAACGACACACGGCGGATTGATCTGGTCATCGGGATTGGCTATGACGACAACATTGGTGAAGCCAAGCAGATCATCCAGCGCGTGGTCGAAGCTCATGACAAAGTCCTGAGCGACCCGGAGCCTTTCTATGGTGTCCTCGAGCTGGGCGATAGCAGTGTCAATATTGCCGCCAGACCCTGGTGTGAGACAGCTGAGTATTTTGGAACTTTCTGCGACCTGCGCGAACAGGTCAAGCTGGCTCTGGATGAGGCAAATATTTCCATCCCGTATCCACAGATGGACGTCCACATTGCACAGCCTGGCGTGCCGGAAGACGGCGAGCCAGTTAAAAAGGCTCCTTAGGAAAAGGTCGAAGTCGGGCACCTATCGCCCGGCTTCTGCCTCTATGGAGCAGAAATCGCAGGCAAAAATAAAGCGTATCAGGCGATGAGGGAGGGGGAGAGGTGCCGGATACGCTTTGAATACAACCAGTTTGTGTGTGCCGGAACTGCCAGTCTATGAATTCTTTTATCTGACGGATCTTCTGGGTGGGAAGTGTTCCGGAACGATTGCATGATAGGCATGTGGCCGCTTGGTGACAAACGATAATTGCGAATCTACAGGTGAATATTACTCATCTGTTATTGTAATTGAACGGAGTAGGGGTCTTCGATCACGGAGTATAGCCAATCGATGAAGCCCTTTATTTTCGGACGCAATCGATCGTCCTGGCGGGTGACAACATAGAAATGATCAACCGCTTCAACCGTTTCTTCAAACAGGTTGATGAGTGAGCTACGTTCGATCCAGTTGGCTGCGATCGGCATCGGTGCCATGGTGATGCCCTGGCCGCGCTCTGCGGCCATCAGGGCTGAATGCATGCTGTCGAGCGTCAACTGCTGTTTGGCGGCCGGTGGCGCGATCTGCTTGATACGAGCCCAGTCTTGCCAGATGTTTTGTTTGAAGGCAAAGTCGATCAACGGGTGCAGATAGACGTCTTCATAGTGTCCCGGTCGAATGCTGCTGGCCAACGTTTCAGAACAGACTACGGCCATTCTCAAGGTCATCAGTCTTCGAGAATGCAGGCAGGGCCAGGAGCCTCGTCCGAACATGATCGAGACATCCACGTCCTCGGGATGTGCATAGCTGCGCCCGAACGACGATTCCAGGTTCAGGGCAGTATCGGGATGCAGTGCCTGATAGTCGGGTAGCAGCGGTACGAGCAGTTCACTGGCAAAGAACGGAGTGACATGCAGTCGCAGTCGTTTCTGGCCAAACTTGTCATGCAGCCGTTCGGTGCCGGTCTTCAACCGTGCGAAGACCCGATGAATTTCCTGAAAGTAGTCTCTTCCGGCTGGCGTCAGTCGTATTTCGCGGGTCAGACGTTCGAACAGGGCGATGCCCAGCTCATCTTCGAGTTTGCGAATCTGGTGGCTGATTGCAGACGGGGTGACATGCAATTCTTCGGCGGCCAGCTTGAAGCTGCGGTGATGGGCTGCTCGCTCGAATGATTGCAGAAGATTTAGTGAAGGCAGACGATGATTCATGAATGGCAGACCCGCACGTGTGTTGACGCGACGTTGATCAGTGGACAGTATGGTCATTGTACCGCGTATCCAACCTATGAGGATTTCAAATGAAAGGACTACCCCTGTTTTTGGCTCTGTGCCTTCCCGGCGCATCAGTGATGGCTGAGTCTGCCAAGTATACGTTCGATGATTCGCACACCGAGATCTGGTTCACCATTGATCATCTGGGCTTTTCCACCACACTTGGACGCTTCAATGCCTTCGAGGGATCGATGACCTACGACGAGAATGCACCTGAAAACTCAACGGTCAATGTCCGAATCCCGGTCACCTCACTGGACATGAATCACGAGCCCAAAGAAGAACATGTGCGACAGGAAGAGTTTCTGTTCGCCGATCAGTTTCCGGATATCAGGTTTGCCAGTACAGAAGTGACGGTGGGTACGACGGCAGATCGTCTAATGGTCATGGGAGATTTGAGCATCCGTGGAGTCACCCGATCTGTGACGCTGGATGTGACGATCAACAAGATCGGTAAGCACCCATTCAAGAGTGATTACATTGCCGGGTTCAGCGCCGTCACCACGATCAATCGCTCCGACTTCGGCGTCAGCGCGTATCTGCCAGCAGTCTCGGACGAAGTCGAAATTCGAATCAGTACCGAAGTGGTGCGAATGGTCGAGTAGATGATCAAGACCGCGTCGTCTCATTGGCATCTGCTGACCAGATACCTTCACTGGCTGATGGCGATAGGCATTATTGGCAACCTGACATTTGGCAAGTGGGTGGGCTCGATGAGCCTGTCGCCTGACAAGCTGCGGGCACTGATGGTGCACAAGTCGATTGGGATCACCCTGCTGGCCCTGGTGTTACTGCGACTGTTGTGGCGTCTGCTGTCAACGCGACCGGCGGCAGACGATCAGATGCCTCGATGGCAGCAGTGGTCTGCGCGGTTCACTCACGAATTGCTGTATCTGTGCATGGTCGTGATGCCAGTCAGCGGCTGGGTGGTCAATTCGGCAGCCAATGTTCCGATGTCCTGGTTTGGTCTGTTTCAGATTCCGGACCCGTTTGCTGCGGTCTCAGCAATGAAGTCAGATGCCATGCTGGTTCATGAAGTGACTGCCTGGGTGTTCATTGGGCTGATTGTCATTCATGTTGCTGCTGCCTTGCACCACCACTTTATTCGAAAGGATGCGACGCTCAGACGCATGCTGTCGTCACGATCCCCCACCTCATTCCAGGAGCCACACGCATGAGTCCAGTCCTTGCCATGATGCTGTTTTCAGCCTATGTCGCCGATCATCCTTTCGCCTGGAACATGCAGTCAGAAGCCAGCACTCTGACCTTCACCGCCAACTACGATGGCGGCGGCTTCAGTGGTCGGTTCGATGAGTTTGATGTCGCTCTGCTGTTAGACCCTGATGACCTTGGCTCGGCATCTCTGACCGTGACCATCGATGCCACATCGATCAACACTGACAATGAAGAGCGTGATGAGACGCTGGCCACAGACGAGTGGTTCAGTTTCAGTGAGCATCCCGAGGCGATCTATCAGGCGACCGGTTTTGAGTTGCTATCAACAGGCGGGTGGGCCGCAACAGGAAGCCTGACGCTGAAAGGCATTACTCAGCCGGTTCGAATCGACTTTGGATGGGAGCAACAAGCAGGCGGCGACTTGTCTGTCACAGGGCGCGCCAGAATGACCGGTGATGCCGAGGTCGATCGGTCCGACTTTGCAATTGGCGAAGGTGACTGGGCAGACCCTTCATTGATTGGTCACGAGGTCTTTGTGGAATTTGATCTGAGTTTCAGCCGAGGTTCAGCCTCCACGGCCAACTGACCACCCTGTCAATGATTACGCTACCGTGATCAGCCGGTCGCGGGGCGCGGATCATCGTCCGGCTCCGGATTGTCTACAGTTCCGGCTTCTGGATCGTTGAACACCTCAATATCCAGGTCGCCCTCGCTCTTGGCTACGATGCAGGTGACGGTAGCATCTCCTGTGATGTTCACCACCGTTCGCAGCATGTCAAGCAGACGGTCGACACCGATGATCAGGCCAATGCCTTCGATGGGTAGTCCGACCTGCGCCAATACGGTGCCGAGCAGCACCAGACCCACACTTGGAACGCCAGCAGCGCCGATGGATGCCAGCACAGCCATCAGGGCTACGGTGGCGAGCTGAACAATAGTCAGATCGTGCCCGTAAAAATTGGCAATGAATACCGTGGCCACGCCCTGCATGATGGCGGTGCCATCCATGTTGATAGTGGCGCCCAGAGGGACGGTAAAGGACGAGGTTGAGTTGCCCGCACCCAGGCGTTTTTCGACTGTCCGAAGCGTCACAGGCAGCGTTGCATTCGACGAGGAGGTGGTGAAGGCGAAGGTCATTGCAGTTCGCATTTTGCTGAAAAAGATCATCGGGCTCAGCCCGGTGAGGGTCTTCAGCAAGGTTGGATAAACGACCGCGCCGTGAATGACCAGGACCAGAACCACGGTCAGAAAGTACTCGCCAACGCTCTTGATCTTGTCGAAGCCCAGGGTTGCCGCCAGCACAGCCATCAGCGCGAAAATGCCGATCGGGGCAATGCGCATGACCAGGATGACCAACTGCATGACCACCGCGTTCATCGATTCGAACAGATTTCGAACTGTTTCGCCCCTGCGTCCGCTGAAGGTGATCGACAGACCAATCAGGATGGCAAAGATGATCAGCGGCAGCATTTCACCTTCGGCCATGGCCTTGACCGGGTTGGAGGGGATCATGGCGGCAAAGACTTCGCTGATCGACTTGCCGACCTTGGGGTCGAATGCTTCCATGGGTGCTTCCACCCCGACACCTACTGAAAAAAGTGTGGCAAAGAACAGTGCCAGGGTAATGGCGATACCGGTAGTGCCCAGATACAGGAGGATGGTCTTGCCGCCGATTCGTCCCAGTTTGGACGGTTCGGTCAGCGAGGCAGTACCGCAGACCAGAGTGACCAGCACGACCGGTACCATCAGCATTTTCAGAAGACTGATAAACATCGTGCCGATGGTTTTCAGAAATTCTGCGACCACCGTCGTTTGCAGAAAGCCTTGGTCAGACGACAAATACTGAATCATCGTTCCCACGACCAGTCCGGCGAACATTGCGATGACGATCTGAATAGTCAGTTTGGAACCGAGCGGATGAGTATCGGACATGGGTACAGCCTCTACAGGATCAGCAGCCATTATGCGGTGTCTCCAGGAAGATTGCCAAATCGATTCACGGTCGCTCGTGGTATCATTCGCGCTGGTTATTAATCCGGATGAGAGAATCACCATGCTCAAATCATTGATCGCAGGCAGTCTGCTGCTGACAGGTGTCGCGCAGGCGCAACAGGACTTCTCCAGCGTGACCATTCGTTCCGAACAGGTCGCCGAAGGCATATACATGTTGCAGGGGAGCGGCGGTAATATCGGATTGTCTTTCGGTGAGGATGGCGCGTTTCTGATTGATGATCAGTACGCACCGCTGAGCGATAAGATCATGGCAGCAGTGAAGGAACTGACCGACGGTGAGATTCGCTTTGTCATCAACACGCATTGGCATGGTGATCATACTGGCGGCAATGAGAATTTCGGCAACAGTGGCGCTGTGATCGTGGCCCATGACAACGTGCATCAGCGCATGAGTACCGATCAGGTCATGGCGTTCTTTGGTCGCGAAGTACCCGCGGCACCTGATGCGGCACTGCCGGTGCTGACCTTCAACGATCGGGTCACACTCAGGCTCAATGGTGATGATGTCAGCGCCATTCACACGCCGCATGCACATACCGACGGTGATGCCATCATTCATTTCAGCAAGGCCAATGTGCTGCATATGGGCGATGTCTTTTTCAATATTGGTTACCCGTTTATTGATGTGGATAGCGGTGGCGGAATTCATGGCCTGATTGATGCGGTCAACAAGGGCTTGATGCTGGCAAATGACACCACCAAGGTCATACCAGGTCACGGTCCATTGACCGATCGCGCTGGACTGATCGCCTATCGTGACCTGCTTGTCACGCTCCGCGATTCGGTGTTGGCACTGAAGGCACAGGGTAAATCGCTGGAGGAGACCATCGCGATCAAACCGACTGCGGCACTGGATGAGAAGAACGGCCAGGCGTTTATCAAGGCCGATCAGATTGTGACTTTCATCTTTAACAGTCCCGAGCAAATGGCTGACAAGCCACGCAGTCACTGAGGTCAGACCGGGGCGAATGCCACATGACGACTCGCCCCGCTTCAGGTAGTCTGAACGACTGTCCTACATCGTTTGAGGAGTGAATCAATGGAATGGATTTTTCTAGGTTTGATCATCGTCGCAATTATCTTTGCGGTCTCGTTGTACAACTCGCTGGTGACCAAGCGGAACCGCTACAAGAACGCGTTCGCACAGATTGATGTGCAACTCACTCGGAGGCACGATCTGATTCCAAATCTGGTCGAAACAGCCAAGGGCTACATGAAGCATGAGAAAGAGACGCTCGAAGCGGTCATCACGGCGCGGAATCAGGCAGTCTCAGGCCTGAAGACCGCCTCGGCCAATCCCGGTGATCCCGAGGCGATGAAGCAGTTGGCCAACGCCGAGCAGGGCCTCAGTGGCGCTCTGGGCCGGATGTTTGCCCTGTCAGAGTCTTATCCGGATCTGAAGGCCAATGAAAACATGATGCAGCTGTCTGAAGAGCTGACCTCGACAGAAAACAAGGTCGCCTTTGCAAGGCAGGCGTTCAATGATGCGGTGACCGGCTACAACGACGTAGTCGAGACCTTCCCAAGCAATCTGCTGGCATCCTCGTTCAATTTTGATCAGGCCGAGTTGCTGGAAATGGAAGAGAACGTCAGTCGCGATGCCCCTGAGGTGTCCTTCTGATTGCAGGCTCTTTGCAACACTCTGAAACGATTGACCTGCGCGCAGTCTGTTGCACTGCGTGGCAGGCTTTGAGAATCATGCAGGGGACCGTGCCATGAATTTTTTCGAGCAGCAGGATCGTGCCCAAAAACACACCAAACTTCTCATAGCGCTGTTTGTACTGGCAGTGGTGTGTATCATTATTGCTGTGGATTTGCTGATTCTGGCCGTGTTTGGCTACAGCAATTCGCAGATGACCGATGAACCTGTCGGCCCCGACTGGCTCAAGGATCAGATGGGGCTGATCATCACGTCGTCAGTGATCGTTCTGGCCGTCATTGTCTGTGCGATGCTCTACAAGGTCACGACGCTGGCATCTGGTGGAGGCGGTGCAGTGGCCCGAGCCATGGGTGGGACATTGGTGCCGGGAGACGTGACAACCCCGAAACGCAAACAGTTGCGTAATGTGGTCGAAGAAATTGCGATTGCCTCTGGCGTCTCTGTACCGGAGATTTATGTGCTCGAGAAGGAATCGGGCATCAATGCCTTTGCGGCGGGATATACGCCGGGTGATGCCGCTGTCGCGGTCTCCCGTGGTGCTTTGGAAACACTCACCCGGGCCGAACTTCAAGGCGTGATTGCGCACGAGTTCAGCCATATCTTCAACGGTGACATGCGCCTCAATATTCGATTGATGGGTGCGCTATTCGGCATCTTCATGATTGCTCTGGTCGGTCGACAAATCATTTCTTCGATTCGATATTCCAGATCCAGCCGCAAGGATGGCGGGGGGATTGTGATGGTCGGTGTGGGGTTGCTGGTGATCGGGTCGATTGGCCTGTTCTTCGGCCGTCTCATCCAGTCGGCAGTCTCGCGACAGCGTGAGTATCTGGCCGATGCGTCTGCAGTCCAGTTCACCCGTGAACCAGAAGGCATTGGTGGGGCACTTAAGAAGATTGCAGCTCATTCCCAGCATGGAACCCTGGAAGCGGTGGATGCCCAGGAAGTCAGTCACATGCTGTTTGCTTCCGGGCTCAACAGCATGTTTTCCACTCATCCTCCGATCATCGAGCGAATCAAGAAAGTGTTGCCGGCATTCCAACCATCCGAACTGAAACTCATTGCACAGCAGATGCAGAGTAGCCCCCCTCCACTTGAATCCGAACCACCAAAGAAGGAGCGGAAAGAATCCAGATTTCCGACAGACATCATCTTTGGTCAACAAAACCTCGCTGCCGGCATGGCTGCAGTGGCCCAGGTGGCTGATACAGGGCAACAACAAACCGCTGAATCGAGACCTTCACCGTCCCACGCTGATATCGATAGCGATCACGTGGGGACGCTGACATGGGATCATGTGGATTACGCCGAAGAGTTGATTAGCTCGTTGCCAGAAGCACTGGTGTCACAGGCACACTCGGTACATCAGGCGGTCAACCTGGTCCTGGCGTTACTGATTGATCAGGACAGATCAACTCGTGACAAGCAGTTGCAGCTGGTGGGCTCAACCATGACACCTTACCGAGCCACTCAGATCACTGAACTGATGCCGCAGATTGATTCGCTCAAGCCTCTGCAGCGCCTGCCTCTGATCGAAATTGCCTGCCCGACTCTGAAGCGTCGTCCAGCCCGTGAGCTGCAAGTGACCCTGGGCTTGATCGCGCGTCTGATTCGTATTGATGGCAAGGTGACGGTGTTCGAATTTGCCCTCTCCAAGCTGATTACCGCCTATCTGAACGAGTCGATGTATCCAGCTCGTTCGGCACGACGACAATCCGGATTGTCGTTGTATCAGGTCAACAAAGATATCGCGGTCCTGATGGCTGTGATTGCTGGCCTGGGACATAGTGACGTTGAGGATATCCTGCCGGCCTATCATCAGGGATTCAGTGACATCTACGCCAATAATGTCATCCCTTATCAGTTTCCGGAGTATTGGGTGAAGTCTCTGGAAGAGGCGTTGGACCGAATCGATAGACTGGACGTGATGTACAAGGCGACCGTGATTGATGGCATGCTCAAGTGCGTGCGCCATGATCACAACATCTCTTTGGAAGAGGTGGAATTGATACGCGCCATCTGTGCGTCCATTCATTGTCCAATGCCTCCCAGTATCACGGTCTGATGGAGCTGGTGGCCCGCCTCAAGCAGCAGGTTAGCTCGTTGATGTGATTCGTCCAGAACGCGACCGGTGTGGATGCAGCGGCAGATTTCCCAGGGCCTTCGCGATCACTATGGACCACTGGCAATTGGATTGGCCTGTGATGATCCTGAAGATACAAGCAGAGTCCAGCTATCGGGTCATGTGACCGTGACGGCGAAGTTTTTCTGGGGAGCCTGTCGGACTTAACATGATCGACTGCGGAAAATCCGAGTTTGGCCAGATTTCCGGATCTTTTTCGTTGCCTGGCAGTGCTATTCGCCTCAAAAGATCGAAACATCTGACTCAAATCGACTTTTCCTCGTGACCACCCGTCAAGTCCGACAGGCTGCTGGGGAAGCTCTGAACCATGAGTGGTTGTTTTGAGTGTCGAACATGCCCTCTGTGTGTAGCAAGAGCTGAGTCATAGCTCAGCTATGCGCCAGTTCCTGCGCACTGATTGGGCGTATTTGCCACCTCAGTCGACCGGCGCCCGTACTGGTTCAGAGGCGTCTAATTCTGAACCACCACTGACGACGACGCCGAGGCTGAACTCAGTTGTTCACACAGTGCGCTGGTGGTCGGCAGCAGACGGGTGATGGCAATGCTGCCAGTCAAGGCTTCGTCAGTCAGGTCGTAGCTGATCGTGCCATTGCTGCAGTCGGTGAATTCGATCGTGGCCGTGCCGACCTGGACCGTGTTGGTGGTAGTTGCAGCATTGAAGCTGCCGCCGCTGGTCGAGGAGATAGGCAAGCTGCCTCCGGGGCCATCATAGGTGCCCTGAATAGTCAGCCAGCGCTGACCGTCACTGCCGACTCGTACTGCGGTTGCGTCACTCTGATAGGTAAACCACGCTGCGAACAGAAAATTGCTGTCCGGGTCGACGTCGAACAGAAAACCCTGACCCTCTGTATCGGCATTCAACCAGGCGCCAGAAATGCCCTGGTTGATGACAAAACCATTGGATGCGACCACGTTGATGCGGCCATTCATGGATGTATTGATGGGGCGTCCGGGTGCACTGTGAACCGTGCAGTGGTAGAGAATTTCAGCTTCGCTCTGGAAGGTTCTTTCAAACACCCAGCCAGGTCCCGCAGGAGAGCCGGAGGAGAAGGCGGCGTTGTCCTCGACCACATCGTGAAAACCGCCATTGTTGGTCCAGCGGACCGTGTCTCCGACTGAAATGGTCAAATTATTTGGGGTAAAGCGGTTGCTGGTCACCGAGACATCGAATGTTTCGGCATGTGCATCAAGAATCAGTGTCGTCGCAAAGACTGCCAGGGCGAATCGTTTCATGTCGCTATCATCCAGAGTGATCTTACGGCTATCATAGTCTCTGATGACTGGAAATCCAGTGTTCAGTCCTCATTACTCAGGGTTGGCACCATAACAGGACCATGTTCTGAGCCACCGCCTTTACGAAACGGGAGTCAACAATTGTGATCACTAAAAGATGGAAGCTCTGTCTCATTGCAAGCCTTCTGCTCGTCGGCTGCCAGTCGGATCAGGATGCCGAGCCAGCTCCCGATGCCGCCAGCACAACCATCACCGGGCAATGGCGAGGTGTGCTGACGTCCGACGGTGGCGAATTGCCATTCGTATTCGAACTGCATGAAACAGAAGACGGCTATCGTGGCGTGATCGTGAACGGTGATGAACTGACGCCGTTCAGTGATGTACAGCTTGATGCGGATCGGATTGTACTGGCATTCAGCTGGTTCGATTCGGAGATCACGGCCGAGCTGTCCGAAGATCGTTCGGTCATGCGAGGTCAGTGGCGCAAGACCGCAGCCGATGAAGACACGCTCATGGCCTTTAATGCTACCCGCGGAACACCGGTACGTTTCTTGCCGCTGGCTGGAGCCAGTGCGGGCCAGGAACCGGTCAGGGTTGACGGGAATTGGGAAGTTAGCTTTACCGATGAGGATGGCACGGAGCCTGCGGTTGGGCTGTTTGAACAGGACGGACAGAGTCTGCGAGGGACGTTCATGACCCCGACCGGAGACTATCGATTTCTGTCTGGCGATGTGACCGGCAGAACTCTGAGACTGTCGACCTTCGATGGCGCTCATGCGTTCCTGTTTCAGGCGTCTGTGGATGATGCCGGTCGATTGAATGGCGATTTCTGGTCTCGCGATACGTATCACGCCACCTGGGTGGGAGAATCAACCCGGGATGTCAGCGATATTCTTCCAGATGCCTGGTCCATGGTCAAAATCACCACAGAAGATCAGCGCATTGATTTCAGTTTTGACGACCTGGAAGGCAAGCTGGTGAGCCTGGGCGATGAACGGTTTGCAGGAAAGCCTGTGCTGGTCAACCTGTTTGGAAGCTGGTGTCCGAACTGCAACGACGAGGCCCCGGTTCTGGCGGACATGTACCGTCGTTATCACCCCCAGGGGCTTGAAATCATTGGATTGGCGTTTGAATACACCGGGGATGTCGAGCGTGATCGTCGGCAGATTGCTGAATTCAGAGATCGTCACGGAATTGATTACCCACTGCTGCTGGCTGGCACTACCGACAAGTCTGATGCTGCAGCAGCGCTGGGTTTCCTGGACAAGGTAGTCGCCTATCCGACCTCGATTTTTCTCGATGCCAATCATGACGTGGTCAGTATTCATTCAGGCTTTGCCGGGCCCGGTACCGGCGTCTACTTCGATCAGTTGGTGAGCGAGTTACGCGAACAAGTTGAGCTGATTGTCAGCTCTCAGTCTGGCAACTAGGAGCCTGTCGGACTTAACGGGTCGTCACGAGGGAAAGCCGATTTGAGTCAGATTTTTGGATCTTTTGAGGCGAATAGCACCGCTATGTTACGAAAAAGATCCGGAAATCTGGCCAAACTCGGATTTTCCGCAGTCGATCATGTTAAGCCCGACAGGCTGCCGGGGCTGACTCAGGACGCCATGGCCTCGGCCTGCAGGCCGAGGATAAGGTCAGCGGCCTTCTCGGCAATCATGATGGTCGGTGCGTTGGTGTTGCCAGAGACCAGTGTCGGCATCACCGAGGCATCGACAACCCGCAATCCTTTCAGGCCATGTACTCGCAGCTCATGATCCACGACTGACAGGTCGTCCTGACCCATCTTGCAGGTGCCGACCGGATGGTAGATGGTTTCTGCCTTCGCCCGGATGTATTCGACTTTTTGTTCGCGGCTGTTGGTCTCGAGTCCAGGAATGATCCTGTTGCCTCGATAGGGCTTGAAGGCGTCGGTCTGAAAGATGCGATCACACACCTCATGCGACTCAACCATCAGGTCCAGGTCATAGGGATGATCCAGATAGTTGGCATGGATCAGCGGAGCGCCATCGGGCTGCGCTGGATCCAGTCGGATGTGTCCCCTGGACTTGGGTCGTAAGGGGCAGCAGTGCATGGTCATGCCGTTTCCGGGCAGACGATTTCGTCCATGATCGTCAAGCAGCGCTGGTACGAAATGAAACTGGATGTCTGGGCGTTCGTCCTCGGAGATCGAGGACACCATGAATCCACCGGCTTCAGCGATATTGGAGGTCGCAGGACCGTCACGAAGAAACAGATACTTGAGTCCAGCAGTGATCTCGTTGAGCCGGTCATAGGTGATGTCCTGGGTGCATTCGTACAGCGTGCAGATATCCAGATGATCCTGCAGGTTCTGACCGATACCTGGCAGCTCATGTTTGACCTGGATACCGGCCTCAGTCAGGGAGTCTCCCGGACCAATCCCGGATTGCATCAGAATCTGTGGCGAATTGATCGCCCCACCACTGAGAATGACCTCGGCGCTGGCATGCACACGATGAGTCTGCTTACCGTGTGAGTAATTGACTCCGGTGACCTGTTGTCCATCCAGGATGAGGCTGCGAACCATGGCGCCGGTGCGGATCTCCAGGTTAGGGCGTTTGCGAACGCTGTTCAGATAACCAACGGCGGTGCTGCAGCGTCGAGAGTTGATCTGGGTGACCTGGTAAAAACCGAATCCACGCTGTGCGGCGCCGTTGAAGTCGTTGTTCTGCGGATAGCCCAGTTCGGCTGTTGCTTCGAGAAACACGTCAGAGAGCAGGTTGTGATACCTCAGGTCCTGAACGTTAAGTGGACCGCCTTCGCCGTGATAACGAGACTCACCGCGAGTCTGGTTCTCCGATTTTCGAAAATATGGCAGAACGTCCTGATAGCTCCAGCCTGTGTTGCCGGATTCTGCCCAGAAATCATAATCCAGTCGGTGGCCACGGGCGTAGCACATGGCGTTGATAGAACTGGATCCGCCCAGCACCTTGCCTCTGGGCCAGTAAAGGCGACGATTGTTCAGCGCTGGCTCAGGCTGGGTATAATAATTCCAGTTGATGCGCTTGTTGGAGGCGAGCCGAGCCAGACCAGCAGGCATATGAATGAATGGGTGCCAGTCACGGCCTCCCGCTTCGAGCAAGAGAATGCGATTGGACGGGTTCTCGCTGAGCCGGTTGGCCAGAACGCAGCCTGCCGATCCGGCGCCAATAATGATGTAGTCGTACATGGTGTGCTGAAGTCTCTTCGATCCCTCTGAAAATGACCTGACTGATGAACGTGCAATCAGGGTGTCCTGCACGGGGCTGCTGCTGCGCATGATGCTGCATGATTTACGCAGCAACTACAAGGCCGGATTCATCTCGCAGATCAGGCGACCGTATTTAATGCATTCAGAACGTAATTTTAATCCTCGACTAGTTATTCTGAGTGAATATCCGGGGGCTGTTTGACCGAGAGATACGCGGTCAGACGCAATAGAATGCTCGCCTTCAGTGACAGGATGACATCCGGCATTCGATCCGAACCCTGATGTTGCGGTAGCCTGATCGATTTGTTCAGAGGCTCCCTGAACATGTAGTCACTCACCAACGCCGATGGACGCCAGCTTCCGACACATGATGCCCTCTGATCACCAACGACTGACCGGTCTGTTTATCCTCAGTCTGGCTCTGCTGTGCCTGTTGATTGATCAGATTGATTTCAAACAGATTGTCGGTCGCTTGTCACAAGAGATATCGTTGCAGGTACAGCTGGAGACAGTGGCGCCTCCTCGACCATTGCCAGAGGACGTCATTGCAGAGCCGGTGAGTGAGTCGATCATCCAGCCAGAATCGCCAATTGAGGAGGCACCCATTGCTGAGGAATTGGCGCCAGCCGCACAGGATGCCTCACCCGTTCAGCTGCCTCTGGAAGAACCCACATCAGCACCCGTGTCGGATCAGTCAGTCCAGCCCGCGGCGTCTATTCGACTCAACGCGCCGGTGATCAGCAGCGCCCAGATTCTCGGCTCATTGAACCAATACAGTCTGAACGAGCCTGATTTTGAATTCCTGCATGCAATCGAGCCCTTTGAGACGACGCTGCCGATTTCGCGCATGATCAGCCTGACCGCCGAGGATGTCTTGTCATCCAACTTGCCCCGATTGCCGTTGGCCGATGGCGAACTGAATATCCGCTTCTATCCGTCAGGGTTTACCGGTGCGGTGCAGCGCAACTGGGACAAGATCACCCCGGAGTTTGGATTTACAACGGCTCAGGGCATCAAGGTTCGGTGCAAGTTACTGCTGTCGATCGTAGCGTGCGGCTGGAAGTAGTCCTGCCAACCTGGACCAGCGTGGCTCGTTGTTTGAGTACAGCTACAGGAGTTTGATCCATGAGAGAAAAGACGGTGCTTCGACTCACAACACCGGAAGCAGCGGAGCGACAACTTGAGCGGGCTTCGACCGACAAGGGCGGGCATCGCGCGGATGCACTGCGTCATATCCGTCAGGCCAAAGAGGCGGTCGTTAAGGGTATTTGATACGACCGAAAGCACTGACCGGCCTTCACCGGTCAGTGCTCAGAGCAGGTTTACCAACCACACTCCCGTCCCCGGTTTTGCTCATCGAGCCAGGTTTTCAGTGGCGCGAAGTAGTCCATGATCGCACTGGCGTCCATGTTGCGGGTGCCGGTCAGGGTTTCCATCGCGTCCGGCCAGGGCTGCGATGAACCCATCTCCAACATGGCGTTCAGACGACGCCCGGCTTCGGCATTGCCATAAATCGAACAACGGTGAAGTGGTTCGGTGTTACCGGCAATCTCGCACAGCGCCTTGTGGAACTGAAACTGCAAAATGTGCGCGAGGAAATAACGAGAGTAAGGCGTATTACCGGGGATGTGATACTTGGCGCCCGGGTCAAAGTCGGACTCCGAACGTGGTACCGGTGGCACGATGCCCTGGTATTGGGTGCGCAAGGCCCACCAGTCGGCGTTGTAGTCGCCAGGGGCAGTCTCACCGCTGAAGACCTGCCAGCGCCACTTGTCGACCATCAGACCAAACGGTACGAAGGCGATCTTCTCCAGCGCCATATTGAGCAGCAGGCCGATATCTTTGGAGGCGTCCGGAATCTCTTCGATCAGACCAATCTGCTTAAGATACTTCGGTGTGACTGACAGGGCAATGGTGTCACCGATGGCTTCGTGGAAACCATCATTGGCCGATTCCTGGAACAGAAAGGGTTGCGTGTTGTAAGCGCGCTGGTAGAAGTTGTGGCCCAGTTCGTGATGGATGGTGGAGAAGTCTTCGCCGTTTTTCTGGATGCACATCTTGATACGAAGATCGTCCACCTGATCAACATCCCAGGCGCTGGCGTGACAGACGACATCGCGATCAGCCGGTTTGACGAATAGCGAGCGGTCCCAGAATGTCTCTGGCAGGGCGTCGAAACCGAGCGAGGTGAAAAAGCCTTCGGCACTGCGGACCATGTCGATTTCGCTCATGCCGCTGTCGAGAATCTGCTGGGTCAGGTCATAGCCGGGGTCGGCATCTTCTGGCGCGACCAGCGGGTAGATGTTGCCCCAGGACTGCGCCCACATGTTGCCAAGAAGGTGAGCTGGTATCGGTCCGTTGGCAGGGACGATTTCATCGCCATAATGGTCATTCAAGCCGGCTCGCACATGGCAGTGCAGGGCGTCATAGAGCGGCTTGACCTGCCCCCAGAGACGGTCCATTTCACCGGCGAATTCATTCGGGTCCATGTCATAGGACGATCGCCACAGTTCCCCGACATCGTTATAGCCCAGGTCGACAGCGCCCTCGTTGGCGATCTCGACCATGCGTTGATACTGCTGACGCATGGGTGGAGAGACGCCGCGCCAGCCGACCCAGATTTCTTCCAGCAGTTCGGCATTGCGAGCATTGGCCAGCTGTTCGGTCATTTGCCCCAGGCTCCAGCATTCACCTGAGTCGCGGCAGTATTCGCCCTGGCCATACAGCGAGGACAGCTCGCTGGCGATGGTAGCCAGTTCGCTGGTCTTGGCCTGATCCTGAGGCGCAGGCAGCGTCAGTGAGGTTTTCAGCTTGTTGAGCTTGCGACGCACGTCATCATCCAGATCCAGGGCATTGAACTGAGCAGCGTTCGAAGCAAAGCCGACAGCGGTCGCGGTGTACAGCTCGGCGGTCCTGGCGGCGATCTGGTTGGAATCGTAGGTAATGAAGTTGTTCTGAATCCAGGCGGCCCGGGTGGCGTCGATGGCCAGTGCTGACAGCTCTTTTTCTGCCGTGTTAATGAACTGATCAGCCTGCTCTGCAGTCGGCGTTGCTGTTGAGGCCATAGTGGGTGTGCTGTCCGGTTCGGTTGACATGTCAGCTGATGATGACGAATCGGAAGCGGGTTGGCAGGCGGCCAACAGCGGAATCAGACATAGTGCTGCAACCGGTTTCAGGCAGCGTGTGACGAGATCTGAGTAGACGAAATTCTGACGATGGGTCATGGACAAACTCCCTGGTAAGCAATACGCAAGTATAGCCAATGCTGGCAAGCAGATCACACCGTTCGACAGAGGATTTGATGAGCAGGCCATATGATCTGTGTCGCAGCAGAGGATCATTCGCTACAATGCCGCTCACCATGACTGATTCAAAATCGATTTCGTCCACAGGCGGACTGACGGCCGCAGCCCTCAGAAATCCGGTCGCTGTGGGAGTCGCCTGTATCCTGGTGGTGCTGTTCGGGATCATTTCGCTCACCCGTCTGCCCATTCAATTGACGCCGGACGTCGAGCGGCCAGTCATCGCCATTACTACCGGTTGGCGAGCGGCAGCGCCGAATGAAGTCGAATCGGAGCTGATCGAACCTCAGGAAGACGTGTTGCGTGGGATGCCGGGTGTGGTCAAGATGACCTCGACAGCAAACCGTGGCAGCGCCAGTATCGCGCTGGAGTTTGCCGTCGGGACCGACATGGGCAAATCGCTGATTGACGTCATCAATCGACTCAACCAGGTTCAGCGTTATCCGGTTGATGTGACTGAGCCGTTTGTCCGTGTCGGCGGTGATGAATTTGGAAATACTATCGCCTGGTTTGCGTTGCTGGCCGAACCCGGCAATGATCAACCGATTTCCACTTTTCAAGACTTTGTCGATGACACGGTGCTCCCCCGGCTGGAGCGGGTTTCCGGGATTTCATCGGCCAATGCCTTTGGTGGTCGCGAGTATGAGATCCGCATCACCTTCGACGCTTATCTGGCTGCCAGCCTGGGTTTGGATCTGACTCGGCTTGCCCAGCAATTGGGCAATAATTCGGATGTTTCCGCGGGTAGCCAGGAAGTCGGGCGACGTCTGTATACCATCCGATACGCCGGCAAGTACGACATCCAGTCGCTGGGAGATCTGATTCTGGAGTGGCGAGATAATCGACCGATTCGGCTTGGTGATATTGCCGAAATAGATTTGATGCTGCGTGATCGAAGTGGCGTGATCAGCCAGAATGGCGGCCCAAGCATTGCCATGAACGTGATCCCTGAAAGTGGCGTCAATGTTCTGGAGGTCATGAACAACGTCCGTGCAGTTGTTGCCGAGTTGAACGAGACTGTCGTCAAGGATCAGGGATTGACGCTGATCCAGGTCTATGACGAAACAGACTACATCTATTCGTCGGTGGGCATGGTTCGCAACAATCTGATACTTGGCATCTGTCTGGCAGTGATCATTCTCTGGTGGTTCCTGCGGCGGGTGGTCGCGACGATGATTGTGGTACTGGCGATTCCGCTGTGTATGTGCATCGCCTTTCTTGTTCTGGATCTGACCGGGCGAACCCTGAATATCATTTCCCTGGCTGGCTTGGCCTTTGCGACTGGAATGGTGCTTGACGCTGCCATTGTCGTGCTGGAAAACATTTTCCGGCAGAGAGAACAGGGCCGTACTCCGATGGAGTCGTCGCTGCGCGGGACCTCACAAGTTTGGGGTGCCCTAGTGGCATCGACCGCGACGACAGTGGCGATTTTCATGCCCGTGATCTTCCTCCAGGACGAGGCCGGCCAGCTGTTCGGTGATCTGGCGGTGACCATCTCTGTGGCCGTCGTGGCCTCATTGCTGGTCGCGATATCAGTGATTCCAACAGCGGCCATGCGCTGGTTGGGCGACAAGCCATTGGTCGACAATCACCAGCACTGGTGGCACAACACAACCCAGGTCGTCATGGATGTGACTGGATCTCGCAGAGGTCGCTGGATGTGGATTCTCGGCCTGATTCTGCTACCCCTCGCTCTGATGTGGTTTCTGCGTCCACCTGCCGAGTATCTGCCAACCGGCAAGCAGAACTTCTTTTTCGGATTCCTGCAGACGGCGCCGGGCCTGGGCGTCGATACCGCAGAGAAAGAACTGACGCAGGTGCTGGACCAGCGGTTCATGACCTACCTGGAAGAAGATGCCTCACCCCGAATGAACAATTATTTTCTTGGTTTTTTTGGAACCGGTGGTTTTTTTGGGGGCAGCGCGAGCGACCCGGCAGATGTCGACGCACTACTTGGTGAAATCAATGGCAAGGTGCTGCCCGGTTTCCCTGATACTTTCGGCTTTGCCTCCCGTGCGCCGATTTTTGGAGGGAGCCAGGGCGGTCGAGTGATCGAGCTGGACATCCAGTCCCGAGAATACGAGTCGATTCTTGGTGCTGCCGGTGCCGCGTTCGGGATGATCTCCGAGGCCTTGCCAGGAGCCCAGATTCGTCCAATACCCGGTCTGCAACTGGCCGAGCCGGAACTGCGTCTGATTCCTGATGATCGTGCCATCGCCGAGGCCGGCTGGAATCGCAGCAATCTGGCGATGATGATTCGAGCCATGGGGGATGGTGCCTTCGTCGGCGAGTATTTTGACGGGGATCGTCGGCTGGACGTCATCATGCGATCAGAAGCCTGGCAAACTCCTGAAGATTTGATGGCCTTGCCCATGTCCACGGCCAATGGCGGTCTGTATACCCTGGGTGAGTTGGCACAGTTGGAGCGCACTGCGGGCCCCAGTCAGATTCGAAGGATTGATCGTCGGCGAACCATCACGCTGCAAATCACGCCGCCTGAAAATATTCCATTGGAATCAGCAATCGAGACACTCAAGCAGGACGTCTCGCCGCCACTACAGGCGATGCTACCTGAGGGTGCGACACTGAGTTATCGAGGCACCGCCGAGGCGCTGGATCAGGTGCTCAAGTCACTTGCCGGCACCTTTGCCCTGGCCATCGTGATTCTGTATCTGCTGATTTCGGCCCTGTTCAAATCCTACAAGGACAGCCTGTTGGTCGTCCTGACTCTGCCGATGGCAACCGTCGGCGGCGTGCTGTTTCTCAGACTGCTTGATTTTGTCCTCCTCAAGAGCACCGGCACGGGCCAGAGCATGGACCTGCTGACGATGATCGGTTTTGTCATTCTGTTGGGTCTGGTGGTCAACAATGCCATCCTGCTGGTGTATCGAGCTCGCGACGCAGAGCGCGAAGGCATGAGCCGGGTCGAAGCCGTGCGCAGCGCAATGCGCCTGCGTTTGCGACCGATCCTGATGAGCACCGTGACCAGTCTGTTCGGCATGCTGCCGCTGATGCTGATCCCTGGCGCGGGTACCGAACTGTATCGAGGTCTGGCGGCGGTGATTGTCGGTGGTATGCTGGTCTCGACGCTGTTTACCCTGATCCTGTTGCCCAGCCTGTTACGACTTGGAGAACGACCCCATGAAGCGGTTTGATTGCAACGTACTGTTGTTGATGATGCTGGCCGGAAACGCTCAGGCGCAGTTCGGTCCGCCCACTGTGGTGACCGACACGGCTCGAATGGAAACCCTGACGCCTGTCACCGAAGTGGCGGCAACCACCGTGAGTCTGGATGACGCGCGGATCAGCGCTGAGGTGAGTGGGCGCTTACAGCGCATTGCCGATATAGGCGCCGTGTTTGAAGCAGGCGATTCGATGGCCCAAATCGATTCCATCGGCCTGGAACTTCAACGTGATGAATTGACCGCCGAACTGGAAGGCTTGCAGGCACGGGCTCGATTCGCCAGCGAAGAGTTTGATCGTCTGACGTCGCTGTCGGAGAAGAACGCGGCAGCCAGGAATCTGCTTGAGCAGACCCGAGCCGATCGGGACCAGACTCGGGCACAGACACGCTCTACCCGAGCCCGTCTCGATCGGGTCGTGGATCAGATTCGCCGCAGTCGCCTTGAAGCGCCCTTTGCTGGCGTCATTATCGAGCGCTATGCTCGAGCAGGAGAGAGTGTGTCGTCTGGTTCGGACCTGCTGAGACTGGCCAATCGTGATCGGCTGGAGCTGGTTGCCCGAGCGCCCTTGTCATTAATGCGCTTTGTTCAACCAGGGCAGATTCTTGACGCACGAACGACCGGCAATGGCATGAGCCAGATATTCAGGGTGACGGTCACTTCGGTGGTGCCGGTTGGCGACGAAGCAACCCACCTGACTGAAGTCAGGGCCTCGCTGGATGCGCCGCTTCAAATGGGCCAGACCGCCCGTTTGTCCATGCCAACCGCACCGTCAACCTCGCATCTGGTTGTGCCACGCGATGCGCTGGTGTTACGCCCTGGTCAGGTCTCGGTATTTAGCATCAATGAGGATGGCACCGCCAGGCAGGTCGTGGTGACCACAGGTGTGGCTGCGGGTAGTCTGATCGCCGTGGAGGGCGACCTCGCTGTCGGCGATGAAGTCATCATTCGAGGTGCCGAGCGCCTCAGGCCAGGTCAGGCCGTGATGCGTCAGGGGGCGTCCAGGCCGCCATCAGCCCTCGCTGAAGAGTCGGACGATGCGTAATCATCGCGCATTCTGGATACCCGTCAGCTTGCTGCGAACTGTGCCTTGCTTGAACGGCTGATTCCGCGCGACCAGTGGTCCAGAGTACTGCTTTCATGGGGACATTTTGGCAGTCTGATGTTTGCCTACAGTCTGCTCAGACCCCTGCGTGAAAGTCAGGTTGTGACCGGTGGGTATGAATCGGTTCCCTGGTTGTTCACTGGCACTTTCGTGGCCACGCTGGTGGTGGTGCCGATCTTCGGTTTTCTGGTGTCCCGGTTCTCGCAGCGCGTCTTTTTGCCCTCCATTTATCTGTTTTTCATCAGCAATCTGTTGATCTTCGTTGTGCTGCTCACAGGTGGTTTGGACAGTGTCTGGACTGGGCGCATCTATTTTGTCTGGTTAAGTGTCTTCAACCTGTTTGTGGTCTCGGTATTCTGGAGCTTCATGGCCAACCTGTTCCAGGCGGAACAGGCCAAGCGTCTGTTCGGGCCGATTGCGGCAGGAGGAAGCCTGGCTGCCATTGCCGGGTCACTATTGTCCAGCGTGCTGGCCGCACTGGTCAGCGTTCAGGGCATCATGCTGCTGGCCGCGATCATGCTGACAGTCGCACTCTGGTTTCTGATGCGTCTGCTTGGCACTCAGGCTGCTGATCCCGGCCAACGTCTGCAGGCGGGCAATCCTATTGGCGGCACGATCTTCGCTGGTGCCACCGAATTGATCAAATCCCCTTATCTGGGACGAATTGGCCTGCTGCTGGTGTTTCTGCCGATCATGAATACGGTGTTTTACTATGCCGAAATCTATTTCGTCGAGCTGATGACTTCGAGCGAGGCAGAGGCCCGGCAATATTTCTCGCTGGTGAATCTGGGTGCCAATGTGGTCGCTTTCCTGCTGCAGTTTGTGTTGACCGCCGCGCTGATCAGGCGTTGTGGTGTGTCCTGGGCACTGGCCCTGATGCCGATCCTGACGGTCGTGGCATTGATCGCCTTCAGTCTGTCGCCGAGCCTGTTGGTCATGGGCATTGCCCAGGTCATCCGGCGCGGTGGGGAATATGGCCTGATGAAACCCGCCAGGGACCTGCTGTACACGCGGGTGACCCGTGAGCAGAAATTCAAGAGCAAGAATTTCATCGACACCGTCATTTATCGCGGTGGTGATGTGGCGAGTGGACATCTGTATCATCTGCTCAACGCATCAGCCGGTCTGTCGATCAAGCTGATCCTGTTGCTGGTCATTCCAGTCGCAGGTCTGTGGGCCTGGGTGGCTCAACGCACTGGACGAGAATTCGAGGACAAGCAGGATCCATGATGACAAGAATGCAACTGGCCATTATCGCCGCATCGCTGGGAGGGATCTCGACCAGTCCGTGCCAGGCTCAGAACAATACGCCCAATGCGCCCTGGTATCTGGGCGTCAACGCTGGCATCTCCGTGCAGGAATCGCAACCAGAGACCGATGAGGGAACTGTCGTCAGCCTGGTGCTGGGCCGCAATCGTCATGCGACCTCGAGCTGGGAAGTGGAGCTGTGGCGCGATGAGCATAGTCTGACAGAGGATCAAGATCTGAAGCAGTTGGGAATAGGCTTCAATTGGCTGCAGATCAATCGCGAACCCCTCTGGGATCCCTATTTTCTGATGAGCGTTGGGGCGCTTCGAACCGACCTGAATGCACTGTCGTCAACTGACGTGGCACTGAGCGTTGCGATCGGTGGTTCCTGGGGGCTGGGCGATTCTGGCCTGCAGATGATTGCCGACCTGCGCTATCGCTATACCCTGTATGACGATGCGCTCGATGACCTGATTGATCGAGGCGAGCCTCAGTTGATGCTCGGACTCAGGCTTCCACTCTGGTTTGGTGTGCGATGACCCAGGGAACCTCTGAACAAGTCGTAATCGGCTGTCTTGAGCGTGAACTACGCCCGCTGGGCGTTGCATGAACCGAGCCATAGCAACACTATGACTCAGCTCATGCGCCTTGATCGGATGCATTTCCCTTCTCAATCCAACTCGCTTGAGACTTGTTCAGAGGCTCCCTGGTCGAACTCTGTTGCTGTGCCCATGAAAAAGGCCTGCAATATGCCGGCCTTTTTGGTGTGGCTCGACAATGCAGCTCAGTCGTTCATGCCGCTTCGCGAGTCTTGTTGCGACGCTTCTTTGGCGCTGGTTTGCTGATTTCGCCTGCAGCCAGTTCCTCGGTAGTGAAGTCGTCCACGGCAATGATCTTGGCCACATCATGGCGAGTCTTTTCGATCAGCGCGCGGTCATCGTCGTTGATCAGGTTCAGACGAACCGCCTCATCCAGATGGGCGGATTCTGCGGCTGGCGTGATCTGACCTGCGATCACGGCCTTGCGCAGTTTCCGTTCGATGGGTTCTGCGCGAATGATATCAGGCAGGGCGGCTTCGATCTGACCGGCATGGTAATTGGGCAGGTTGGCTTTGAAGGTCAATGCGATCAGGCGATCGCGAGCCTCGTTGGGGCTGAGTAACAAATTGGCGACCTGAGCGCCGAGGCGATCAGCCGGTTCACGATACCAGCGACCAATCGGGAAGATCATCGCTCGCATCAGCCAGGCCACTGGACGAACCGGGAAATTTCTCATGACCCCGTCAAGAGCTTCCTGCATTTTGTGTGTGGCATCCTGGCAGGCCCAATGCAGCATGGGCAGGTCTGAGGCAGGTCGGCCATCGTCTTCGAAGCGCTTGAGGATAGAGGAGAGGATGTACAGCTGGCTGAGTACATCACCCAGTCGTGCACTCAGACGCTCCTTGAACTTCAGCTTGCCACCCAGAGTCAACATCGAAATGTCCGATGCCAGGCCCAGTGCCGCACTATAGCGATTGATGGCACGATAGTATCGTCGGGTGGCCTTGCTGCCTGGAACGCGTGCGAGTGAACCACGAGTCAGTCCGAGTACCAGTGAACGGCAGGCATTCGAGACGGCCACGCCGATATGGCCGAATAGCGCCGAATCAAAGGCCTTGAGTCTCTCCGAGCGGTCCTCGATGGACAGGGCAGCCATTTCCTTGAGCACGTAAGGGTGGCAGCGGATGGCACCTTGGCCGAAGATCATCAGGCTGCGGGTCATGATATTGGCACCCTCGACCGTGATTGCAATCGGCGAGCCTTGATAGCCACGACCACTGAGGTTCTTTGGACCCATGATGACGCCTTTGCCGCCAAGAATATCCATCGAGTCAGTGACACATTTTCTGGCTAGTTCGGTCGTGTGATATTTGGCAATTGCAGAAGGAACCGATGGTTTTTCGCCACGATCTACTGCTGCGGCCGTCATCCGCGCCAACGCCGTTCCGGCGTAAGTGTATCCACCAATCCGGGCCAGAGCTTCCTGGACCCCTTCGAAACGACCGATGGACAGATTGAACTGCTTGCGAATGCGCGCATAAGCTCCGGTATACATCGCGACTGCGCGCATGCCGCCTGCGGCTGAGGATGGCAGCGAGATGGCGCGGCCCACCGACAAGACTTCGACCAGCATGCGCCAGCCCTGTCCTGCCATGTCAGAGCCGCCGATCAGTGTGGACATCGGAAGAAACACGTCCTTGCCGCGGATGGGGCCGTTCTGAAAGGGGTTGTTCATGGGGAAGTGTCGGCGTCCGATTTCCACGCCCTCGGTATCGCGTGGAATCAATGCCAGCGAAATTCCAATATCTGCCTTGTCGCCGAGCAGGCCGTCCGGGTCTTGCATCTGGAAGGCCAGGCCAATGACAGTAGCAACCGGCGCCAGAGTGATGTATCGCTTGTCAAAGTTCAGGCGTAGTCCAAGAACTTCCTTGCCCTCATACATGCCCATGCAGACCACACCGGTATCGGGTATGGAGGTGGCATCGGAGCCTGCCGTTGGACCGGTCAGGCCGAAGCATGGAATCTCTTGACCCTTGGCCAATCTGGGCAGGTAATGATTCTTCTGTTCTTCGGTGCCGTAGTGCAGCAAGAGTTCGGCCGGGCCCAGAGAGTTGGGCACAGCAATGGTCGAAAATGCGGTCACACTGCAGCTGGAGACTTTTTGCAGGACGCATGAATGGGCGTGAGCCGAGAAGCTCAGTCCACCATATTCGGTTGGGATGATCATACCGAAAAAGCGTTCTGTTTTCAGATACTCCCAGACTTCTGGAGGCAAGTCCGCCAGTTCGTGTGAGATTTTCCAGTCATCCAGCATGCCGCAGAGCGTCTCGACTGGACCGTTCAGGAAGCTCCGCTCGCGAGCAGACAGCTCGGGTTCTGGCAGACGGTGAAGGATTTTAAAATCTGGTTTGCCAGCGAACAATTCACCTTCCCAGCCGACTGTCCCTGCTTCCAGGGCAATCTGTTCGGTCTCGGACAGCTTGGGCGCCAGCTTGGTGTACATGTCCAGTACAGGCCTGGTGATCAGCTGACGACGCTGTGCCTGGCTGTTCAGAACGAAGGCGCTGGCGCCAAAGACGGCGGTGACCAGAATGGCTGTCAGCCATCCAACTGATCCTGTGAAGATAAACAGTGCAATCGTGGCAGCTGTAGCAATGGTCCATCTCATCAGGCTGACGCGAAAGTACCCGCTGGCCAGTCCGACGGCGAGCAAGGCGCACAATAAATATAGGGTGGTCATGGTTGCTCCTGAAATGTAACGACTCTTCTGACTGATGCCAGTTCCATACGCAATAGTATGGTGACAAAAATTAATTTGTCAATACGCATGCGTATGGTCATAATGATTGTGTTGATTTTCGGAGCCAGATGCCATGCCCAAGCTACAGGTCGCCAGTGACAAGAGTTCGCTCACTGAGCGGGATTGGGAACAGGCCGCTCTGAATACCATTGCTCATCAGGGTGTTGCGGCATTGGCAGTTGAAGCGCTGGCTCGCGATCTGGGTGTGACCAAGGGCAGCTTCTATTGGCACTTCGCCAACCGGGATGCGCTGATCAAAGCGGCGGTCATGCGCTGGGAAGACAACGATATCAAGACCTTTGAGCGAAGCATTGCCATGCTCAGCGACCCCTCCAGCAAGCTGCGCCTGCTGTTTCGCCGGACCATCAAGGAAATTCAGTCCCATCTGATCTTCTCAGCCTTGTTTCGCAGCACCGATCATCCGGTTGTTGCCGAAGTGATGCAGCGAGTCTCGGAACGGCGCGTCAGTTTTCTGACTCGCAGTTATGAAGAGCTCGGCATGGACAGCAGCGCGGCGGGCCATCGGGCGCGCCTGACCTACCTGTCCTACGTGGGTTTTCTCCAGTATTATCAGCAATTCAAGGCCTTGCGAATGAGTCAGCAGGAGGTCTCCGAATACATCGAACACGTGATTCAGAGCCTGATTCCACAGCAGCATGAGGAATGATCACAGGACCTTCTGGATCGGTGGGTCGATTCGGTCATTTTTTGGCATAGCGAGGCATTGAATTATGGGCCAAACGACGATATGGTGTGCGCCTTTCCTGCACGCTGAACGTCGGACTGACAAGGTGCTGGTCCCACAATCAATCACCCAGACACACATCACATGAATGGTTTGCAACAAGACTGAGTGGTAGCCCGCGCACGGGGCGTTGTGCCCTGTCGGTCCTATCGAGCCATCCAGGAGGACACCGGCAGATGAGCACGACGAATCAACCACTGAATGACTGGATCAACGAAGTCGCAAAATTGACACGTCCAGAGCAGGTCATCTGGTGTGATGGCAGTGATTCTGAATATCAGTCGCTGATGAGCCTGATGCAGGACTCTGGTGACATGACGGCGCTGAATCCAGACACTCACCCCAACTGTTTTCTGCACCGTTCCGATCCTCAAGATGTGGCTCGTGTCGAACATCTGACCTTCATCTGCACCGAGAAGGAAGACGATGCGGGGCCAAACAATCACTGGATGTCGCCCGGCGACGGTCATCGACAAATGGATGATCTGTTCGATGGTTGCATGCAGGGACGTACGATGTATGTGGTGCCCTATTGCATGGGGCCAATCGACTCACCGCTGGCACGCTGCGGCATCGAGCTGACCGACAGTCCCTATGTCGTGGTCAACATGAAGCTGATGACACGCATGGGCGCACAGGCGTTGGCACGGATCGAGCGCGAAGGCTCATTCGTCAGGGGGCTGCACTCCACTGGAGAACTGGATCCTGATCGTCGCTTCATCATGCATTTCCCCGAAGAGCTGGCGATCAAGAGTTATGGCTCCGGGTATGGTGGCAATGCCTTGCTTGGCAAGAAGTGCCACGCGCTGCGAATTGCCTCCTGGCAGGCTCGTCAGGAAGGTTGGCTGGCAGAGCACATGCTGATTGTGGGTGTGGAAAATCCCCAGGGTGAAACACACTATGTGGCGGCTGCTTTTCCATCCGCCTGTGGCAAAACCAACCTTGCAATGATGATTCCACCGGCCAGCAAGGATGGCTGGAAAGTCTGGACGGTCGGCGATGACATCTGCTGGATGCGCCCTGGAGACGATGGTCGTTTGTGGGCAATCAACCCCGAGGCGGGCTTCTTTGGCGTCGCCCCCGGGACCAGTGAGTCCACCAACCCGAATGCCCTAGCAATGCTTAGCGAAGATGCCATCTTCACTAATGTGGCAGAAACGTATGATCATCAACCCTGGTGGGAAGGTCTCAGCGAAGGCGAGCCTGCGACCGATTGGAAAGGGCAAACTTATGCGCCTTCCAATGGACCGGCTGCTCACCCCAATTCCCGATTTACCGTGTCAATGAAGAATTGTCCCAGTTACTCGGATCAGGCAGAAGCACCCGAAGGCGTCCCGATTTCGGCAATCATCTTCGGTGGCAGGCGCGAGCGTCTGGTCCCCCTGGTGATGCAGGCAAAAAACTGGCAGCACGGCGTGCTGCTCGGCGCCTCGATGGCATCAGAGACCACGGCGGCTGCGACCGGCGCCGTCGGCGTGGTCCGTCGGGATCCAATGGCCATGAAGCCGTTTTGCGGTTACAACTTTGCCGATTATTTCACTCACTGGCTGTCAATTGCTGATTCGGCCAGCTATCCGCCCGAAGTATTCCATGTGAACTGGTTCCGCAAGAATGAAGATGGTGCGTTCATGTGGCCTGGTTTTGGCGACAATATCCGCGTTCTGGAGTGGATCCTGGATCGCTGCAAGGGGCGCGGTGATGCGATTGAAACGGCCATTGGCCACCTCCCTGGCGTCGATGCCATTGACACCAACGGTTTGTCTATCGACCCACAAACCATGGCGGATCTGGTTGCAGTCGATATCGAGGGCTGGAGCGAGGAGATCGCGCAGATCGGACAGTATCTGGATAGCTATGGCGATCGCATGCCCGAACGTCTCAAGCAGACTTGTCAGCAAGTGGCTGACGCGCTGGCTGTTCAATCCTGATCAAGGCAACAATCAGTCGCGGTGAGCGCGGCTGATTGTTCGATTCTCGGGGCAGATTCGAGCTCCCGTTTGCTGAAATGTCACGCCGTCGTTCGATGGCGTTTGAACCTTTTTCTCAAAACATTCGTCTATCCAGTAAGATCGATCTGGTTGCAAGGCGTTTCATGTTGGTCCTTTTGAGTCAAGTCACACAGGAAAAGGCTGTCAGTCAGCAAACCGAATCGCAATGGATCAGTGATGCGAAGGCTGGAGATCGTGCGGCATTCGAGCAGCTATATCGCGGTCATGTCGGGCGGGTTTATGCGCTTTGCCTGCGGATGGTTGGTGGGCAGGTCTCGGTCGCCGAAGAGCTGACCCAGGACGCCTTTGTTCGCGCATGGCAAAAGCTGGCTCGTTTTGAATCGCGGGCTCGCTTTTCAACCTGGCTGCATCGGCTGACCGTCAATCTCGTTCTCGACGATCGGCGCAGTCAGGCCAAACGATTGAAGCAGGAGCTGCACAGTGATGGTCACCAGGAGCGCGCTGCAGACCCGCTTCGCCGCCGTCCTGGAATCTGCATGGATCTTGAGCAGCTGCTGGCCCGATTGCCAGAACAGGCCCGACGGGTGCTGGTGCTGCATGATATCGAAGGCTATAAACATCGAGAAATTGGCGAGCAGATGGGCATCGCCGAAGGCAGTTCCAAAGCTCACCTGTATCGGGCGCGTCAACTACTGAAGGAGTGGATGGCATGAACTTCAATGACAAGCAACTGGACCGAGTGCTCGACAATCTGTCCCCTGAGCTGACACCTCAGCGTGATCTGTGGGTGGATATCGAACCTCGACTGGAAGATCGACCCCAACATCATGCTGGCCTCCGAACACCGGTATGGGCCATCGCAGTGTCGCTGCTTCTGTGTGTGAGTGTTGTGTGGTGGCAGGTGGGTGATCGGCCGGCTGGACAGTCTGCGGTGCCATTGCCCGATCAGTTGGTTGATGCAGACTTTCCCAGGCAATGGGCTGAGCAACAGCAGGCTTATGCGACAGAGATACGGTCTCTGTCACGCATGATCTCGGATCTCGAGGACCGCCAGAAACTGATCCTGCCCGATGGCATACAGCAGGGCCTGAGCGGGATTCTGGCAGCCGAGCATTCTATCAGCAAGGCTATCATGCAGCGTCCCCAGAGTGACCTTCTGACGCGCAAGTTGTCCGAAGTACAGGCGATTCATGTCAGCCTGTTGCGCAGAGTGGTTGCCGAGGCAGTCTGATTCGGTCGCTCAGGGGCAGCCCGTCTGCCATCTCGATTTGTTGCTACCGGTCTGCTGGTCGACATAACGAATAACGTCTGCGACCACCTCATTGTCTGTGGGCTTGCCCAGGCCCGAAAACGCGATCAGGGTCGCTGCATGCGAGGTGTCGGGATAATATTGTGTCTGGACGCGCAATTGCTGTTCTTCATAGTGGCGCGCCATGCTCTTGGAATTACTGATTCTGACCGTGTCATCTTCCAGTCCATGCACCAGCATGGCCGGCGGATCGCCGGCACTGACATGATTGACCGGTTGTGTGTCGCTGCCCTGACCCCCAGCAGTGAAAATTCCGTTGAGCAGAGCGCTGTCGGTCGGCAGAAAATCATAGGGTCCACTGAGCCCGATCCAGGCATCGAAGGCACTGCCCCTTTTCGGGTCACCGTCAATTGCTGCCATGAACGCTTCCATCCAGTCAGGATCCAGCGCGAGCATCGCTGCATTGTAGGCGCCAGCAGAGTGGCCCATCGCAACCCACTTGCCTGTCTTGATCAAGCCGGGCGTGCAGATAGCCGTGGTGACGGCCTCGGCTGAATCTTCGAGAAAGACAGGGTATTGAACGTCTGGATACAGCCGGTAATCGGGGATGACGACCTGCAGTCCGCGCTTGGACAGTGTGCGACCGACAAACTCGTATTCGCTGGCTTTGCCCTTAATCCAGCTGCCGCCATAAAAGAAAAATACGGTGGCTCTGGGGTTGGGAGGCGTATAGACGAGCATAGACTGTCGAGCTAGTTTGCCGTAGGCCATCTCGACCCTTTGCACCTCGTCCGGTTTGCTGGTCGTCGCGTTGAGGAAACGAATTGGCTTGCAGGTGGTCACAGAGGTCAGCAGGAACAATCCGGTAATGAGTGTCAGTAATTGTTTCATGTGTTGATGGATAACGGCAAGTCTGCGGCCGGCACAGTGTACAAGGGAGCCTCTGAACAAGTTGTGATCGGTTGTCTTGAGCGTGCGCTCAGGCGCCTTGATCGGACGCATTTCCCATCTCAATCCAACTCGCTTAAGACTTGTTCAGAGGCTCCCAAGCTCTGTTCTCTGTGGTGGAGTTAATGTTACTGATGCTGATACACATGAACCGAACGAGTCCCTATAATGTGGTGTCGCGCTTGAACCAGGAATCTCTGCAACATGAAGCTGAATCATCTGAACTCTCTGCTGATCTTCTGGGTCCTCATCTCTGGTGGAGCCCATGCCGAGTTCGTTGACCGTGCCAAACAGCAGGGTCTGGATTTTGTCCACTTCAATGGAATGACTGGTCAAACGTTGTTTCCCGAAATGATGGGCGCGGGTGCGGCCATGCTGGATATTGATCGTGATGGTGATCTGGATCTGTATCTGGTCCAGGGCGAATTGCTTGGAGAGGGGGTGAGCATGGATCAGGCTGTGTTCAAACCTGCGAAAGGCGCACCATTGACCGATCGACTGTTTCGCAACGATCTGAACAATGGTGTCAGTCAGTTCGTTGATGTCAGCGAGCAAAGCGGTTTGAAGGCGGCTCCGGGTTATGGTATGGGCCTCACTGTGATTGATGCCAATGGTGATGGTTGGCCCGACCTGTATCGATCCGGTTTTGGTGGTAATCAGCTTCTGATCAATGACCGCAAAGGTGGTTTCAAGGATGAGACCTCTTCTTGGGGCGCTGATGATGATCGATGGAGCATCACGGCGGTGCCCATTGATTATGATCACGACGGTTGGATGGATTTGTATATTGTCAACTACGTCAATTTTTCCTTCCAGACTCAGAAAACCTGTCGCAGCAATTACGACGCGCCCGACTACTGTTCGCCACAATCATACAAGGCAGTCGGAGATCGCATGTTGAGAAATGTGGATGGCAAGCGATTCGAAAATGTAACCAACTTGGTGGGGATCGGCAATGTCGACGCACCGGGTCTCGGAGGTGTTGCCGGCGATTTCAATGGTGACGGACTGACTGACCTGTACATTGCCAATGATGGTGCCTCCAATTTCCTCTGGCTCAATCAGGGCAAGAAAACCTTCATTGATGAAGCGCTATTGGCTGGAGTTGCCGTCAACATGACCGGCACACCTGAGGCCAGTATGGGCGTGGATGCTGCTGATTTTGATGCGGATGGCGATCTGGATCTGTTCATGACCCATCTGAACCGGCAAACCAACACGCTGTATGTAAACGACGGTCAGGGTTGGTTCATGGATACCACGGGTCGATCAGTGCTTGGGGCGAGCAGTTTTGCCTACACCGGTTTCGGGACCCGCTGGTTTGACTATGACAATGACGGCTGGCTCGACCTGTTCAGCGCCAATGGTGCAGTGGTCAAGATCGAATCTCAGGATCGTGAAGGCGATCGGTTTCCTCTCAAGCAGTACAATCAACTGTGGCGGAATGTCGGAGCGGGTGAGTATGAGGATGTATCCGATCAGTACGCAGAATCGCTGCAGCGACTGCGTGTCAGCCGAGGCGCAGCCTTCGGTGATGTGGACAATGATGGCGATACCGATATCGTGGTCACCAATAACGCCGGCCCGGTCGAACTGCTGATCAATGACCATGAAGCGGGTCATCACTGGCTAGGACTCGATTTGCGACTTCAGGGTGGACAGTTGGCCTTGGGTGCCGAAGTCAGCATCGCTGTGGGCGATCGCATACTCAGGCGGCGTTCACGAACTGATGGAAGCTATCTCTGCGCGCATGATCCAAGAATTCTGACCGGTCTAGGTTCCTATTCAGATCCGGTTGACATAGAAATTCGCTGGCCAGATGGCTCGGCCCAATCACTCAAGGGCCTGTCCACCAATCGCTATCACACTCTGGAGCAACCCAACTCGTGAGCACTATCAATATCTTCGGGCTGATCGCCTGTTTGCTGCTGATATCAGCAGCCTCGGCTGAAGTTCAAATTCAACACCCGGCTACCGATAACCTCAC
Organism: Oceanospirillales bacterium; assembly: GCA_003233095.1. Classification (GTDB taxonomy): domain Bacteria; phylum Pseudomonadota; class Gammaproteobacteria; order Xanthomonadales; family SZUA-38; genus SZUA-38. Next base: position 1,958 of record QIKT01000183.1, on the reverse strand, counting down.
CGGTGCTGTCGGTGAGGTGATTGCTCAGGCGCGTGAGCAATTCGACGGATCACAGAAGACGGCGACAGATTACGCTCAACTGGGATCTATCTATCACGCCCATGAGTTTGAACAGGCCGCCGGACAGGCGTATCAGAACGCGGTTGCACTGTCGCCCATGGATGCTCGCTGGCATCATCTGGCCGGCATCATTGCACACTCCACCGGCCGCTTTGCAGATGCCATTGCCTCCCTTCGAAGTGCTGCGGATCTGAACCCCGATTACGGACCTTCAAGGATTCGACTCGCAGAAGCTTACCTGGAGGCCGGTCAGCTTGATCAGGCCAATGAGGCGCTCGAAGGCTTGCTTGAATCCAGCCCGGATGTCGCAATCGTTCAGTCGTCCTTGGGTCGGGTCAAATCACTGAATGGTGATCATCAGGCGGCACTGGCCTATTATCTCAGAGCGCAGGAACTACAACCTGATGCGACCCTGTTGAACTATCATATCGCTCAGGCCTACAGGCAGGTTGGTGATGTGGAAAAGGCGCGTGAAGTCTTGACCATGCAAGGGGCAAGGCCCGTTTACTATGCCGATCCGATTCATGATCGTGTTCGCCGTCAATCGCGCAGCTCGGCCTATTACATGTCACTGGCTCAAAAGGCCGCCGCGGCGAGAGATTTTGAAATTTCCCTGCAACTGCTGGGCCAGGCCGCCGCACTGGACCCGGACAATCCGAAGGTCTCTGTGCATCAGGCAAGAATGCTGGATGCACTGGAGCAGCGGGAGCAGGCAATCCTGATGCTCGATCAGATCATTGAGAAGCATCCCGACCTGACCGAAGCGCTGATGGAGCGAGGGTCTCTGGCTGAGCTGTCGAAGGATGATATCGACGCTGCCGGCTATTATCAGCGGGCGGTTACCTCGCAGGATGAGTCCTTTGTGGCGCATCAGTTTTTAGCCAATTCACTGATGAGGCAACTCGACTATCAGAATGCGGCAAGGCACTACCAGCGTGCATTGGAGCTGAAACCGGAACGAGTCGAGCTGGCATATAGAAAAGCAGCGGCCGAATATGAATCTGGCAACTGCGTCAAGGCGACAGCAACACTGCTGGATCTGGTGACTGAATTGCAGACTGATTTCGAAGCGTTGATGATGTATGTTCGGGTCGTCGCAACCTGTCCATCAATGCACGCCGAACACATGGGGCAGGCGGCGAATGCTGCACTGAACATGTATCGACTGGAACCCACTGTGCAGGTGATTACCACTCTGGCCATGATCCAGGCTGCCCGAGGCCAGTTTGAGGATGCGGCAAGCTACCAGGCGCAGGCCATCTTCGAAGCGGTGAAGATGGGTGATTCACAAACGCAGGAAGACCTCAAGAGGATGCTGATTGACTATGAGCAGAATCAACCCGCCCAGCGTCCCTGGACACCGGTCAATCCGGTGCTTTTCCCGCGCTTCATGACCCGGGACGACAAGTATTAGATGCTCCCAAACAGTTGTTTTTCATAATAATATTGCCTTAGGCCTGCGCCCTTGAAGGGGTTCAGAGGTGCCAAAAGTGCGGGAAGACAGCATTTTTCGTATAGAAAGGCTTATATTATCGTTATCAAGGTGCTAACATTGCCCATCGCCTAAGGAAGGCGTGGTTGACTATGCCCATGGAAGAACATAATGCGTAGCCCCGAAAAATTGTTTTTGAGTGCCAATCAAGACAAACCTGTGGAGAGTCTTTGAATGAAAAATAAACGTAACCCACTATATAGTGCTGTCAACACTGCGCTGGTGACCGGAATGGTCTGTGGGCTTGGTGTTACTGGAACTGCTCTTGCGCAGGACCAGGACGAAGGTGCAGCTGAGCTGGATCGCGTGAACGTAACTGGTTCTCGCATCAAGCGCGCTGACATCGAGCAAGCCTCACCAGTATTTGTTATTCAGCGTGAAGAAATCGAGCGTTCCGGTCTGACCT